>NZ_PZPL01000001.1:1934008-2256343 GCF_003044275.1 Rathayibacter caricis DSM 15933 | reverse complement strand
GTCCGACCCGCCCTGATCAGCACCCGCGGGCTCGTCGTCACCCACGAGGGTGCCGAACGCCCGTCCCCCTGCGCCGTCGATCTCGACGTCCGCCCCGGCGAGGTGCTGCTCGTCCTCGGCCCGTCCGGTTCGGGCAAGTCGACCCTGACGCTCGCGCTGAACGGGCTCGTGCCGCACTCGGTCCCGGCCGCACTCGACGGCACCGTCTCCATCGGAGGCCGCTCGAGCGTCGATCTCCCGGTCGCCGAGGCCAGCCGCACCGTGGCGATGGTGTTCCAGGATCCGGACGCGCAGATCGTCACCGGCTCCGTCCTCGACGAGGTCGCGTTCGGACCCGAGAACCTGCTCGTGCCCGCCGCCGAGGTCCTCGAGCGGGCCGAGCGGGCGCTGCGACGCGTGGGGCTGTGGGAGCGGCGCGCGGAGGACCCGGACCGCCTCTCCGGCGGCGGACGGCAGCGGCTCGCGATCGCGTGCGCCCTGGCGCTCGGCTCCCCCGTCCTGGTGCTCGACGAGCCGACCGCCAACCTCGATCCGGTCGGCACGGAGGAGGTCTACGCGATCCTCGCGGAGCTGGTGCGGGAGAGGGCGGTCGCGGTCGTCCTGGTGGAGCACGATCTCGATGCGGCGGTGGAACTCGTCGACCGGGTGCTCGTCCTCGACCGCGACGGGCGACCGGCTCTGGAGGGCACGGTCGACGAGGTCCTCCGCGACGGCGCCGACACGCTCGCCGCCCTCGGGGTCTGGCTCCCGACGGCCGCGCTCGCCGCGCTCCGGCTGCAGTCGGCCGGAGTGCGCCTCGCCCCGCTGCCGCTGACCGCTCGCGAGCTCGCCGCGGCGCTCGACGCGGTGGAGTCGCTTCCCGCGCCGGCCCCCGCCGCGCCGCCCCGCGCGGCCGCCGAGCCGCTCCTCCGGGTCCGCGGCCTGTCCGTGGTGAAGAGCGGAGCGACGCTGGTGCGCGAGGTCGACCTCGACGTGGCCGCCGGTGATCTGCTGGCGATCATCGGAACGAACGGCGCCGGCAAGACCACGCTCCTGCAGGCGATCGCGGGCGTCGTCCCGCCGCCCCGGCGGACGGTCGAGATCGCCGGGCTCGACCCGTCCCGCGCCGACCCGCGCACGCTGGCCGCGACCGTCGGCTTCGTCTTCCAGAACCCCGAGCACCAGTTCGTCCAGCCCACCGTCGCCCTGGAGCTCGCGCACGGCCTGCGGATCAGGGGCGTCGACGTCGACGAGACCCGCGAGCGCGTCGACGGGATGCTCCGCCGCTTCGGGCTCCTCGCCCTGCGCGACCAGCACCCCTTCCTGCTGTCGGGCGGCCAGAAGCGCCGGCTCTCGGTCGGCACGGCGCTCATCACCGGAGCCCCCGTCCTCGCGCTCGACGAGCCGACGTTCGGCCAGGACCGGGCGCACGCCGGCGAGCTGCTGGACGTGCTCGAGCAGCTGCGCGACGAGTGCACCACCGTGCTGGTCGTGACCCACGACCTCCAGCTCGTCGCCGACCGCGCGGACCGCCTCGCGGTCATGGGCGGCGGGCGGCTCCTCGGCGAGGGTCCCGCGGCGGACGTCCTCGCGAGCGGCCTGCTCGAGTCGGCCGGGCTCCTCCGCCCGCCGCTCGCCCGCGCGATGCGGAGTCTCGAGCGGCACCCGGCGTGGCGCGGGATCACCCGCTTCCGCGACCTGCCCGGGGTCCCCGGATGAGCGCCGCAGCGCTCGGCCCCTCCCTCACGCTCCCGAGCCGGGCGCGCTTCCTGCACGGGCTGAACCCGCTGAGCAAGGCCGTCGCCCCGATGCCCGCGATGGTGGCGCTCGTCGTCGTGCGCGACGCCGCGACTCCGCTGGCGTTCCTCCTCGTCGCGATGGCGCTCCTGCTGGTCGGCGCCCGGATGAGCCGACGGGCCGTCACCGCCGTGCTCCTCGGCTTCCCGATCGCCGTCGCCGTCCTCACCGTCAGCTTCACCGCCTGGGTCGATCCCGCGCGCGTCGACGATTCCGCCGTGCTGCTCGAGGTGGGTGGACTGCAGGTGCGCGCGGGGGCCCTGCAGATCGGGCTCGCCACGGCGCTGCGCCTCGCCAGCCTGTCCGGCCTCGCGCTCCTCGGCGGGCTGACGACCACCGGTCCGGACCTCGTGCGCGCGCTCGTGCAGCAGCTGCACGTCCCGTACCGGATCGGCTGGACCGCGCTGGCCGCCTACCGCTTCGTGCCGCGCTTCGCCCACGAGCTCGCCGTCATCCGGGCCGCCCACCGCGTGCGCGGGACCGTCGCCGGACGCGGGCCCGTCGCCCTGCTGCGCCGGTGGCTCGGGTACGTCGTCCCCCTGCTCGCGAGTGCGATCCGCCACGCCGAGCGGGTCGCCCTCTCGATGGACTCGCGCGCCTTCGGGGCCCATCCGACCCGGACCCAGCGGTACCCGGTGCCGTTCCGGGCCCGGGACGTCGTCTTCGTCGTCGTCTTCTGGGCCGGCACCGCCGCGCTCCTGCTCACCCTCCCCTCCTCGGGGATCCTCACGATCGGAGTCCCATGACCGTCCGCCGCCGCGCGAGCACGCGCTACCTCCTCACCTGCGCCGTCCTGGGCGTCGCCGGCGGTCTGCTGACCGTCGGGATGAACTACGCGAGCCTGGCGCTGTCCGTCCTCGCCCCCGCGTTCGTCGCCGTCACGATCGGCGCGTGGATCCTGCCGTCGATGACCGGTCTCGCGCTGCTGCAGCGCCCGGGAGCGGGGTTCCTGATCGCGCTGCTGGCGGGCCTCGTGAACGCTCCGCTGACTCCGTTCGGCTTCGCCCAGCTGCCGACGGTGGTCATGGCGGGCGTGCTGTCGGAGCTGCCGTTCCTCATCACCCTCTACCGGAACTGGAGCGCACCGGTGTTCTTCGTCGGCTACGGCGTGCTGATCACCGCGTTCTCGACGCTCTGGTTCGTCTACATCGACGCCGTGATGAGTGTTGCGTGGCTCCTCGTCGTGCTCTACGCGCTCACCGCCGTCGTCTCGCTCGGCTTCGTGCAGCTGGCGCTGATCCTCGCGCGGAGGCTGCGCGCCGCCGGAGTGGGACGCTCGAGCGCCGCCCCGCAGCGCACGGTGGGAACCGCCCGTGGCTAGGGGCACGGCGCGCCGCGTCGAGCCGTCCGAGAAGACGATGCTCCTCGCCTACGTCGCCTCGTCCGAGAAGGTCAGCGCCTCCTTCCAGCGGGTGACGATCACCGGGGAGTCGCTCGAGCACTTCACGGCTCTCGGCTTCGACCAGTGGTTCCGCCTCTTCCTCCCGCAGCCCGGCCACGACGACATGCGCCTGCCGAAGAACATCGGGCTGCTGGGCTACGCGAGATTCCTGACGATCCCCAAGGCCGAGCGCCCGGCGCTGCGCAACTACACCGTCAGCGCGTTCCGGCCCGCGTCCGTCGGGTCCGCGGCCGAGCTCGACATCGACTTCGCGCTCCACGGCGACGACGGATTCGCGTCCCGCTGGGCCGCGCACGCCCGCGTCGGCGACCGGGTCGCGATCCTCGACGAGGGGATCCTCTTCGTGCCGCCCGCCGGCACCCGCCGCCACCTGATCGTCACGGACGAGACGGGCCTCCCCGCGCTCGCGGGCATCGGCCGCTCGCTGCCGCCGGACGCGGTCGGCGACGCGGTGCTCGAGGTGGTCGACGCCTCCGATGCGGCAGCGCTGACCCTGCCTCCCGGTCTCGTGCTGCACCTGCTGATCCGCGCACCCGGAGTCGCGCCGGGAACGCTCGCGCTGGCGCATCTCGAGGCGATGACCCTCGAGACCGACGGCCTCTACGCCTTCGCGATCGGCGAGTCCGCGCTCGCGACGGGCGCGCGGCGTCACCTCGTCGGCGAGCGCCGGGTGCCCAAGGGGCACGTCACGTTCTGCGGGTACTGGAAGGCGGGGCACTGAGGCGGCCGGGACCGCGGATGCAGGACTTCGGCCGAGGAGGGTCTTCAGCCGGGATGGTCGCCGCGGTCGGGATCCGGCCGACGTTGTGCACGATGAAGTGCGACGACCCGACGCCGCCCGACGACCGGCGTCGATCGGCCGCGGCTTCGCCGACCCCCGTGTCGACGGGCCCTTGTCGCCGGAGTCGTGCAGCGGGATGATGACCGCGACGAAGGAGTCGGTCTCATGACGCAGCGGATTCGTGCCCGGGTACTCAGCGCAGCGCTGGTCGGTGTCGTGGCGATGGGAGCGGCCCTCGTGCCGAGCGGCGCGGCGGTCGCGCTGACACCGCCTCCCTCAGCCTCCGGCAGCGGGACGACCGGTTCGGTCCAGCTGACTCCCGTCCTGTCCGCGGGTGAGACCGCCACTCCGATCAGCCTGGGCCTGGGTCGGCCGTCGGTGATCTTCCAGGGCTTCCCGCCCAAGAACGACGGTCACTCGGGCACGACCGGAGGCGGCGAGGGCATCGTCGCCCAGGGCCAGGTCGAGATCAGCGGGGACACGCTCCTCCGCGTGGACGTCGAGGCCGGTAGCGACTCGGTCCAGCTCCGCACCGAGCTGACCTACATCGAACCCCGCGATCTCGATCCCTGGCACTTCGCGACCATCGAGGGTCCCGGCACGAGCGACCGCTACGACCTCGCGCGGCCGTTCGACGGCCTGTGGCTGATCGACGTCTACCAGGTGTCCGGCCCCGCCGGCGTGCCCGTGGACGTCCGGACGACGACCGCGAAGCCCGAGGCGCCGCTCACCCTGTCCCCCGCGACCGTGTCCGCCGCGAACCCGACGGTCACGGCGAGCTGGTCGGGCCTCGCGCCGAACCAGACGTACCTCGCCGGTGTGCTCTGGGCCGGCGCGAGTACCTCGTCGGTGGTCGAGGTGACCACCGGGACCGGCCGGCCGGTCGCGACCACCACCACGGCCCGGCTCTCCACGCCCCTCCAGCTCCCGACGAACTCGACGACGCTCCTCACGTCCGTCCGAGCCGCCGACGGCAGTGCCGGGCCCGGCGTGCTGTCGCTGAAGATCGACGGAGTCGTCCGCTGGAGCGGCACGGTGGTCACGGGCGCCCCCGCCGTCCGGCTCACCGTGCCGAAGCTCCCCCTCGGACTCCACTCGGTCCAGACCGAGTTCCGACCGTCCGCGCCCTCGCTGACGCCGTCGAAGAGCACCGCACTGCGCCTGGTCTCGCTCGCGAAGTAGGGCGGGAACGCCGGATCAGCGCCGGATCGAGACGGCTGCGCTGCGTCCTTCGTCGCCGTCCGCGTCCGAGGCACCTCGGTGACGCTGGAGCCGCCCGTCCGATCTCCGGACGTCGCGACCGCCGACCGCAACGTCCGGTCCACCGCCTTCCCGGCCCGGTGAGCGCCTCCGTCCGCCGCGACGGCCCGACGTCACAGACCCGCGGGCTTCTCCGGAGTGACGAGCCACGCCTCGAAGAAGGCCGACAGATCCTGTCCCGAGACCTCCTCCGCGAGCGCCTGCAGATCGGCGGTGCTGACCGTCGAGTAGCGATTCTCCGTCGCCCAGCGCTCGAGCAGCACGGCGAACGCGTCCGCCCCGATCTCCTCGCGCAGCTCCACGAGCGTCAGCCCTCCGCGGGCGTAGACCGGGCCGTCGAACAGTCCGGTCGCCCCGGGGTCCGCCACCGCGGTGGCCCAGAACGGGTCGTCCGCCGGGATCGCGGCGACCTGCGCCGCGGAGTCCGCGACACTCGTGCCGCCGGAGTGCTCCTCCCAGAGCCACTCCGCGTAGGTCGCGAAGCCCTCGTTCAGCCAGATGTCCGACCAGACGCCCGGAGTGGCGCTGTTCCCGTACCACTGGTGCGCGATCTCGTGCGCCACCGTCGACTCGTCCGCCCCGCCGGAGTAGAACGAGCGCCCCTGGGTCTCGAGCGCGTAGCCGATCTCCTCGTCGTCGACCACCGCGCCGCCCGATCGGAAGGGGTACGGGCCGAACACGGTCGAGAAGTAGTCGATGATGTCGCCCTGCTTCGCCAGCGCGGCCTCGGTCCCCGCCCGGACGTCGCCCGTGATGTCGCGATCGATCGCGTCGACGGTCACGATGCCGCCGCGGGTGGAGCGGACCAGGTCGTAGTCGCCGATGTTCACCATCGCGAGGTAGCTCGCCATGGGGCTCGTCTCGACCCAGCTCGACGTGGTCCAGCCCTTCGAAGTGGTGGGCGACCCCACCGGCACGCCGTTCGCGACCACGGTCCGCCCCTCCGGGACCGTGATGGTGAAGGTGTAGCGGGCCTTGTCGGCCGGGGAGTCGTTGACGGGGTACCAGGTGGACGCGCCGTTCGGCTCGCTCGCGACGAGTGCGCCGTCGCTGGTCGACCACCAGCCGAACGGAGCGCCGGTGTTGTCCACGGGGTTCCCGGTCGTGCCCGCATACTCGATGTTCACCAGGGTCGGCACGCCCTTCCTCAGCGAGCGGGCCGGAGTGACGACCAGCTCCGATCCCTCCTGAACGAAGGCCGCGGAGCGCGTGTTCACCGTGACCTTCGACACCGTCAGCCCTGTCAGATCGAACGACAGCGACCGCAGATCCCGGGTCGGAGCGAGCGTGACGAGCGCGCGCCCGCCGAGCGCGCGGGCGGCCGGGTCGTACTTCAGCACGAGGCTGTAGCTCAGGGCGTCGAACCCCGTGCTGCCGAGGCCGGGAAAGTACGGGTCGCCCGCGCTGGCGCCGCCGTCGACGGCGCGTGCCGTCGATGAGGGCGCCGCAACGGCAGCGGGAGCGAGGAGGAGCGAGGACACGACCAGCGCGCCGAGCGCGTGGGCTGCACGGAGTCTCATGCGCCGACGATACCCGCCGCAGGTTTCCTGCCTGTTTCTCCCCATCTCCGGCTGGAGTCAGCCCGTGATCGAGGCGATCGAGGTCACGACGAAGACGACGCCGATGAACGCCAGCCCGATCCCCGTGACGAGCACCGACCCGGGCGTCTGCGCCGACGCGTAGCGTTTCGAGTCGGCCCCCCACGTCCGGCGGATCATTCGGGCGTTCCACCGCGCGTACGCCTTCCGCTCGATGATCAGGATCACCGCGGCCACCACCGCGACGACGCCGATGGTGAGCTTCACCCGCTGCTCGTCCACTCCCCCGCCGTTCTCCGCCCGGCGACGCTCATGCCGTCGGGCGGACCGTCTGCTCCGCTACACGGGGACATCACGCTGTGGTGCACCTATCTGCAACTAATCAAAAAAGATGGGAGCGTGCGCTGGTGGCCGCCAGGACCGGGATCAACAGGGGTGACGAGCCTGAACAGGCGGATCCCCCGGTTGGCGTGCAGGCCCTTCGTCAGCGCCAGGTGCGGCTGTCAGACGAGCAGAAGGCCAACCTGGCCGCTGAGTACGCCTCGGGCGGGAACATCCGCCAGCTCGCCGCGTCGTGGGGCGTCAGCCGCGAAGCAGTGCGGTCAGCACTCAAGCAGCAGCACGTTCCGGTGCGTCAGGTTGTGCTGACGGAGAAGCAGCTGGAGGATGCGGCGTCGCTGAAGACACGGGGCTGGTCGCTGAACCAGCTTGGTGCGCTCTACGGCGTCGATCCGAAGACGATGAAGGCGAGGCTCCAGGCACGGGCTCAAGAATCGGAGTAGAAACGACAGCTGCCTTGCTGTCGTCCCGCACGTAGTCGGGGTTCTCCATTTGCCAGCGCACGAGGGCGAGGATCGCGCGGACGAGCTTCTTCTTGTCGATGCGCTGCGCGATGGGCACGATTGTCACGTTGCTAGACGCTCCCCCGCCGCGCTTCGAGTCGTGCTGCTTCGCTTCCGAGACGGAGGCGTAGGTCGGCGGTGGGGTGCGGTGCCGGCGAACGATCTCCTCGCGTTGTTCGTCCGTGACGCCGTGGGCACGGGAGGCAGTGATGAAGGCACCCTCGGTCAGCCTGATGCTCTTACCGACTCGTCGCGCCTCGAGGGAAGCTTGCGACAAGCTTCTTGCGGTGCCCGAGGAACTCTTGCTCGCCGTGGTCTCTTTTACGGCGTGCCTCGTCATCCGGACACACAGCGAAGACCTAAGCACTCTTCCTCGCCAGACCAATGGAGAAACCATTGGGCGGAAACCCTCTGTATTTGCCCCTTGTGGCCCTGTAGAAGAGGCTGAGGAGCATCTATAAGGATCTGATGTCTACAAGAGTTCCCAAGTATGCCAAATTATCCGGTCGCAATCTTTTGCTGTAACCCAATGAGTCGCAGACCGACTCGATCTTCTGGCAGAGAATATCAGCGTTTAGCTTGTCCATCCACAGGTCGCCAGTCTTAAGATCTCGACTTGTGCTTTGCCATTGTGCCTCATCGTTGAGCGGATGCTCCGGACGAAAGGGTGAGATGTTGAAGATCTTGTGATCCACTTGAGTTATCCAGGAAGCGCCAACCTCACTGATTGCACCCCACGAACTTTTGGTATTCTCACTAGTGACGAACAACACCATGATCTTTTGGGTCGAATAGCTATCCACAAAGAACTCACGAAGATACTCATACACCTTGCGTCCCTCTGGGATACGACACACTTCATCGTCCCCGTTGGTATATAGAATATCTTCATTCGAGACCCCGTTGTGGGATAGCATTTGCTGTATGACGTCAGCAAACGGTTTGTCCGGGCGAGTCTGACTTATGAGAATCTTTTTCTTCTGAGAGTCGACTAGCGCCTTGATGCCGAGCTCAGGGATATGCCTGTTGAAAGAGCCGGCAACCACCTTCTGCATCTCTTCTTCGGACGCACCCGCTGCAAGCGAGTGCAACGCCTCGGCCGCCGACTCGCTCGCTTTGCGCCTGAACTCGTCGATCGATGCCTTGAATCTTGCCTCGTTGTCGAGTTGCTCCGAACGCTTCCTCTCCTTTTTCATCTTGTTCTCCAAGCTGACAAAAAGATCACGACTGCGGCGAGCATCACCGAGTAACCGATTTCGCACGTAGCCCAAGGTCGCGAGGTATCTCGGATCATCCGACTTATAACCTTGCCGGTTGCTCAGCGCCATATCCGGCAACTCGGTCAGTTCGAACATGTCAACATGGAGCTGACCGACGACATAGACTTCACTTAGCTTGTTTTGGCCCACGGCGGGAAGGATGTTGAACTCTCCTAGTTTACCATTTGCAAATAACGAAATGAAGTTATCCGGGAAGTCGGTCATCTCGACTTTCCGTCCACGAGTACTTTTATAGGTTCCGATCCAGCCCTGAATTTCGAGCGTCAGCTCTCGCTCAGCCCCGGAGGCATCAACCACCTGTATCGGGAGTTGGACGGCCTCGCGAATTGAAATCAGGTCATCACGCCGCGCCGGATACGGGTTCGGGACGAGCTTTGCGAGGCGACCGTAATCCGCCCCAAGCGTGATCAGGGTACTCAACTCGCTCATGACACTCTGGTCGAACGAGTCGATAGCCACAGACTCCTTGCCTCGGATCACATGAATACGAAAGTCCTGACCCACTAGGGGAAACATCTTAAGCAGATTCCGCCGCACCGCGGACATGGTCTTATGAAGCTGGTACTGGGGTTTGTGCATCACAATGGCAGAACCGTGGTCGCCGATCCGGAGGAACCTGACCTCCGCGTCGGGAATTGCCTCGAGTACGTTACCGTTGTCCGGGTGGCGTGTCAGCACAAATCCAGATCTCTCGCCGCCGGCCACCGTAAGAACATCAACATTCTCCGAGACGGAGAGTGCCGCGAGCTTTCCGACGCCCTTTCGCCCCATTTTTCGCCGTCCAGCGGGAGTGTAGGAGTCCTTCTCGGTCGTCCGCGACACGCCAGCGACGTTCAGGTATCGGCGAACATCTCCGGCCTCGTAGGACATCCCGCGACCGTCGTCTTCTACGCGAAGAAATTCATCTTCCGAGAAGATGTATACATTTCGGGCATCAGCGTCATACGCATTTGCGATCAACTCAGCAAGAACGTAGTAGACGTTTGTGTAAAGATTGGGCCCTAGAAGCTCCAAAATTCGCGGATCGACATTGATCTCATACTGTTTTTCCGGAGTCACTTCTCCCTCACCTTCTTACCTAGTTGCGACGCCTCGCGAACTGCCTTCTCCACCGAGTCCGCAGCTCCTTCCATGATCTCGTGCTCCCAGAACCGAATTACAATCCAACCGCGAGTTTCAAGTAGAGCAGACGTGTCTCTGTCGCGGTTGCGATTTCGCTCGATCTTCTTGAGCCAAAAATCTGGATTCGTCTTGGGCTGGGAGAAGTGTTGGGGGCAGCCATGCCAGAAGCAGCCATCAACGAATACGGCCACCCGCGCCCGAGAGAAAAGGAGATCAGCAGTCCGACGCAAATCTCGCTCCGGCCGAAGGTTTACGCGATAGCGCAAGCCGCGGCGGTGAAGCTCGCTTCGAAGCATCAACTCTGGCTTCGTGTCGCGTCCACGATTTGCCTGCATTCTCGCACGGGCGCCGGCGCTTGACGCCCAAGAGTTCGTCATTGCCTTAAGACCTTACGGCCTTGCACCGCCGGCAAGCGCGCGCCCTTGGGAACGCCGTCCCCGTGAAGTCCCAGGCGTTTCATTTTGACAATCCTTCTCCCCCAAGGGCGCTCATCACCTTATCAAGCTCGGTAACGTCGCTTTGGCGATCGCGGTAGTCCTTATACCGCTTTTGGGCCGTCGCAAGAAGAGTATCGTAATAGAGAATCCGGCCGTCAATCTGGTGGAGCTGGCGAGAAACAACCGTGTCCAAGCTTTCATCGCCGGTGTACACGTTCTTAGGCTCTTGCCCAACGACAAATACTACCGAAATATTACGAACCGGCTCTTTGCGCTTACGTAATACCTCGCTCATCGCATCATGATACTTTTCGCCCTGGATACGAAGCTCGTCTAGACTGACTTCCCGCCTGTACTTCTTCAGCTCCACGATCATATGCACACCAGCAGCTGAACGGTATTGAATGTCGATTCGCCCCTGTTTCTGATTGGCGCTTTCAGACTTGTCGAACACAACCTTTGACTTACGTCGTATCGTCGCGAGCGCTACTTCCATGTCCACATCTCCGGTGGCACCCTCCCACGACGGATCGAGAAGCCACATGTTATCAAACAGATGCTTTTGAAGGACTTTCTCAAGCTCGTCCTTATTAATCATGTTCTCCAGCTTTTCAATTGCCTCAAGCCGGGAGCGAAGAATCTGGAGATATAAGGCGTCTTCGTAGGACCTGGCGCCTGCTAAAAGCGGGAGAACATCGACCGCGAACAAACCATTGGCGAACTTTTCCAGATCCTTTGTCGTTGCCTCGAGGGCAAGACGTTCAAAAGCAAGAATACTGGCTCGATAGAGAACAGGCCGCTGAACTTCATCTTCCAATTCAAGCGCTGCTACAGCGCTAATAACTTTTCGAGCCGTATCCTTTTGAATATCCGGCCGATGATCAACCCACTCCCGAACAACTGGGTATCTGTCAGTAAGCTCAATAAACTTCTGCTTCGGTCGTTCCCGTGACCACTGCTCAGCGGCCGAGTTGAAATAGTCTCGCAATTTCTTAAGGAGAAGCTTTACTCGGTCATCGTCTTCGATAAGTCGCTGGCGATCGCTCGTAGCAATATCGTCGGATCCGTCGTCAAGGTCCAAGAACTCCGCACGAATTTGGCCCGTGACATAATTGCCAAAGATCTTGTTGAAATCCAGCTGATCTAAGATGCCCTCTTGGATTGGCCGCTTTCTTGCAAGGATGATAATATTTCTTAAGGACTCTTGAGCGTCATCCGAGTCATTCAGGTCGTCTGGTTTCTTGACCGTACCAAACCAGCCTTCAATCTTCCACCCTTTTTCACTATTGACCACATTGTCCGAAATGAGCCAGCGCCGTTTTACGTTTGGAGTACGAGACTGGGGCACCTCTTCGACTCCAAGTTGCCAGATGTACTCGAGGCGTCGAAGATCCTCACGATCATCGTATGTGACCGGAGTGCCGTCAATTTCAATGACGAAGCGATTCGGATCGGTCGTCGAGTAGGAAAGGACGTCGAATCGCCGCGCAAGCCTCTTCCGCAATGCTGCCACCGACACGCCGGTCCTTTTTCGATTAAGATTTCTCAGCACTATCCGCGTACCGTGCGCAGGCATATCAGCAGGCACGGGTAGTTCCTCCGGCCGATACGGGGTGTTCGTGAGTATGCTCGCCCGAAGACCTGCAACCGTGATGAGGAACCCGTTCGTCTCACCATCTTTGGCCGAATAGACCGTCACATCGCTTGCCAGGGAGAACACGGACAGCTTGCCGATCCCCTTGCGCCCCATGTAAGCGCGAGCCAGCTTGGTGGAACTTTTACCTTCCGTGTCACGTTTCTTATAGGCGACGCGAAGGAAGCGCCCATTGAGCTCTGACTGCGTCATTCCGCTGCCATCATCCTCAATGGTGATAGTCTTTCCGCCATCGGTCCAGTTTATACTGACTCGATTTGCGTCCGCGTCCCAAGCATTCGCCACGAGCTCCGAGAGGACAGCAGCGGCATTACTGTAAAGGTTGATCCCGAGCGACTCAACCACAGCCAGGTCGACGCTAAAGAGGAACGGCGAAGTGGCTGCTGATAATCCCGCGCTCATTTTGCCTTGTCCAATTCGCGAACCTTCTCCATAAACGAGAGACCGACAGCCGCTCCGAACGCAGGGGGCACTGCGTTGCCAATGAGGCGTCCGACGGTGGACATAGCTGGGCGTTCACCATCCGCGACGAACTTGTAGTCTCGTGGGAATCCTTGAAGCATAGCGGCTTCTCTGAGAGTGAGACTGCGGTGCTGGGTCGGATGACCGAAACGCCCCGTTCCGTAGTTAAAGGCCTGCGTTGTGATGGTGGGTGACGGTGCCTCCCACGTCATCCGACCATAGAACGATTGGAAGCTCGCGCCTGTCGCTTTCTTGTGGCATTCGGCGCGCAAGTCCTCGGGCCAATCCCGCCAAGTTCCACCGGGCTTTGAAGCCTTGATTCGCTTGAGGTTCAAGGGAGATAGCTGTCGCGCAGTGTGTAGAGGATCCGCGGGGTCGGACTCACCACTGATGAGATTAGGTAGCTGAGAAATCGTGTCTTCGACTGTTCGATAGTCCTCCTTGACCAGCGTGCCCTTCGGAAGCCGGACGACTCCCACCTTCGAGGCCACAAGTACAAGTCGACGTCGCTCTTGAGGAAGCCCAAACTGAGGACCATAGAGGGTCCCGTAGTCGACCGCGTAATCCAGTCCTCGGAGCATTGCAACAAAGTCGAGAAACACCTGCATCTTCGCAAGTCGCGGAACATTCTCCATCGTCACAAAGTCGGGAGTGCTTTCCCGGACGATGCGGCCGAAGTGACTGAGGAGGTCCCAGTTCTTCTCATCGCTCGTGTCGATGCCTCTTCTATGACTTGAAAACGGCTGACAGGGCGCGCACCCGGCAAGCAAGGTGTATTGAGCGCCTCCCCACAACTTGGAGACCTCGTCGCCGGTCACGTTGGAGATGTCCCGCAGAAGAAAGGAGGCTGCGAGATTCTGCTCGTACGGATACGCACAGGCTGGATCGAGGTCGATTCCCGCTTTGACGGTAACGCCGGCTTGCTCTAATCCGAGAGAGAGCCCACCAGCACCGCAGAAGAGGTCGACCGCGGCAATGATCGGGAGACTCGGGCGCATGACCTTACCGTAGTAGACCGACGGCAGACGAGCACGCCACACGCCGGGCTGAACCGCCGAGCAGCCCAGGAGGTGGAGGTCCAACGGGCCGACCGCCCGCCATGTACCGCGGACGCGGAATGACGTTTCACTTGAAGCGCCAGGCAGTTGACAGCGATGGACCGCCTCTGAGCCCGCAGATGCTGGCGGCAACGGGCTGGAAGCCCGGACTCCTCGTCGCGCGCTCGTGGGAGGACAACAAGATCTAGCGGCCAGCCCCGACCTGGGACGTAGCATCGCTGTTCGGCTTGAAGCGCGTGGGCACTTCGCCGTCAGCGCGACCTCCGCGCCGCTGCTTTGCACTCGCTTCGTACGCAACCATGTCCACCGGCTGCAGGCGCCCCAGACTCCCTCCTAGGCCAGCTGCCTACGCGGGAATGGCCACCCGCGCACAGCGACCCAAGAGCGCATCCTCTGTCGGTTCTGCCTGATACGAGTAACGACGGTTAGCCGCACGTCCGGCCGACTCCGCATTAGATCGGCGGTCCGACGCGGACCTTTACCAATCGGTGCGATTCACCAGCAGGTATGTTGAGCCGTCAACGCGTGCGTGCTCGCCATCAACGTGGATGTCACAGCTGTGACCGTTCGAACCGTAGACGTACCAGTCTTCTTTGGCCGATTCAAAGCCTGGTGCCGGAGCGAGTTCTTGCCGTGCCGACTCCTCGAGCTCGCCGTCGACAGCGATGAAGGTCCTTAACGTCTCCCCGTCGAGGTACATGCTGAAGTCGCCACTTCCATCGGAGTTCGTACCGATCAATTCCACATGTCTCCAATGATCATTCGGATACTCAAGTGCTTCGAGATTACGCGTCTGCACGCTCAGCGCCCAGCTCGTACGTTACTCTACGCTCCCATGCGCCACTGCCGGACGATCGCAAGGTGTGAACGTGGAGGACCTGCTCGGTTCATCGATCGCTCCTGGCCTAAGGGAGCCGAAGATCACAAAAATGAGGTCGGATCGCCCGTTCGGATCAGGCGCCTCACGCGCGGGGTCGCAACGTTCAGGTGCGGTCTACGTAAGTCCAGAGATGGTCGAGCTCGTATTCGTTCGGCAGTGCGTTCAGGAATGCAATTCCCACGGATACCGCCGCAAGGGCGTCGCGGTACCGCGCGAACTCACCTTCATAAGAAGCCGTTCCAATTTTCCGGAAGTGAGCCGCAAGAAGCACCTTGCTCAACTCCGCCTGCTTGTTGTTGGGTGTCGGACCGTTGATCGATGCTCGGAAGATTGCTCGCGCCATGGAGCCATACTGGCACGAGGATCGGCGCATCGCGCTGCCATCTTCGATGCGTGCCCGAGCGCGCCGTGGAGATCAGCGCGTCGATCGCCTCGAGGGTCTCGAGCGCGTGCGACTCACATTCCCTAGCTCGCCGCCGGCTGAGCGCACTCCTCGAGGACGACGGCAACCAGGTCAGGACGGGGTCTGCCGATGCGCGTACAGAGCCGTAGTCTCGTTTCAATGTCTCCCAGCAGCGGTAGTGGTCTCATTTACGTTGTTGAGCTACTTGACGACTTCTTCCTCCGACCTGAGAGCTCCGCTGAGCCTTACGGATCGCTCCGCCGTGGTGTCGACGGCGCGCTCCTGACTCCTGGTTCGCTTACCGAGGAGGAAGCGCGGCTGCTGCAGGAGAACATCGGCGCTGTCCCATCCTTCGTCAAACAGTTCATCGGACGAGACATCCTCGCCGAGCGCGCCGCCGGCAGCGACAGATCTGCGCTCGTGCGCGCAACGCTCAATCTTGTTGTGGATGCGCTCCAAACCACCGCTGTCGAGCCAGACGTGATTGAGGTCTGGTCGCGCGCGCTGAAGCTCGCTCGCATGCACGGCAGAGCAACCCAAGGCCAGCTCGCGTCGCTTGAGGCAGGACTCATCAAGAAGCTGCTCGCTCCGCTGCCTGAGCTGCGGGCGGTCTGGCTTGCCGACCTTTTACGTACGCAGAAGCTCGCGAAGCACTCAGCCGCGGCGATTGCGGTACATCTTCGGAGCCTCGCCGGCAGGACAAACGACGACGCCAGCGCTTCGGTCTTCTTTCAGGCGGCAGCGGAGTGGCACCGCGCGGCAGGCGATGAGGCAGCGTCGTCGGACGACCTGTTGTCAGTGGTACGAGGCCGCCAGAGGCTAGCCTCATTGCTGCTGCAGCAAGGAGGGGCGGACTCGTCGATCAAGGCAGCATCGGAGCTCCAGCTCGCTCACAACATCCTGCGCCAACTCTCACGTGCGTTCCGCGAGTCCCGGGGCGTACAGAATCTCGACGCGGAGCTTGCCGCCAGCATCCGAGTCGCGAATCGGTCCACCGTGTCGTTCATGACGTCCCGGGTCACCGAAGTGGACGTCTCTGAGGCCTACGAGCACACCATGCGGTCGATGACTGGGAGAAGCGAGGCTGAGGCTGCGGAGCGCTTCCTTCGGGTCGCCACGCTGCCTTCCTTCACCGTCACCCGAGATCGTGCCGAGACTGCGGTCGACACGTCCCCATTCGGAAAGGTGACACGAGAGCGTCTGACCAGAGGCGGAAGACAAGTGGCGAATACCCGTGACGACCAGTTCGGGATCCCTGGCCAAGTCTGGCAAAAGATGGTTGATGATCTTACCGGCCAGGTCGTCGACACGGTGCGCAGCTTTTTGATGCCCGCCTGGCAGGCCTTCAGCACGGATCATCGCCTGAGCAGTTCGTACTTCGTTGAGACGGCACGCTCAGCAGGCTTTGTCCCAAGCGAACGCACACAGATGTACGGGCGGGCACTCTTCTACGGCTTCGACGGCGACTTTATGACCGCAGCACAGCTGCTCACTCCGCAGCTTGAACACCTGGTTCGAGTGCACCTAAGAGACGCTGGAGCAGCCACGACGGTGATGAAGGGCGGTATCGAGACTGAAGTTGGACTATCCTCTCTTATGGAGAAGCCCGAGTCGACAGAGATCTTCGGGGAAGACGTCGCCTTCGTCATCCGCGGTCTTTTCTGCTCACCCGCTGGTCTGAACTTGCGAAATGACTTCGCCCACGGCCTCTTCGCAGCGTCTCCCGAGTTCTCGGCAGCGGCAATGTACGCGTGGTGGCTCATGTGGCGATTTGCCTCAGGTCCGTTTTCCAACCCGGCCATCAAGGTAGCATCTGGCATCTAACGCGAGCTATGCAGTTTACGGGAGGCGAGGAAGCAATTTTCCGCAAGGGAGAAACTCCCGTACTGACGGCGGATGGCGAGCTGCGCAAGATTGATTAGCGACGCGAGGTCGGCGCACGCCAGATTGCGCAAGCGTTCGCGTCGAGGTCAACACGTCTAAGTACGCTGAAAGAGCGTGAGAATCTATAGCTGTACTGCCAGTGTGGCCCAGATCAGTCCGGCGGTACAAATTACAAGACCGATCGTCGCGCCGACGAGCGCCCATGACCCAACAGCGAGCCTCGTAGACATCTTCTGATCGAGCCGCGCCCGCTGTTCGATGGCCCATATGTCGAACGTCTTTTGCGCTCCCCAGACCACGTCGGCGCCGCCAATCTTTTTAAGAAAGCAGCGTGATGCGCTCAAGATCCTCCTGTGTCGGTTCGGGAACTTGGTGATGTCAATTTCTAGGCGTCTTAGACAAGAGTGCGGTCCCTGTCAGATGCGGTTGAGTAGCGGTAGGTACGCGTCACGGAGCCGCCTTTCGAGCAGCTTGGCCTGCGCCGCTGTCTCGCAGGCTTGCCACGCCAAGTCACAGCTCAGAAGCCAGGAGTGAATCGCCTCAGCTTGCGGACTGGTCACCTTCACGCGGTTTGGGCTACTGGTCACCGCCGGCGGAACGCCGAGCAGTAGCTCGCCCACGTTCCGGCGAAGTGACGATCCGGCCAGGCTGAGGCCTGCTCCGAGGTGCTTGCCCCATAGCCTCGCGCGGAGGTTGGATGCAGTACCGACATACACTGCGGCGCCGTCGCGGCGGCACAGGTACACACCCGGCTGGTCGGGAATGGATTTCTGATCAAGCGAAGCCACCGGACGTACAGGCTTGCGCAGTAGCACCGCCCACTCTTCTTTTGACGGCGGATCAGGAATTTGGTGCATGTCCACCGTAGACCACGCTCCACCGCCGTAGGTCCCTTCGAAGGAGCGGCAGCTACGTCTACCTCCAGCTTCAATCCGGGAGCCTCATCCAAGGGTTAGACGGAGTAGCCCGCCGAATCCGCGGCCAGGCCGCTAAACCGCGCGCTGACCGCCTCGGTTCCGGCCTGCGCTGGCAGCGCCTTCCTGCGTTCGATCAGCGCCGACTGCGAGTCGGCTGGCTGGCCCCCGCCGCGGCTAGGCTCGCGTTCGTTCCTAGGGGACGCTTGCCCGAGTTGGTTCCGCGCACTCCTCGGCCGCAGCGACGAGGGAAAACAGGGGTCGAAATTTGCGTAGTCGCCCGCCGCTTTTGCGAAGCAATTCACAGAGCACGTCGGCTGGCGAGGCTCCTTTGCTCCGGGGCGACGAGCAGTACAACTAGCCGCTTATCGGAGCCAATGATCGAATTTACGGCCGGCGGACCTCAACATCACAAAGTCCGGATCAATTTGATAGCCGTCGCCTGCAGTTCTCTGGTAGATAACGCATGTGTCGACTATCGCACCGCTCTTGACAAGAAGCTCAACCACCAATTGTAGCGTTCGTCCCGACCGTATCGAGTTGTCAATTACGAGCAGTCGCTTCCCGGAGATGTCATCAAGATCAAAACGCGGGCGAACTGACTCTGCAAAAGGCTCGTTTCCGTTTCCCAGAATAACATCTACCTCAACCAGAAGTACTCGACGGAAAACACCGAATTTTGCGAAATCAGCCGCCGCTGAAAACCCGGACAAATTCACACCAACAAAATAGTCGTAATCAACACGCCGTCCGCGAGTCAAGTCATCGCAAAAGATGTGAACAATTCGGCTGTACTCGTCAAAAGTGATCCGCTTCCGAATTCTGACGGGGAATGGGCGCCTAGCCTTGCCACTTAGCATTTCCATGAGCGAACGACGGGAAAGACCCTTGATATCGCTTAGGCGCCTGCTCCATGAGTATCGCCGCACCCCCGCGACAACTGACAGAAGTACCGTGAGAATAGTCAGTAAGAAACCTAGTACAGTCGCGAGATTTATTAGCCAGACTGGATACTGCTCGAAATCCCACCACTCCATCGCTATCCCGTTTTCACTGAAAGAAGGTGTTTGAATGATGGCTCTTGGGTCAGCTCGCTGATGCGTAGAACGGAAAATACCTGGGCGCCAAAACCTCGCCGAAGCTTTGCTAGCACCTCGCGTTCTAGCGGATCTTGATAATCGATATATTTCACAATTTGAATCGACCCCGATACGCCGTGGTCTCGTCGAAGCGCGTGAAGCGTCGCAATCATCGTACGTCCAGTGTGGATTGAGTTGTCCACAATGATTATGGATTCACCCGCCACGTACTGGAGGTCGGGAGTTCTGAAACGATACCGGCGATCGACGACTGTAAAATCGAAAGAGCAAGACGTGCTTGGTGCGGTCATGGCCACCGCAGCGCCCAACTCAACTCCACTCATTGCAATCGCGATGATGTGGCACGTTCGAGCACCTGACGCTACCGACATTACCGCCCGCCCAGAGCGGCTGCGCCAAAAACGCTTCGCCGCGTACTCCACATTCCTGATTGAGTGAGACTTGTTCATGGTTAAATGCACCGCACGGCCTGCGGTCAGGAGAGATTTGGAAGGCTCGGACGACTGAAAAAGATCACTTTTCCAACTGCCGGTCACTTTTTCCACCTCTTTCATGTATGGTAATTATAGCACCGAAGACTCAGGTTAGCTTTAAGAATATTTCTTTCGTGATCGATTCAGTTGAATCTTCCTCGAAATAAGTCGCATATCCCAGCATTTCGCCCTGAGTAGTGCGCCGCAAGATGGCTGCACCAACTCGATCACGCGCCCCTTTTTGGCGGAAGAATAGAGCCACTTTGCGGCCAGCGATAATACCAAAGTAGACAAAGGTGACTGGGTCCGGATACTCTTTACCTTCTCTATTGACGTTCCTCGTTAACACGATTCTTGCAAAGCCGAGGCCTTCGTTGATCCGAGCTGTACCAAACTTGAGTCCGCCAGGACCATCGTAAGCGGCGTACTCGCCGCGCAGAGAACCCATCTGCCGTCTTTCGCTCCCCCCGGCTCCGTGAGGGAGCTTCTAGAGACTCTAGCCTTGATCGTTGCCGGCAGGACGGATTCGAGGCGCGTCTCTGCATGGGTGCCCTAGAGCCGCTGACGGCACGAGGATCGACGCAGCAACCCCCTGGGCAACGAGAGACAGAATTCCCCGAGACCGCCCTCAGTGCGCCTATCTCGGTGGTTCAGAGTCGCAGAGCACATCACTGGCAGCCCACAACGTTGGCGGCGAGCTCGAGCAGGAGGCGATCGTCGCGATATGGCGAAGGCTCGCGGGGTCGAACACACCGAGCGCCACCTCGACGGCACCATCAAGACTAGGAACTCGTACGGCAAGGATCTGCACCCGCCGAGGGAAAAGGCGGGAACAGGCTGCCAACTCTTCGGCCGGACCACGCGATTGCGCGCTGCCCGCCTCGGCTTCGTCCGCGACGGGCAGCGCCGTTCTGCGCTCGGTTCGCGACGCACGCGCGAGGGCCGGCGGGTACCTTGCCGCGGGTAGGCTCGCCAAGGTTCAGGGGAGACCCGTGCATGGGTTGGTTCCCTACGCTCTTCGACGGCGGGGACAAGCGGGAAAGTACGAGCCCGTCTGCCTCCGAGCCCGACTCCGCGGTGCCGACATTCTCTCCCCCACCCGCAGACCCACCCACGATCCGCGTGACGACGACGTCGACCACAGGGCGGGAGACGACACTCGATGTCGATCTGTCTGGTGGCTCCGAGGAGCCATTGCTCTCGATCGAGGAGATTGATCGGAAGATTGCGGTGGCGGAGCGCCAGCGGCGTAAGGCTGCCCGGTTCTCGAAGGTTCGGGGGAAGCACTTCACCGCGCACGTCGACGAGATCCGGGCGCTCCGACATGCGGAACGGTACGACCATGCGCTCGAGCTGCTCCTCGAGTGCATCGCGGCAACGGAGCGAGCGGACGAGATCGAAGGTAACGGACGGGCGCCGGCCTACACCGGGTGGGCTGCCATGACACTTCGGAAGCAGGAGCGCTACGCCGACGAGGTCGCGGTCATCGAGCGTTTCTTCACTGGGCAGAAGAATCTTGTGAGGGCAAACCATCCAAAGCTTAGGGATCGGCTCGCCAAGGCGCGGGACCTTCGGGATGCGGCCCTGAGCGCGGATACTCCCCAGCCTGCCCGAGCTGTGGCTTCATGCTCGACATCATCCCTAAGGCTCGCGGCAAGTGCGGCTCATGCGGGCAGCAGATCGCGGCACGAAAGATCGTTGGCCAGACTCGCATCGTCACTCCTGAGCAGGCGGACGTGCTGAAGGCGGAGGAAACGGCGCTGCGCGCCCGGCGCAAGTACCTGCACGTTCGAAGTTGGCAGGTGAACGAGCCGGCATGGGACGCAACCGCCGCCTCGCTCGCCGAGCAGTACGGCCGTCCGGCCTCTCTTGGTGATGCGCACTGGCGTCTTATGAACGAGGCGACGCTGAAGTACCAGGCAGCGGAGGACTGGGCACGCACCGGCCAGGTGTACTCCGACATGTCGAAGTTCCTCGTCGAGAACCGACGCGGCTGGGTCCACACCGCTGAACTGCGCGAGACTATGACGCAGCGGTGGCACCTTCAGTACCACGATCCGGCGACCGAGCTCGTCCTGATCGCCCGCAGCTGCGGTACGTGTGCACCAGACCAACTCAGCGTTTCGACGCTCGATCCGGTTGCAACCTCCGTCGAAAACGTCGACTCCTGTACTCGTTACCACCGAGAAGGGCTCCGTAGTGAGGTTAGCGGCGAGGACCGGGGACGTCGCCCAGCTTCCATTCTGGAGGTAACTCTGGCAGAGACCGCCGCTGACGTTTCGGTAGAACACGTTGATCGTCTCCTCGGCCCTCCGGACGGCAGCCGGGCGTCCAGCGACATCGACCAGGGTCGGAAAGATACTGTCACCGGCCCAGTTAGTACCCGTGAACCAGCCTGTTGTGTCTCCTCGGACGCGCGCTGAAATGTGGGATTCAGTCAAGGCCCAATAAAGGTCGGGCGGACATCAATGCGAGCGTCTAGGAAGCAGAATCAAACTGGAGAAGACCACCCCGAATACGACCAGTGGCACCCAGTCGTCGACGGCCCAGGGGTCCAGCCCGAAAGCCCACGGATCCGCGGAGGCGCCAGGTTGAGGAAAGCCGAAGGAAGCCGCAACGACGAGATAGACAACCGGTGTGATTAGAGCGACGTAGCCTTTCATCAAAGTGAGTGACGCTGCACACAGGAGCGCAAAAAGCAACACGTTCCGCCCGTAGCCTTTTGATGCGCTATCCCCCACAAGCCATAGCAACGCGCCGATGATAACGGGTATGAGTGTCGACAAAGCGTAGTCGAGATACAACAGCTGGCGAGAGCGCACGGAGACACGTTCCTGCGCAGAGTCCCGACTTGGTGCTGAGCATACGATCCATAAGAGTCCAGGTATGGCTGCGGCAACGTACCCGAGGTCAACAACATTTACGGAACCGTTCCGCAGGTTTGGAATGGTCAGGCCGTAGGTGCCGCTCATAGCAATGAGAGCCCCTAGGATCACGCAAGCCAAAACGTAGGGTCCGGCGCTACGGCTACGAAGCCATTGTCTCAATCCTTCATCCCGGCGAGCTTTAGGACGTTGGTGTACGCAAGTTCGGCCTTGACGGCGGCATGTGAGTCCTTCGGCGCCGATTCATAGAATGTCGCGATCGAAGAAGAAAACAGGACCTTCGCCTCACGAAGCACGATGACCTGCTTGTAGACCTCCTCGAGGTCTTCGGTCTGGTGCGTAGATACCATCAGGTCCGTCGTATTGGCCAGTTCGAGGAGCGTTCCGCGGACGGAGGCCCGCTGCTCAGGATCTAGACCGGCGTACGGCTCGTCGAGCAGAACGAGCTTTGGATCGTGAACGATCGCTTGAGCAATCCCAAGCCGCCGCCGCTGCCCGCCAGAGAGAGAACGACTCTGCTTCTCTCGCATGTCAGCCAGGCCCACCTTCTCAAGAGCTCGACGCGCACTACTCGCTGCGTCCCCTCTTGACATCCCCTTCAGCCATCCGGCATAGGTCACTTGCTCTTCCGTCGTGAACCCCAGTAGGGCTTCGACGTCCTGCGGAAGCCAACCGGTCTTCCGCCTGAGTTGACGGAGAGCGCCTCGGCCCTGAGAGCGACGACCTCCGACTGAAATGTAGCCAGATTGCGGACGGGAAGTGCCCGCGACCAGAGACAACAGCGTTGACTTCCCTGCACCATTTTGTCCAAGGAGAACCGCAGGGAAAAGATCGACGGCGAGGCTGAAATTCGAGAATATGCTGGTCCGCCGGCTGTAACGGAATTCAAGGTCGCGGATCTCAATTGTCATCAATTCACGTTCTCTCTGCAGCTGGTCTGGCTGGACTGCCACGCGTCCACAACAGACTCAGCCGCGTTATCGTCTGCGATCCCAAGTTTTTCCTGTACCTCCGTCGGCGTGAGCTCTCGTCCAACCGCGCCAGGTACTTCGGAATCGTATATTGCAATCGGAGGCAGCACGGACAAAGGTTCGCCGCCCATCAAGAGGGCAATGGCATAGGGCACAATAACATCTGGCCCGATATCTGATTCCGATTCGGCCGGCGAGCACGTCAAACTTGCGTAAATCGCGCCAGCGGTCGCGATAAGCACGTCAGGCTGTGACCTCCCTGCACCGATGTCGAGTTGGATCTCAGCAGGGCTGCTCCCATCGTGGGGAGCGCGTATGGTTTTTGGCAGAACCATTCCTCTATCTTGCAGCGACGTCACGCCGGGGGTGATGTATCCGAGATAGTCCCGTTGCTCGCCAGAGGAAAGAGTCTCCGGATAGACGCAGTACGTCACTTCATTCGAGGTCTGACAAGCTTGGTCCGCCACGTTGCGGAGAGAGCCTGCAGTTGCCGTTGTGTTGACCGCGATCAAGTTTGCAACGACAATCGTCAGCGCGATCGACCCGCAGGCGGGAATTAGCCATCTGAACTTCGATGACCTGAAAGTTAGCAGGGCCGCAATAAGTACACCAACTGCAACGACGACAGGGGCGAGCAGAGCGCGTCCATCCGGCTGGTAGGCAGCGGTGTCGCAGCATGCGAATATCGCGTAGCCGGCGATGTTTCGCCAAGATACGTTGCTTGCGTCTAGGAGCGGAGAAACGGCCCACTGGAAAGCAGCAAAAATCGCGATCGGGACGGCAATTGGTGTGGGGAGCAGGGACCCCAGAAGCCAACCGAAGGAAATGGAGGTGATCGTCATGGCTGTTACAGTCAATAAGATCATCCATGATGCGGATGCAGTCAACGGAGACGCAGCCGAGATTTGCAGGACTACTGTAATGCCGTAACCGATCCAGGCGGCGACCAAGAGCGGCCACGTGTACAACGCTATTACTCGAACTGACACTCGAACTCGAGGCAAAGCGCCTCCGTCGTGCGCGGGCACTGCTCTTCTGGCGCACCACGCGCTTGCTCCCGCGACGAGCGGTAGCCCGTATTGGAGTCCGTTGGCTGCGCGGGCGAGGTACGAAGTGAGATAACGGTCTGGCGGATACGGCGCCAACACTGTCGTCCACATGTAGACGATTCCCAACACGACGAACGGCGCGACCCAAACTGCTGGATTCGCTCGGATCGGCACAAGTGGACGGAGATTCTTCAACATCGCTCCTTGCTGACACGCCTTGGCCCGGGGCGAGGCGCCCCGGGCCAAGGCTGTGCAGCTTTGTATCTAGGTCTTAGTAGGTGATCGTGACGCTGCCCGCCGAGAAGAGTCTTAGGCATCCGTCTCCGCAATAAACGCCCCCAGCGGTCCAGCCATTGATCTGGTACCGGTAGGAGATTCCGGTCGACCGAGTGCCCCAGTTCATCGTGGTCCCGCAAGCCGCCGTCTTGTTGCCCTCAGAAAGCGCCGATCCGCCGTTGTTACGCTGCAATTGCATCTGTACGCTCGTCGGCGATGGTGCTCCCGCGCCGCCCTGGGCGCAAACCGACAGACGAATAGACTGAGCTGCGCCCGAGCTGGGTCGATACTGGGTGTCCCAACCTGTCGGCGCGTCGCTTATGCTAGTGTTCGCTGTCAATGCGTAGGCGGTAGTGGCCCCTCCGCCGGTGATCAGCGCCGCGGCCAGCAGTGCAACCGCGAAAAATCTCTTCGACATTTCTTCCCCTTGTCTGAGGGGTGCAAACGCCAGGTTCGACCGCCAGATGGTCGGCCTTGTCCCCCCAGGTGGAACATAGCGTGCGGTTTGATGGTGGGTCAAATCATGAAACAAGCTCGAAATAATGAGGATGCCTCGGTTTCGGAGGACGACGATGAGGTGGATGTGGCTGTTGTTGGTAACCGAATGAATAGTTTTGATGCGCTTCGCGTCACTGGAGCATTACTGGTAATCTATGGGCACTCCTTTGTGCTCCGGGGTCGAACGGCACCTAGGCTTGGAGAAATCCCGCTTCATACTCTCGGTGTGATGATTTTTTTCTGTATTAGCGGATACTTGATCACCCAAAGCGCCCAGAGATCTAGAAGCTGGTGGACGTACCTTCGGAACCGCCTGCTCCGCATCATACCGGGTTTGGCTGTGGTAGTCCTTGTATCTGCATTTGTAATTGGGCCTCTGCTTACCTCGCTCTCCGCAAGTAGCTATTTCTCAAGCACGGCAACGTGGACGTACCTTCAGAATCTCGTTTTGGTCGGGCGTTACGACCTTCCTGGCGTATTTCAGGACGATGTGCATGCGCGTAGCGCTGCTAATGGTTCATTGTGGACTATTGGCGTCGAGTTCTTGTGTTATATCGGTGTCCTAATAGTTTCGTTGATGCCGAGGCGCTGGTATCTGCCAGCAACTATTGCCGCAGGGTGCGGTTTGCTTGCACTTGCTGCTGCTGTACCTGGCTCGTCCGAGACTGCGACGCTCTGCGCGTTGTTTGCAGCAGCGTCGCTCGTAGCGCGCGCACCTTCCGTCATCGAAGTTCGGCCTTCGGTAGCTCTCGCCGCGGGCGTTGCGCTTGTCTCGCTTTCGATGCTTGCAGGCGCTAGTCCGATTCTTCTCGTCCTTGGGCTGCCGCTCCTCGTCCTTACGGTTGGGAGGTCTGATCTGCCGCTCGTCCGCGACGCTGCGCGGTTCGGAGATCTCTCGTACGGCCTTTATCTCTGGGGCTACCCGGTGCAGCAAGTTATCCTTACTCTCATAGGTGTGCAGGCCACCGCGCTCAACTTTGCCATCGTTACCGGCGTGACTGCCCTGCTTGCGGTGGCGTCGTGGTGGCTAATTGAGCGACCGGCACTGAGATTCAAAGCGAGGCCAGTGCGAAATTTAACAAGAGATACTTTGCCAGCCCAGTAGATCATCCTCATTGTCACGTTGCAGGCTACGCGTGCGAGGTGTTGACGCCGTCGCCAGGCCCATCAGCGCGAAACCGGACCTAGACCGGCGAAGACCGGCCGTGCTCTTGTGCGCGGAGCCAGCGCGCCGCCATGATTGACCATCCGCGGGCGAAGGGGCCGAAGATGCGCTGGAACAGGGCGTTACCAATTTTCGGAGCGGTCACGCTCCTGCTCGTAGGTCTCGTTGGATGTGAGGGCGATCCCGATCCTGTCCCCGCGCCACTGCCACCGTTCACGGCGCCCTCCACGCCCGGCCCTGTGGTTGTCTTAGTTCCGGATCCGACCGCCGACGTGTCCGGTGGTGGTCCACTCAGTGGTGATGCCGACGCTTCAGCGCGTATCCAAGCGCAGCTTCCTAGTTTCCCGCAGAGCTACGAGCTAGAAGATTCTGAAGCGCTTGCCTATATCGGTAAGTTGGTTGCCTTTCTTCCCGCAATGGGACCAGCTTTTAGTGCAGTCAACTCGACGGCGACGTGCGCACTGGATTATGGCGTAGTCGCTGCGAAAGTCCTCGTATCAAAAGACCTCCGCGCCGCGTCGGCAATGCTCATCCTTTCCGAAGGGCAGGCGCAGAAGCTGCCGCAAGTAGCGTTGTCGTGTTTCGTGCGTCAAGTTGTTGGCGGCGGAAATACGCCTGGGGAATTTACACCGTGCTATGACCAGTATTACTACGACGCAACGACGAGTGGGGTTGCGGATCGCTATTTCGTCATAGTGGCGGCGACGGTAGCGCAAGATTGTGTGAACCTTAGAGCGACTCACTCGGCCTTCAATCCGCAAGACTTCTAGGTTCTCGCGGGATCTGCGGCACAGAAGGGAGTTTAGTGTGCGCGGTGTCATTCTCGATCAGTGAATCCCTATCTCGCTGTGAGAGTTTCCCTCTCCGGTCCTGCGCTCGTGCCTCTCGTTGTTTTCCATTTAGACCGTAGTTGCATGTTAGTTCGCCGCGCCGTCGGTGAGAGATTTACCCATTTCTCTCGGAGTGCGTCAAGCGGGGTCAGGAAGATGAAACAGTTCCTACGTAGAAGCGAGGCAGGGCGCATTGATCGCTACGCGGTCGTTCACTTACGATGGGTGCTTGGAGCCCACGCTGATACGGCAGTCATGGTCGGGATTCGCTACACGACGAGAAAGGCAAGTAGCCGGGACAGTGGCTCTAGTTTCGCTCCCAAACAGCCAGGAGCCTGAGACCCCACGCCCCGCAGCCGCTGCACTCGACTTCGCGGTGTCGATACCCCTGATCCGCTTGAGTAGTTGGCCGCTGGATGGCAAAGGACTGCGGGGTGGCGCATACTGCGCATCCTCGACGGCACCATTGAGTCTAAGGGTAGTAGGGCTGGGGCGATCGGTGAGTCGCCGGCCTGTTGTCCGGCGGTGCAGGCGATGACCAGGAGCCGTCCGGCGCCGTCGACGAGAGTGGTGGGCTTTCGTCGTCAGTCCGCCGCGTGAGTGGCTGATCGCGCGATCGGACGGCCCGACGCTCGAATCCGTGCAGATCGGACCAGCCCCTTCGCGCGCGTGAGGTTCGTCGCGTGCTGATGCGCGCGACCGATCGTTCAGTCCACACCGACACCGACCACTCGGTCAGCCCGTGCGAGTGTGCTCGTCAGCCTCCGTCCTGAGGCATCCTGCGCAGCTGCTACAGATCCACGCGCACGCGCTGCGCGAGGCAAGCCTTTTCGTAGCGGATCATCGCCGAAGGGCGTGCGCCCGAGCCGACTTGCGCACTCCTCGGTGCTCCCGAATTCTTGGAAACAGCCCAGTTCGGGGCGCCGGAAGCGGACTGCCGGGCTGCGCCCCCAGATTCGAGCGCGCGCGGTGCGCTCGATGATCAGCCCGTGGAGACAAGAAGAGGATGAAGCCCGCACAGGCTCCACCCTCTTCTCAACGTTCTTTAGTTTGCGGCGTCGTACGCGTCCACTACTTCCTGGGGAATCCGCCCGCGGCTCGAGACCTCGTGCCCGTTCGCATTCGCCCATTCGCGGATCGCCTTGAGACGCTGAGGGTCGCTCTTCTTCGCCGGTGATGAGGAACCTGCCGGGGAAGATGCGCCGCCTCGAACCTTGCGGCCGCCCTCGATGTAGGGAGCAAGGGCCTTCTCGAACTTCTCCGCGTTCTTCGTGGAGAGGTCGATCTCGTAGTTGACTCCGTCGAACGAGAAGCGAACGGTTCCGCCGTCTTCGTCGAGCGGGGTGCCGTCGAGGTCATCGACGAATGTGACTTTCTGAGCCATGAGTTCCTCCAACAGGACAATGTTTCGGCGCCTTGAACACTACGGTCTCTATGCGCGCGAATTCAAGTTGACGGAGTCATGCCCTGCATCTTGTTGCTCGGATAGGCCCTTCGACTCGCGGCCTTTGCTGCACCCGCCACGTCTACAAGCCCTGGTGGGCCGTGCCGCGGCTGTGACTTCCGGATCGTCTAGTACCACTGTCCAGAAGCTTCTGGACGTGCGCTCAGACTCTCGGCCGCTTCCGTTCCACGCGGGGAAGGCCGATCGTCGTGTAGCGAGCTCGACGCGACGCGTCGACGTAGGGACGCAGCGCTGCTCGAAGCTTCTGGCGGTTCTTTGGAGACAAGTCGATTTCGTAGACATCGTCGTCGATCGAAAATCGCACGGTCGAGCCGTCTGGTGCGAGCAGACCGTCAAGGTCGTCCACAAGGGTCACTTTCGTTGCCACTCCCCCAGTGTGCGCCAATCATGGGCCCGGACACAAATGGCCGCTAGGCAGTTCGCCCAGCGAATCGAGCGAACATCGCAACCGGCTCAGCAGGGACGCGTGGCCTCGCTCACCAGTCCGGCAGGTCTACCTCCCACGGACGCCCGGGCGGAAGGCCAGCACGGTCGAGTAGCGACTGTGCTCGCATGACGGGACGAAGGAGAACAGGTACGTGATCGGCAGGTGCCTCGAGAAAGTCCCAGCGGTCCTCGTAGCCAGCCCACGTTGGCATCAAGACTCGAACTCTGTCGATCGGAGAACCATGTGCGGTCCGTAAGGCGGCTTCCCTAGCCTTAGCCGTGATAGGCAAAATCATGTTCGGCACGGTGTCGTTCGCTGTCTTCACCTGGATCTCGGTGACGCGGCGCTCGCCAGCGGCCTGCGCGGCGAGGACGCCCGATCGCTGTAGGCCATCCCGTGTCTCGGAGACCGAAACTTCACGGGGAACTGTAGGTAACCGAAACCGCATCGTCAGTTCCGAGCAGATCGAAGTATCGAAGGCGCAGGAGGCGTCGCGACGCGAACGACGGAAGTACCTGGTGCTCGCCGGACGCTGGCAAATTGGCGAAGCAGGGTGGGACGCGGCCTCGGCTTCACTGCCGCAGCGGCTCAGCGCAGAAGCGGCGACTCGCGACGTCCACTGGCGCTCGCGAACAAGGCGACAATGAAGTATCAGGCGGAGAAGGAGTCGCCGCGTGTCGGCCAGAGGCGCATTCCGGCGTGGCCAAGTTCCTCACCGAGGATGGACGGGACTGGGTGCTCACCGCCGAGCTACACGAAAAGCTGCCGCAGCGATGGCACTTGAGGTATCACGACTCAGAGTCAGAGCACGTCCTGATCGCCTGCGGCTGCAGTGCGCGCGAGCCGACTACTCCGGCGTGTTGACTCTGGAGACCGCGCTCTCCGCGTAGCCCTTTCCAATACGCAGTGCGTAGCTCCGCCCTGCTCTCCACCGGGCAAATCGCCATTAGCGCGAAATATCGTCTTGATAGCGTCACGTTTGGAACTTCTAGCCGCCTGATGCCCCTGCAAGATCGGTGGCGTTTCGAGCGAATCGCGTGAACTCACCGAATGTCGAGAAGGTGACACTGGCGCTGCAATGCTTGAACATCCACAATTGCATAAACACCGCAGCTGCCATGTTATCCGCAGACAGGTTGTCGTAGTCACCTATGCCGTCTTCCTCATCCGCGACAAGCCGCCCGAAGAGCGCAACATTCTTATCGGTAACGAAGCGGCCAAGCTCAAACTCTCGCTCATCCAGCGGAAAAGAGCGGGGATACATTTGCACACAGGCATACATCATGCTGAGGACATGGGAATCACGCGGTACGCGATCAACGATCTTTGGGTACATCCCATCAAAAACGAAAAAGCTGGCAATAGCCCTCTCGATAACATATTGATCACTATGCCGCGGCATACAACTCCAATGATAGCAAAAAGCTTGCGTCTGCCGGGCGCTACCCGTAGTCGATTGCCTACTACGAAGCGGATAGCGTTGGTCGGGCGGACCATGTGGCCGTGGCGACTATCCCAAAGTATTCAATCTGTCCGGCCCAGATCTCGGACGGCCCCGTAAGGTGGTCCCACACCCGCATGAATCGCAATCGTCCGCTTCGACGGTGCCCGCAACCCAAGCACACCGGCTGACCCATCAATGGGGTCGGCATCGACGCTTTCGCCGCGCCGGCGAAAGCGCACTGGGACCACTCAGCTCGTTCAAATCTGCAAAGCGATGTCGCTCAATAGTTTGGGATGAGAGTCTCGGACTCGGGTGCGGTCACCGATGGTCTATGGAGAAGTCGTCTACGCGGGAGGCGGACGTCTCCGGACGCATTGCTGGTCACACTAGCTGTGACTTCGGCGAGTTCGTTCCGCATATCGTTCAGCACGGCGTGCGCCTTGACCGTGCTTTCGTGTATCGCCGCGTAGGCGTCGCTGATCACACGCTCAGAGATTAGGTGGAGGCGGGCCCGACACTCAGGGTCGTCGCAGTTTCGGAGTTGCGCTACGTACTCCGCGTGAAGGCGCCTGGCTACCTCAATGACTTCTACGGGCGAGCTGATCGAGGCGACATTGTCGGAACTGGTCAAGCGAAGTTCCTTCCGTGAGCAACAAGGGGAGACGAGACTGTGTTGAGTAACGCGTGGCCATCCGGCTCAGTCACCGGTCAGGGAGCTGCGAGGAATGGCATCCTCGACATTAGGCGGCCTGCTATTCATTCCGTCGGCGGACAAGCGAGTTCACATCGAGAATCACATCCGTCGCGTGGTCTCGATCAGACGTAGCGGGGGTGGAGTAGTTTCGAGAGATAATGGCGTGTGCGTTCAGATGAGTCTTCAGGCAGAGCCCCGGTTCGAACAGCGCATATGGTTGTCGCCGCGTCGGTGTTCGCCGTGGTGCAGGTGATCCTCACCCTGGTGATTCAGCCGGCGTTGACGGCGCTGGCAGTCGTGGTTCCGGTCGCGTACGCAGCGGTAGCGAGCGTGACGGTGTTGCCACAGCTGATCGCCGGTCGATTCGTCCGTGCCCGCGGCGCAATCATTCTCACCGCCGTATTTGCGGGATTCTTCTCGATACCCCTCACACCGCTGGGCGTGCTCGTCGTGCCGGCGTTCGCACTGCCGGCCGTTGCCGTCGAGGGAGTCCTGTGGCTCGGCCGCTACCGGTGGAACTCGAGACTGCTGTGGTCGCTCGCGTGCGTCAGCGGTGGACTAGTTGCGAGCATCATCTCCTTGGTCGTGATCAGCGCCTCCCTGTTCAGCACGGCGTTTGTCCTCAGCATCGTTCTTGCGCGGGTCTGCTCCGCAATCGTATTGAGCTTCGCTGCGACCGCCGCGGAAGGCATGCTGGTGCGCGTAGGAGCACGCGCCTGAACTTCTTAACGCTCGCCGGGTGCAAGGGTGTGCGGGTGGGAGCCCGTGGCCGTGTCGAGCAAGTGCAGAGATGCCGCTGTTGAGAGCGCGTCGCTTCTATTGCGGACGCCAAGCTTCTTGTAAAGAGACGTCACTTGGGTGCGGACCGTATTGACGGATACGAACAGGTGCTCGGCGATCTGCGCGTATGAGGAGTGGTGCGCGAGGGCGTGTAGAACGGCAAGTTCCCGGGTGGAAAGGTTTGGCAGCGGCGCGCTCGAAGGACTGACCGACCGGGAGGCTAGGAAAGGCTCCACGGCATCGACGAGCCGCGTGATTCCTTCGTCTCGGGCGAGGTCCATGAGGGTGTCCAACCCCCAGGTACGTTGTGCGAGCAGGGGCAAAGTGAGTCGCTTTCGTTCAATGATGATGGCCGCTTCACGCAGGCTGGATATGCCTAGGTAGCGGCGGCCGGTACGAGCCGAGGCCGCGGCGAGAGCGAGGCGGTGCTCAAGGCGGTCCCGAACGGTGTGACCGTCCTGGGGCGGGTTCTTCGATAGCAGGGTGCGGGCGTTCTCCGGCTTGTTCCCAGCGAGCTCCACCTGAGCGCGTAGCAGGGCAACCGAGAACGGAGCGAGCCGACCTGCCGCCTTGGCATGGTGAGCAGCGAGTGCGTCATCGCCGATGTCGAGCGCGACGCGGGCGGCGGTGCGTTCGAGGTGAGCGAGCACGAAGCTCGGGAGCTTTCGCTGGCGGCGTGCGGCCGTGCGCACTTCGTCGACGCGAACGAGCGCTCGATGCGATTCATTGAGACCCATCAGTGCCCACGCTTCGGCCTCAAGGAGCAGATGCATGTTCTCGATCGTGTCGAAGTGCCGGTGCAGCCTCTCGATCGTCGACAGCGCCTCCGCGTAATCACCGGCCTCGAGATAGAGATATGCCTCGGCGAGACGTGCCGGGGATCCGCTGTAGTCATCGTGACGGTGCTGTTGTCCGGGGATCTCGTCTGATGCCCGCTGATACGTGCCTGCGTCGTCGAGCTCGCCAGCAAGGGCATGGGCTCCCGCTCGAAGAGACACAGCGAAGTAACGGGAGCGGGGTCGGGCCACGGAGATGCGGGCTGCGTGCGATCCGGAGAGCAGGGCCAGCAGCGCTGCGTCGGTTTCGCCGGCGAGCAGCAGTGTTGCGCTGATGTGTGCGATGGCATGGGGAAGGAGGTTCGCTGCCCTCTCCAATTGCATCGACTCGAGCTCGCCGAGCATGTCGCTCAATCGAATCGCGCGCGATCGAGCGCGATCGTAGCGGCCCAACACGGTGCGAAAGGCCACCATCTCAATGAACAGAAAGACAAATCGGTGCAAGGGGTCGGCGTGACGACGTTGAGCAGCGAAACCGATCGTCGTGACCCCGAACAACTCTGCTGAGCGCCACTGCTCATCCTTACGGGCCAAATAGTGCAGGGCGAGTTGAGCGGAGAGGATCGGCCATTTCATGAGCGCCCGTCGATCTAGCCGGTTCAGGATCTCCGCGACGGCATTCCGATGCACGGTACCCAGATCGAACCAGTGATCGATCACGATGTCCGTGGCCAGAGCGAGATCGCCCGCATCAACGCTCGCCGACAACGCGTCGACCGCGAGCCCCTGCTCCCACGCCCACCGAGCGAACAGGCCTCGGCGCCGGGCGTACAACTCAGGGGTGAGAGTGGCTCGTCTGCGCAGCGCTCGAAGAACGAGCGAATTGAGCCGGAATACGTCGGCGAATTCACCCTCACCGGTGAGATACGTGCTGACACTCCCCAAACCGGCCTTTTGGGCCTGCTTGAGCAGTACCGCTCCATCCTGGCCCGTCAACGCGGAGGCCAGATCGTCATCGAGGAGGTCGGCCGCGGCAAGAGCGAGTAACGCATCATCGGTTCCGACAACGGGACGGATCTCGGCGCCGCTCAGCACAACGTCGGCGATGAACGCATCGATCCGACGTTCGAGACCCTGGGTAAGGAGATCGACCGACGCGCCCTCGCCGCGGGAGAGGTCGACCGCTGCGAATTTCGCCAGGATCGGCACTCCTCCCGTTGCGGCGCGAACATCCGGGGCGAGATGCCCCCATGACGGCGCCTCCGCCTCGACTACTTGGCGGACCTCGTCCAGAGTGAACGCTAGTTCTGCAGCATCAATAATCTTCACCGGCACCCTGAGCCGCACTTGTGGTGAATCCAGCTGGGTCAATGTCCGAGTCGCGATGATGAAGCGCATCTGAGCCGCCTGCCGAGCAACGATGACAAGATCGGCCACGATGGCGTCCAGTTCGTCCGAATCCTCGAGGGAATCGATGACGATCGTGCTAGGAGGAAGGGCAGTCAAGGTCGCTGCCAGAACTTCACTCGTTACCAGCGAGGTGCGCATTCGGTCAGCTGATTCGAAGGCGGGATGATCGTTCTCTAAACCATGCATTTGAGCTAATCGCGTCAACACGCCAATCCAGAGCGCCGCCCGATCTCCCTGGTGAGCCTCCACGGTCAGCCGAACCACTAGCTCATTTGTGTTCGCGACCCATTCGCTGATCACGCTGCTCTTCCCATAGCCCGATGGAGCGCGAACAACGACCACCGTGCCCAACGGTGCGTCGAGCAGCGCCGTCACTCGAGGCCGCGGGACATTCCCCACGTGCATCCCTGGTACCTCGCCTCGCATTAGCTAACCCTAACCTTGTCCAGTCCCCACGTCTTCGTTCATCAATGCGACACCGCAGGAGGAGCGCCGACCGAGCCGTTTGCCGCCTTCGCGCCGTGCGCGGCGGGCACAGCCGACCACGAGAGAGCATCGTTCGATCGAGCGGTGCTCCGATCGAGAGCATCCACGGCGACCGCGTTGACGACACGGTCAGGCAGGTACGGCAAGGCTGTGGCAAGGTCCCTCAGTCACCGGAACCCTTCAACTGGCGAGGACAAATGCTGACGACCATGACGACCACCGTCCACACTGCGGCTGCAGGACGTTCTCCTGGCCCGCTCGAACACTGCCTCACGTCTCGTTCACTGCTGCCAGGGCCACACTCGCGGATCTACGACGTGGCGTGCTCTGCATGGCAGGCGTCACAACGGCGGTGGCGCGGATGAGGCTCGGCCCGATTGCGTCCGCCTCGAGGATCCGGCCAGAGCGTTTGTTCTCTCCCTCGCCCCACGTGTCGGTGCGTTCGTAGCCGACGACGATCACGGCGTCGCCCTTGTGCAAGGAAGCGAGAACGTGGGCGCCCAGTTCGAACTTCGCCTCCACGACGTGTGTTGTGGGCGCCTCGTGCGGCACCCACCCTCCCTGCCGGTACTCGCCAGTGATCTCGATGACGCGCAACTTCGCGATCAGAACACGCCCAGCCTGTACAGCCACCGGGTCCGCGGCAAGATTCCCCGTGATCGTCCTACAGCTCATCTGGTCTCCTTACGTTTCCGTTACGGCCTAAGAAGGCCGAGTGTGGCGGCGTCCGGCCCCTCTCCGCCGGGCCGTCAAATACGAGTCCGGTCGAGGAGGTGGCGCATGAATTCACGTAGTACCTCAAACCAACACGGTGAGCGTCCGCCCTAATGGCTCAGCGCGGCGTGCGTCAAAATCTCCTCTTCGACGAATGCGCCAAAACGGAACGTAGTGCGTCGCGCGAATGAAGCTTCGTCTCCGCTGTTTGGTTGCTACCTTCCCGAAACGGTGCGCACTTAGCAGCGGTGACCTCTACCTGCTCTGTCGAAGGACGTCGGCTCTCACGCAGCTCAGACTAAAGCGCTCCTCTGGGATGGAGAGACACCTGACGACGTTGAGACCTGGCGTTCGGCCCGACCTCGAGCACTGGCGAGTCAGAGGATGACCGGCGGCATACGTCGATTGCCACCCCCCTCTTCACCTTCAAACTCTGATACTTGCGAACCAGGCGCCTCACACTGACTCTCGGACACTCCACGGTAAGCGAAGGGCTCCGTTTTAGTCACTGACGATGCCATCGACATTCAAGCAGACCGGGCGGCCTTATCGTTGCGGCGGTAGTCTGCTTTCGCCCGGAAAGGCGATACGGAGATATTGCACAGGCGATCGAGCAATAATCCCAGCAACACCGCAGCAATCACACCAAGAGCAAGGGCTGCTAGGAAAATCAACAAAATCTCAGTACCGCTCGAAGCAAGATGAGATTCAGCACGACAAGCTGACACCTCACCACGATCGATTGAAGGCCGTCAAAGCGCGTGTCGACACACGAGAGCAAGAGAAGAACCTCCTAAGCCCTCTACGACCGACTCTAATTGGGCGCGTACCTGACGGTGGCGAGATACTAAAACGTTCAAAATGCATTGTCGCGGGTAATATTTCTGCGGACAGCTATAACTACAGATTGCACCTGGGATGTTCAGCGTTCTCGCCGCTGACGGCTAACACGCGACCGCCGAGATCAGGGCGCCAATTCTGGCGACCATCCTGAGGAAGCGTGATTGTTAAAGTCAAACGGGGGAGAACTGATCAACGTTTGCAACAATTCGCCCTCCCTCCACTCCTCGAGTCGGAATCGCGTCGGCCCGATCTCGCCGTTGGCAAATCTTTCCCATTGAGCTGCCTTCATGGCGCGTTCCACGGTGGGGAAAATTCCGAGTACTTGCGTTCTCGCCTCCCAAAGACTTTCCGCAGCGAGTAAGAAACTTGACGCCGTCGGTACGTTTGCTGTCATAACAGTGCATACTGCCACAAGGCCGGCGAAGACCTGTCCATTGGCGCGAAACAGAACCTTCTTTGTCGCCTTCTGGGTCAACCGGAGGACGGCCGACACGACAGGTGCAGGTCGATTCACGCAATATCGTGGAGAATGGAGAGGATGGGCTCAGCGGAGTTGCGTTCGCCCAGACGCTGCGAGCCTTGCGTTTTAGCGGCTGCGCTATGACCTTTGATAGAAGCAGCGAGTCGTGTAGCGACACCACTTCACCATCATGAAGAACACGGCGGGACGTGCCCAGGATATTAATTCCGTACGGAGCAGGGACAAAAAGCCATCGTCGACAAAAGCTGAGCTTTCTCGGTGCACGCGGAGTTGACCGTAACGGCGGCCGCTCCTCAGCGAAGCAATTCCTCGGAAGGAGCAAGTCCAACGCGAGGCGTGACGACTCGGTCCAGCGGAGAGCGGCTACGGCGCGTTGTCGGCTTGGCCGAGCGCGAGATCTGTTGACGCGGCCGCTGCCTTCCTGCGTGCACCCTCGGCGCCACGAGGGAAGGCAGGGCTAGAACCTAGTTATGCTCGGAGAGCATTTCAACCGGGTCTCGTCCGATCGAGTCGGCCATCTTCTCGACGGAGCGGAGAGTGAGGTTGCGCTCCCCTCGCTCGACGCCGCCCATGTATGTGCGGTGCACGCCGAGCTCGTCAGCGAAGGCTTCCTGGCTGAGACCGACGGATTCGCGGTGGCGGCGCAGGTTGCGTCCGAAGACCTTCTGCAGCTCACCTTCCACGTCCTCGAGCCTCGTGTGGTGCTACTTGAAGGTCTACATACTTATGAGTAGCATCACGACCACGGCGGGCCAGACGGGCAGGCCTCGAGACGCGAGGCGGGGTGATGAAATGAGCGGTGGCGACTTCGTCGGGGCGATGAACCCGACTACGCGGCTCTGGCGGCGGATGCGCTTCCAGCGTCTGCTGAAGACACTTCGCTGGCGAGGGTCCACACGAAAGTGACCTCCGCCTTCGGAAGTAGCCAGCCCGGGACATCGAGTGAGATCTCCCGGGCTGCGGTCTGTTCGGGGAGCCGAGAAATGTGCGGACGCTGCGCCGCTGAGACGAGGTCTGTGACGCTCATGTGGGCGATGTCCGTGTCGGTGTAGTCCATGGTGAGCGAGAGACCCTTGGTGGGCTGCGCGATCGCAACATAGAGACGGTGACCGCTTCGCGGAGTGATGGTGCGGTAAACGTGACGGATGCGAACCATTCGGCTGTCGCGAACAGCGTCGTCCCCGATCCCAACGGAGTAGGTCTGGCCGGTCTTGCGGGCGCTACGCCGGATCTTCTTCTCTTCGCCGTCGACGCTGAACTGCAGCAACTCGAAGGCGTCGCGGCTGCTGGCGTCGAAGCCGGGGCGAGGCGTCATGAACCAGGTGGAGGTTGATGGGATGTCGGAGACGAGCTCGTGGAACTCGTCACGATCCGAGGTGCAAGCGAAGCGCTGAACCGGACTGCTCGGCACAACCGAGTACTCCCAAGTCACGGTGACGGCGAACCGAGGAACACCTCCGGTGTTCCTCTCGTCTATGGAGGAGAGCCGGATACGTACATCGACGTCGTGCCAGCGCTCAGGAGCACGAACGACCGTGTCACGGAGATCGGCGTAGATCTCACGGGCAAAGGCGGCGTCGCTGAGGCGAAGACCGAGGGCATTGGTTGCTAGGTCGTCGAGCAGAGCCGGCGTCGCCACGCGGCGGAGATCCTCGGGGCTGGAGGCGAAGCCACGGACCACGGCGTCGGTGAAGGCTGGGGCTGAGTCTGCCAAGAGGCGGCGAACTCGAGCATCGTCGCGAGCGTCTTTGTCGCGTTGCGTCCAGAAGTCGATTGCGGCGCCGATCAATCCAGCGACAAGGAAGGCATCTGCCAGGCCGTCGAGTAGGGCAATCAGGAGGTGTGGAACAAGCTGCTTTTCCTCAAGCCACTTGGCGAGCAGCATGGTACCAACACCACCACAGGCAACCAGGATGGCGACCAAGACGACCTTGAGCTTGTGGATTTGGGCGAGGGGACTTGCTGGCATTTCTGAGGAGGATTATGAAGTATAAATGCAAATTTGTGAAGACACGAAATGTCAGATCAGGCGCAAACTTGAATATACGTGCCGCGGCTCGAGGGTTTCCGGACCCGCGATCTCACACCACGCACCTATCATCCCATTCACACAAAAGTGGACCGTCAAATAGCCGAAGCGTCATTTCGCCGCAAATCTGCGGCCCTACTTTAGCGTAATATCGATCTTCTCTTCTTGTGCTCCAAAGTCAGGATGAGTGAACTTTATTGTCGCTGAAACATTCTCCGACGGCATCGGAAAATGAACGGTCAAATTCCAGGTCTCGCCTGCTGCCATATATCCGGAAGGCTCGTTCACGCCGAATATCGGCGCTGAACCTCCGTCACCGAATAGAACAACTTCGTCGACATTTACGTCCGTCTCGCCGATGTTCTCGAGCGATAGATGACCCACGTTTGTGGCCCTGCGAAGCGACGCCCGGAAGAATGTCTTGTAAGTAGTACCGCGTGTCTCGATGACTTCGCCAGAAGGAGAATCTAACGGAAACTGTCTTGATAGTTCGAAAAGAACCGAATCGACCATCTCGTCGAGCATACCGGTTTTCAAGAAATTTGACGTGATGTGTCCCGCACGCTGAAGTTGTTGGCGGTACTTCTCAACCGAGAGTCGCCTAGAGTAATCGCTCCCGGTAGGTACTGCCGTATCTTTGAACCAGACATACGTAGGCTTATTGCTTTGCCGGACAACGTCGATTTCATGGGCCGTACCGCTTTTCCCATCTACCTTGGTCTGGCCGAGAGTAGTCCAAAACACAGCAATGCACGCGTCAGCTTTCGCGAGTAGCGCTGCGTCGATGAGGTGCTGTCCCCCTTGTGGATCGTAGCCTCCGTGAGACAGGTTCATTTCCCAGAGCTTCGGAACAAAGAAGTGCTGGGAGGCCTCCGCGTGACGCAAGTTCCACTCGGATATTCGCTTCTCTATTTGCCGACGTTCCCTGCTGACATCACCCGGGGAAGCAATGAAAATAGTGGTCACGATCGCAGAATACGCCATTTTCAGGCAGGAAGAAGTGCGTCTCGGTAGTCGGAGAAGTATTCAGCCTCTGGCGGCACAAGACTGGATTCCATTACCAGTTCGGCCATCTTCTTTATTCGAGCAATACGTTCCGGGGTATATTGGGCCTCAGCACTGTTTTCGGGATTATTTTGGTTTCGCTCCATTTTAGGTCTCCTGTAATTTATTAAAATAGTCTTATTGTACACTGCCGTCGGTTCCCTGTACAGTCGGACCCGAGTCCGGGTCTTTTAGGGCCAGCGACAACACCTGAATTGCTTTCACGACAGCTTTTGCAGTGAAGACCTCAAATGAGAGAAGGCCGCATTCCAGTTCGGGACTCAACCGCAAATTCGCATCGGGGCCGGGCGTATAACTTAAGAAAGGCGACCTGAGGGGGGCGGTCGCGAGTTGCCAATCGGCCGCAGCACCGATTGCGTCGGCGCGTATGCCGTCCCTAAGACCATTCTTCCTTTTTACGGCTGAGAACAACTCATTCATTCTCGACGATGAGAACCCTGCGAACGGAACAAACTTGATTCGTGAATCATCGTTACCGGACGCCTCCTCGAATACGGAAATCTCTGTGCCGTAAAGCGATTCCGCCATGCTCTTGCCGTAAGGCTCCACATAGAAGACTTTTCGCACCCCAAAGGAAACGAGGTTTCGTGCGCACTCATGACAAGGAAAAGTGGTTACGTACATGACGGAGTCTTTTAGTCCGACTTGGCGTCTAAATGCATCCGACAAGGCAGCCACTTCGGCATGGACACTTCGGCCAAATTCCATTAAATGCATGATCCTGGTGCGATCAAATGCTTCCATCCCACCCAAGCCGATCACGGCCTCGAGACTCGGAGCTTCTCCATCTTCTCCGAGCTTTTTTGCTAAAGTTTCCAGCCACTCGGCGGTCTCTGGAAATGTCGTTTGAGGAAAGGCCACCGAGCCCCGCCATATCTTTGGCGTCAACAGGACACGCAAGAAAGAATGAATTGCATCTACCCTGCTGGCATCACTAGGGTCGAAGTTCTGGCTATGGTCACGGTAGTCGAATTCATCATTTTCTCGGTAAGCACCACCGCCTGGTTTCGCCACCTCGTTGTAACCGGTTGAAATAATTGATCCACCAGCGTCCGTTAAAGTCGAACCAACACTTCGTCCCATTGCGGCCGACGACTTGGCCGCAAGAAAAGCCGCTGCCATCGCGTTTTCGTCCACAGTCGGCGTTCCGAAAGGGTCACTAAATATCTGCCTTATAAGGCGCTCTACCGACTTTTTCGAACTCTCATCAACGGCCGCGTCGGCCGACTTCGCCTTAGCAGATTTCGTTCGAGAACGAATATAAAGATCCGCATGCTGGAAAGTTGCATCTACGTTGAGCCGCTTTTTCGGGTCGAGAGACGGCATGGAACTTTCGATGCCTGCATCGATAGCAATTAGCTGTGCCGCCAATTGTTCTGCGCCTACCGGTGTTTCGCCATTGGGATGCGGAATCCCGTGAGAGCCCACATCTGTATTAGTTTGTGCAGCTCCAATGCCAGGGTTTAGAAGTTTTGCAAACTCCTGTCGCAAGTACTCTTTTCTACTCTTTCGGGGAGAATTGGCAGCAATCAGGAAGAAGCGTTGACCGTAAACGGCGCGCAAACTTGCAGCTTCGTCCGGATGCATGAGGTGCGTAATAAGGTATGCAATCCCCTTTTTTGACGCCAAGAACGCTGCTTGGAAGTCTGCTTCTCTTTTAGCGTTGATGTCCAAAATCGCCAATTGAGCGGCAATCGAAGTCCCGAGCGCAAGGCGAAGGATGTCGCCCGCCCTCATTAGGCTCCTATAGCCTCGGAAGTTTCGTGTTTCTCCCCGAGCTTCGGACGGGAGCAACTCTCCTGTGGCCGCGGGATAGGCAACGGCTATCAGGTCCGATAGCTTGATCCGTCGGACGTAGTACCCGGCATCACTCAGGCGATCCTGAAGCTCTCTGGTTATTGCGTCGGTCGAGGTACCGATGGGCCTCGTGGTCGCAAAATACAAAGGTGGTCGGGTCATCCCTTCGAAGTCCTCAGGGACGGGTACGCGCTCGGCCGTCAGTGCGAGTTGTTCTGCCAGGTCCTGTTCGACCTTCGAATCCAAAACTGCCTCCATGAAAGATGGCGGTACTCGGCCTTCCGGAGGCGCGATGCGTCACAGTATCGCAGTTTCGCCCATCGCCCCGACCAAACACTCCGCGTTCGGCCCCTCGACTTCAGGCCGATCCATCGTGTTGAGAACGCGGGCGCGCACGCGCGCGCCGGCCTCAGGAGTCGAGTTGGCGGCCGTCCCTTCGACGCTCCCGGTCCTGATCATCGTCCAGGATGCTGTCGGAGGGGTCTGGACCGTGTCTCAGCAGCAGACTGAGCACCACTCGGCGGCGCCGTACGGTGTGCTCGCTGTATCTGCGGCGTCGGAGCAACGCGATGTACTGCGTCTTGTCTTGCTCCGTAAGAGCGAGGACGTCTTTGTCGCGGCTGACCGCCCACTCGAACCAGTCCTGCAGGTCGGCCCAGTACGCACGGGCGGTGTTGTATCCGTAGCCGAGCAGTAAGGCTTCGCGGCGGTCAACAAACTCCTGCCAGCGCGTGGGGATCGTAGGGGCGAACGGCATCTGGTTGTCCGGGTAGCGCTCCTGGCTCTCCATCCGGTCAAAGTATCAGCTGTTATCACGCTTATGTTTTATGCCTGGTCAGGCATCATTTAGCGTGGTCTTCGCCGGGTAGTCGGGGCGGTCTACGGACCCGGAACCTCAGCTCACGCGTCCGCAGCTCGCGCCGTGCGTGCAAGATCGCGCGCCGTGACTCGTTGCTGGCGCGGGGCTTCCGCGTCAGACGCAGACGCTCGTCCGTTCTTCCTCATTCATCCATGCGACATCATCGAAAGGACCCACATGTCTCCCACCTCCACTCGTTACCTCGCGGCGACCGCCACCTGTGCGCTCACGGTGAGCGCCCTAGCCTGCCTCTCCGGCTGTTCCGACTCCTCAACTTCGGGCGGAGGTGCGGTCGCAGAGCTCGGGGAGCGGGCGAGCGCGTGCCCGGACAGCGCTCTTTACAACTCGTTCGATGCTCTCGATGGCAGCGGCTCGTCGCAGGACGAGACGCTTCTCTCAGCCCGTTGGGACGCGGTGCGCGATCATTTGGTCCAGACGGCGGTGTGCGGCGGTCACGCACGAATAATCGTTGTGTCGTCGTCGTCTGCCACCTCAGTCGTCCTCCTGGACGCCGATCTCCAGCCCTCAGGGGCGACGAGGAACGCGAAGCTGCGGCGGGTCGATGGTTTGGTCGATGAGAAGCTCGTGCAAGTCAAGGCGGCATACGACGAGGCAGTTCCTCTTCTTGACCCCAATGGGACAGACATGACTGCCGTCTACTACGCGCTCAGCGACTACATCACGGATCGGGACCATGTCGGCGACGACCAGGTCTACATTGCACAGATCGAGACAGACGGCATCCAGAATGTCGGCGTCAATCTCGGCGTTCCTTCGCTGGACGCCGCGTCCGCCGAGTCGCTGGCTGCTTCCGTCCCGGTGCCGCGGCTCGGCGGTCGGGTGTCAATCTCGTTCCTTGGTATCGGTAAGGTGGCGGGTTCAGCGCAGCCGTCGACCGAGTACGTCAACGGCCTCAAGGCGTTCTGGTCGACAACGTGCAGTGCGACCGGTGCCGGGTCCTGCACTGTCCTGACCGACTTCGGCGGAAGATCCCAGTGAGCCTGCGAGGATCGGTGGTCCATTCCTCATCCGAATCCGAGCAGGCTGCCGATCTCGCCGACGGGGTCGCGCTCCATCGGATCGACGAAGCGGTCGCCGTAGCCCGGCCGTCCTCGATTGCTCGGACCTACGTCGAGGAGGAATACGACGACCTGTCTGGGTCGCAGCCACCCTCGTGGGCGGCCAGCGGTGAGACGGTGTCCCGAGAGGACGAGGTCAGTGCCGCAGGTCTCAAGTACCCAGCCGAGAAGGCGCGCGAGGCGTCGGCCGGCAACGACGTGGTCCTTGCTGACGCGCGAAAGCAGCTAACCGCAGCCAGGCAGGCGCTGTCACCGTTCGTTCGGCGGAAGCCGCATGGGGGCCGTTGGTACGTCGGGTGCTGGTTCGGCTTCGTCGGCGGAGACGTCGCCGGGATCGCCGGTGCGGCCATTTACTTCGGAGAAATCCCGGAGCTGGCGGTCATCCAGGCCGTGTCGGTCGGGATCGCTGCGGTGTCGGCCGGCTCTGTGGGCGGTGACCTCCGCGATCTCCGCCTCGCTGCACGCCGAGTGAAGGACACGGAGGAGTTGTCTCCGGATCTGCAGCCATTCGCGCATCTATTCACCGGCGTCGACCCGGGTGTGCGCTTCGTCAGGCTCGCGGGCGGGGTGGCGGGGTGCGTGGCGGCTGCAATCACGATCGGCATCTTCGGCCTGCGTTCGAGTATCGAGGGGCCGCTCGCAGGCCTGATCTATGGCGGGTTCGCGCTGGCGGTCGCAGCCGGGTCGTTCCTCAATGCATGGGCGTACTCGGACGAGGTCGACGATCTCCTCGGTTCGTTTGAAAAGCGTTACGAGAAGGAGCTGCAGCGTTCAGCGCGGCTCAGCAGCGCTCGACCGCTCGTGCGCCACGCCGAGCATGCGCGGCGAGCGGAGTCGCTGCGAACTGAGCACGCCGAGCGCGGGAAGGCTGCCGTGTTCTCCTACGCCGCGCTCAAGGCCCGCATCTTGCGGCGGAACCCTGGCGTCGTCGGGCACGGTCATGCAGCCGAGCCGGTCGGGCGCATCCCTGCCGCGACGAAGGAAGGAGGGCATCCGTGAGCGTCGTCGCTCTGGCAAGTTCGCAGCTCGCGCAGGCTCACCTCGTCCGTCCCGGCCTGCATTCGTTCGGGAGGGGTGCAGGGCGGCCTCCACGTGGTCCCCGAATCCAGCTCAGCCACCCAGGGGGGCCGTATCACGGCAAGTCCCTGACGGCCGTGATCGCCGACGATTCCGGTTCCGTGATCGGGCCAGCTGGCGTCGACCCCATCTCGAACCGATACCAGGAGTGCAAGCTCGCCTTCCGCCGCATCGCGTCGGCGGGCGTCGGGCGCGACGAGCTCGGCGCAGTCGTGCACTTCGACGTCCCGACATCAGGCGACGTTCCACCGGTTCGGCTCACTCCGGCCGGGTTGCGCCTCATCGAGCACGGACTCCAGACTCCGCTGGATGCTCGGGGCAGTTCGATCCTCAGGCCATCGCTGCGGGCGGCCCGGCTCCTGGCGGCAACGCGGCCGCAGCACCTGGCGACGCTCGTCGTGCTGTCGGACTTCGAGTTGTTCGATCCGGAGCCTGCGGAGACCCTTCGCCGCCTGTCGGAGTTCCCCGGCGACGTTCACGCGGTGGTTCTCGGCGGCGGTGGGCCGACCGACGCCGACTTCGGTGACAACACGCTCGTGACTCGGATCTCTTCCGATGACGAGCCCGGTGCTGTGGCCCGTGCGGTGCTCGAGTCCCTCGCGAAACACCGCCGCGACTGATGCAACTCCGAGCGAGGTGACCGTTTTCCACAGCATGTTGTAAAGAAAGCTTCAACGGCTGTGGATACCACTGCATCCACCTCTGGTATCTGAGGTTGGACTTTCTCGTCGCTTGCATTCCGCTGAAGGTTCGGTCTTTACGGATCAGCGTTTATGCCTCGTAATACGGGGTAGTTCGCGGCAGTCAAGCGTCAGCGGTATTTGTCGCGCCGAAATAGTACTCAGCCCCTCTTGAAAGGAGACCCCTCCCCTATGCCTACAGACACGCCACAAAAGTTCTCGACGATCCTGGCTGACCCGCCGTGGAACATCGAACAGACCGGCCGCCTCGGCGCCGCCCAGCACTACAACCTCATGAGCCTCGACCGGATCAAGGCGATGCCCGTCGAAGCGCTCGCGGCAGAGAACGCGCACCTCTGGCTGTGGGTGACGAACGCGACGCTGGAGCACGGCTACGACGTGATCCGCGCCTGGGGCTTCACCCCGCGCTCACCGCTCACCTGGATCAAGCCGCGCATCCTGCTCGGCAATTACCTGCGTAACGCCACCGAGCACCTTCTCTTCGCCACGAAGGGCAAGGCTCCCGTGCGTTACAAGTCGCAGCCGACCTGGATGTTCGCACCGCTCCAGGCGCACTCACATAAGCCCGAAGAGCAGTTCGCGGTCATCGAGCGCATCTCCGACGGCCCGTACCTCGAGCTGTTCGCACGTCGTCGCCCGCCATCCAACGCCGACTGGTCCGTCTGGGGAAACGAAGTCGACTCCGATATCTCTATTCCGGGCTACCCCGTTCCGTCCGACCGGACTCCGAAGCAACAGAAGCCCGCACCCGTGAAGGGAGCGAAGTGATGAAAGGGAAGCAGTATGTCCGAGAAGAAGAACGACTCGTGGCTTTCGAGCGCACTGCGTGGAGCCGTCGTCCTGTGTGGAATCGCCGTGCTCGTGTCGATCGCAGCCCGTCTCCTGCTCGAGGTGTGGTGGATCGTGATGATCGTCCTCGCGGTCGGGCTCGGCCTATGGCTGCTCGTGCGCTTCATCCGCAGGAACGACCTGTGACCCAGCCGAGCAGCGAAACGAGCAGGCAGGCGGAAGGTGGGCGGAATGGCCGGCCGTAAGCAGAAGCCGGGCACCTCCGCGTCGAGTCAGGTCCGCGTGCAGCCGATCTGGAATCAGCCGATCGACCGCCGCAAGTTCGCCCGCGCCGTCATCGCGCTCGTCCTCTGGCAGATGGAACACGACCCGGCGAAGCAGCGCCCAACCACCGACAAGAAGTCGCCCGACAACTCCCAGACGAACGGAGCATCGGATGCGTAGCGCTCCCCCGGTCATCTGGCGCGAGGTGCACTGGCAGCGTCCCTTCCCGATCGATGCGGCGATGGAGCTGCTGCAGCGGATCGCGACCGAGCCTTCGCTCGGCGCGGTCCGCCTCGAAGCCCGCGCCAGTGCCGCCGGGATCCGCTGGCTCATCGGTCTCGAGAAGCCCCAGATCGGCATCGGCACCTCCATGGTCAAGCAACTGACCGGCGCCCGACTCACCGCGCCCGTCGGTCCCCGCATCGCCGTCGTCAGCGCTGGCCGTGTCCGGCTTCGCCACCCCGCACTCAGCCTCACCACCGAGCGGATCGGTGCGATTACTCGTTCGGTGCTGGCGGCTCTCGCTCAGGCCAATCGGGACGGCGACAAGCTCGTCGTGCAGATCGTCCTGGGTGCACGGCGTGGGCCGCACCTTGTTCCGGAAGGGGTCGAGGATCCACGGCGGGCCTGGTGGCAGCTGCTCTGGGGCAGCGCGCAGGCGCCGACCGAGGTTCGCAGCTCGCTGAAGCAGCGCGCCTCCCAGCACGGGTTCCGGGTCGAGATGCGCATCGGCGCCGCTGCAGCGACTCCTGAGAGGCGGCGGTCACTTCTCTCGTCCCTCTTCGGAGCGCTCCGAGTTGCCGAAGCAGCCGGAACTCGGCTGCACCTCGACGGTTTAGCGCCGGCTTCGGTCAACGCCGCTCGACGGCCGGGAAGCTACCGACTCGCACTTTCGGTTCCGGAACTGTTGCCCCTCCTGGGCTGGCCGCTCGGTGACGGGCCGCTTCCCGGGCTGCCTGCCGAGCATCCCCGACTCTTGCCCGCGCTATCCAGCCTCAAGGACGGCGGACGAGCCTTCGCGACAACGACGGCACCCGGGGTCGTGCAGTCGGTCGGGATCCCGATCCAGGACGCGGCGTTTCATACGCTCCTTCTCGGCCCCACGGGGTCGGGCAAGTCCACGGCGATGCTGTCGCTCATCGTCGCCGACATGGTCGCCGGTCGTCCTGTACTCGTCGTCGACCCGAAAGCGGACCTGGTCCGTGATGTCCTGGAACGCGTTCCGGAGCACCGGCGCAGGGACGTCGTCGTGATTGACCCGCTCTCCGATCAGCCCATCGGGATCAACGTCCTCGCCGGGGCGAACCGCAGCCCCGAGCTGGTCGCTGACTCGCTCATGGCGGCGCTGAAGGGGATCTTCGACAACTGGGGTGTCCGTTCCGAAGACGTCCTCGGCTCCGCCCTGCTCACCCTCGCCCGCACCCCGGGAGCGAACCTGCTCTGGCTGCCGACACTGCTGACCGATTCGACGTTCCGGCGCAAGATCACCAGCCGCATCGACGACCCACTCGGTGTCAGCGCCTTCTGGGCCCGCTACGACGCGCTCAGTCCGCAGCAGCAGGCGGTGGAGATCGGGCCGGCCATGAACAAGCTGCGCAGCTTCCTCATCCGCCCCGGCATGCGCGCTGTCCTCGGGCAGTCCGAGTCCCGCTTCGACCTTTCGGAGCTGTTCACGAAGAAGAAGATCGTGCTGATCTCCCTCAACAAGGGACTACTCGGCCCGGAGTTCGCCCGCCTCCTCGGCTCGCTCGTCGTGGGTTCGCTTTGGCCGATCATCCTCGGCCGCAGCGCCCTGCCCCAGGAGAAGCGCACCATCGCCTCCCTCTACATCGACGAGGTCCAGGACTACCTCGCCCTCCCCGCCTCTGGCGACCTCGCCGATGCCCTCGCGCAGAGCCGCTCCCTCGGCGCCGCCTGGCACCTCGCGCACCAGTACCGAGACCAGCTTCCGGCCGCGATGCGTTCTGCGATCGACACGAACGCCCGCAGCAAGATCGTCTTCGGCCTTGAGCAGGCCGACGCTGCAGCGCTCGCCAAAACCACCCGCGAGCTGAGCGCCGAAGACTTCCAGCTCCTACCGGCCCATCACGTCTACGTGAACCTCCGGCAGCAAGGTCAGCAGACCGGCTGGTTCTCCGCCGTGACCCAGCCGCCACCTCCTGTCGTGTCAGATGCGATCGAAATCCGCCGCCAGAGCGCCGAGCGCTATGGACGGCCTGTGAGCGAGGTCGACGCAGCGCTTCGCCGCGACCTGCACCTTGACCACCAGACCGACACCGCTCCGCACGCGCCGAGTACCGAGCCCGTCGGACGGAGGAAGCGCCCATGACTCTCGTCTCATTGACCTCTGAGCAGAGACTCCTCGGCAGACTCGTCGCTCCCCTAAACATGCCCGTACTCGCCCCCAATACCGCCCTTGTCGCTCACCTTCTGGCTATGACTCACCCACCGTTCCGGTGGGTACCGGCCCGTCGCCCAGGACGGCAGCTATGAGCGGCCGAAGAAGACGAACCGAAGCGGAGCCGAGACCGACCGAACAGGAGCAGGCCGTCCTCAGGTTCCTGCTCGAGCAGCGATACGCCACCAGCAGGCAGCTCGCCCGAGCCGCCCGCGCCCGGTACGGCAGCGACCGTTCCGCTGCGCGCCAGACCAACCGGCTCCTCCAGAAGCTCGGAAGCATCGGCCTGCTGCACGTCCTCCCCCGCACAGTCGGCGGACAAGCACGCGGCTCGAGCGCCGGCATCTGGACCATCACCAACCGCGGCGCCCGCCTCGCAGGGAATGGCGGCGCGGATTCCGAGCAGAGGAAGAAGCGCTATCGACGCGACCAGGACCCCTCTCTCACGTTCCTCGAGCACACCCTCGCCATCTCAGAACTCCGCGTCCAACTCGCCGAACTCGAAGACACCCGCAGCCTCAAGATCGAGAGCATCACCCCGGAGCCCGCCTGCTGGCGCCCCTACCTCGGCTCGGCCGGCCAGCGGATCTTCCTCAAGCCCGACCTCGCCGTCATCACCAGCACCCTCGATGGGTACGAGGATCACTGGTTCCTGGAAGTCGACCTCGCCACGGAGAATCCCGCACGCATCGTCACCAAGTGCCGCCAGTACCAGCACTACCGAGGCAGCGGCCTCGAACAACGACGAACCGGCCTCTTCCCCGCCGTCGTCTGGATCACCCCCACCACAAGGCGACGCGACCAACTGGCCCATCGCATCACGAGCGAGACCGACCTCGACGACCAGCTCTTCACCGTGATCAGCCTCGACGAGTTCCAACCGCTGCTGCGCACCGGCGCCTCCGACTACAACACCAGAAAGGACCACCCACATGACTAACCCTGAACACCCGCCAACGCCAGAAACCACTTCGCCCGAGGAGGTCGCGCCGACCGCGCAGGAACTGAACGAGGACCCGGCCTTCGTTGCCGAGTTCCCGACGATCACTGAGGCCATTGACGCGATCGTCGACGCGCTCGGCTGGGACCCCGAACTCATCCCCGACCACGACCCCGGCCGACCCGACCCAGTGCTCGAGATGCTCTACCGCGACGTCTTCGACGTCCGCGAGTACCCCGACCGCGTCCTCATCTACCGACACCACCACTAACCACTCCCCGCACCCACAACCCCGCGGAGACAGAAAGGAGGACCTCATGACCTCGCCCGAACAAGAATCACCGCACGAGCGGCAACGGCCGCGCCACCGCCGCTCCGAAGCCGAAGAAGATATCGCCCACCTCTTCCGCAACCGACCTGACTGGGAAGACGACGAATACATCGCCCGCGCAGTCCGCAACCACCCCGAAGCATTTGCTGCCTTCCTGCAGCTTCCTGACGTAGAGGTTACGTCAGGAAGCATCGCCACCGAATTTGCTGACATTTTCTACGCCGTATACGACAGTCTCGACGAAGCCATCGACGACCAGATCGAGATCCTCGGTTGGAACGAGGCCCTGACCGCCCTACAAAGGGACTGGGGCATCACGCCCGACGAGCTCCAGTGGAACTACGCCGCGATCGAACGCCGGTTCCGAGCGACCGTCGACATCGTCTACTACCGAGACAAGGTCTACACCTTCCACCTGTAACAGCATGTCGCCTATCAATCTTTCACCGGGTGGGCAGAAAAGAGAACGACACATGACAACACCAGAACAACCGCAACACCTGGAAAACAACGAGCCGCAACCTCGGGAGGGTATGGACACCTACGACCGAGCGAAGGCAATGACCGCCTTCTTGCAGGTCTTCGGCTCGGAGACTGACCCGCGCACCTTCGCCGCCGAGTTCGAGGACAGCTTCTTCGGCGAGTATCCGAGCGTGCGGACGGCTCTCGACGAGCACATCGACGGGCTCGGGTGGCGCACCGCCCTCACCAAGTTCCACCAAGAGCAGGGCATCGCCGACCACGACCTGCGCTGGAACTACGAATCGGTAGAGATCCAGTTCCGCGAGATCTTCGACATCGTCCACCACGCAGACCGGGTCTACGTCTTCCACAAATGAGAGACGACTCCGTGCCAGTAGCCACCCAACCGCAGAAGCATCGCAACGAAGTTCCTTCCGATCCCGAAATGGCTTCTCCGACCGTAGCAATTTCCGCAACACCAGCCGATCGGGGGTCGACGGCCGATCCCTTGGAAGGAGATCGGCTTTCGCTACAGAAAAGACTCGACTCTGCGCGCATTCAGAGCGTTAATCAGAGCGCTATGACACTCTCACCGCTTCTCGCCACCCCTACCCTGAGCCCTCAGCCGGCCACCCCCGACCCCCTCTCCGTGATCGGCGAGATGCTGACGCCGAAGGTCGCGGTCCTCTACCTCCGTGTGTCGACTGCCCGTCAGGCGCAGCGCGGTGACGAGAAGGAGGGGTTCTCGATCCCTGCGCAGCGGGAGGCGAATCGGAAGAAGGCTCAGTCGATGGGCGCCATGGTCGCCAAGGAGTTCGTCGACCGCGGAGAGTCCGCGAAGACAGCGAACCGTCCGGCGCTTCAAGAGATGCTCGAGTACATCCGTGAGCACTCGGTCGACTACGTCGTCGTACACAAGGTCGATCGCCTCGCCCGCAACCGCGAGGACGACGTCGAGATCATGAAGCAGCTGACCGCCGCGAACGTGGCGCTGATCTCCGCCACGGAGAGCATCGACCAGTCACCGTCCGGCGCGCTCCTTCACGGGATCATGTCGTCGATCGCAGAGTTCTACTCGCGCAACCTCGCACACGAGGTCACAAAGGGCATGACGCAGAAGGTGCAGAAGGGCGGAACTCCAGGTCGAGCTCCGCTCGGATACCTGAACGTCCGCGAGTTCGACATCGACGGCCGCGAAAGCCGCACGGTTCGCCCTGACTCCGACCGCGCTCCGCTCATCACCTGGGCCTTTCACCGCTACACCGAGCCCAACGTCAGCCTGTCCCAGCTCGCGCTCGAACTCGCTCAGCGCGGGCTCACCACGCGGCGGACTCCGCAAGTTCCCTCGCGGGCCCTGACCGATACCGATCTCCACAAGATCCTGACCAACTCGTACTACCTCGGCCTCGTCTCGTTCGCCGGAGCGACCTACGCCGGCAAGCACGAGCCCCTGATCGACCAGGAGACATGGGACAAGGTGCAGGACGCACTGCAAGCGCGCCGCTCCGGCGAGCGCCGACGTCGACACGATCACTACCTCAAGAGCACGGTGTACTGCGGGAACTGCCACAACCGGCTGATCGTTCAGATGACCCGGTCGAAGTCGGGCGAAATCTACCCATACTTCTACTGCTCCGCGCGTCAGGCGAAACGGAACGACTGCACGCAGAAAGCCGTCCTCATCCATGTCGTGGAGGACAAGATCGTCGCGGAGTACCAGGAGCGTCTCCGTCTAGACCGGATCGCCCGAGATGACCTCGAGCGGCTGTTCCGCGACGAGTTCGTTGCCACCCGTGGCGACGGCGAGCGGCAGCGCGCGCAGATCCGGACTGACCTGGAGCGACTCGAACGTGAGCAGCTCCGTCTTCTCCAGGCCCACTACGCGGACGCGATCCCGCTTGACTTGTTCAAGAAGGAGCAGGACCGTATCCGCTCCGAGCGCACGACCGCCGAGCGCGACGAAGCTCGCCTCACCCAGGACATCGCCGACGTCGAGCACGCCGTCCAGGTCGCCCTCGACGTGACAATGGAGTGCACCCGCCTGTACAAAAGTGCGCCCGATCACATCAAGCGGCTCTTTAACCAGGTCTTCTTCGAGCGCGTCCTCGTCCACACGGACGAGACGATCACGGCAGAACTGAACGAGCCGTTCGCGACGATCACGTCGCAGGTGGTCCAGGCGAGCGCGCACGAAAAAAGCACCACTCCTAGGAGTGGTGCTCGGACCCTTACAAGCCTGTTGGAGGCCAGCGACGGCGCGAACGCGCCGATTTTCTGTGGCAAGGGTTTTAGTAACGACACTTTGGTGCCCCTGGAGGGACTCGAACCCCCAACCTGCTCCTTAGGACGGAGTCGCTCTTCCATTGAGCTACAGAGGCTGGCCGAGCCAGTGTACCCGTCGGCCGGGCCGAGCTCGCAGCCCGCGGTTGACAGCACCCGACAGACCTGCTTGGTTAGTTACTGTACCAACTAACCACTGAACCACCGCACAGCAGGAAGGAGCACCCATGGACGACTCCCGGCCGATCTTCCTGCAGATCGCCGAGCAGATCGAGAACGACATCATCGCGGGGGCGCTCCCCGAAGAGACCCAGGTCCCCTCGACCAACGAGTTCGCCGCGTTCCACCGCATCAACCCGGCCACGGCCGGCAAAGGCGTGAACCTGCTCGTCGACGACGGGGTCCTCTACAAGAGGAGAGGCATCGGGATGTTCGTCGCCGAGGGCGCCCGCGACCGGCTGGTCGAGAAGCGCCGTACCCAGTTCCGCGACCAGTTCGTCGCTCCGCTGCTCGCCGAGGCCGCCAAGCTCGGCCTCACCCGCGAGGAGCTCGCCACCATGATCAGCGAAGGGGGATCGCGATGAGCGCGGTCATCGAGGTCGCCGGCCTCAGCAAGCACTACGGCAGCATGCACGCGGTCCACGACGTGAGCTTCGCGCTCGATGAGAACCGGATCCACGGCCTCCTCGGCCGCAACGGCGCGGGCAAGACGACGCTCATGTCGCTGCTCACGGGTCAGGAGTTCGCAACCTCGGGCGACATCCACGTGTTCGGGGCGCCTCCGGTCGAGAACGCCGGCGTCCTCTCCCGCACCTGCTTCATCAAGGAGAGCCAGAAGTACCCCGAGGACTTCCAGGTGAAGCACGTCCTGCGCAGCGCCCCGTGGTTCTTCGAGGGCTGGGACGACGCGTTCGCGAACGAGCTCGTCAGCGACTTCCGCCTGCCGCTGAACCGGCGGGTCAAGAAGCTCTCGCGTGGGCAGCTCTCGGCGGTCGGAGTGATCGTCGGCCTCGCCTCGCGCGCCCCGCTCACCTTCTTCGACGAGCCCTACCTGGGCCTGGACGCGGTCGCGCGCCAGCTCTTCTACGACCGCCTGCTCGCCGACTTCGCCGAGCACCCCCGCACCGTCGTGCTCTCCACGCACCTGATCGACGAGGTCAGCTCCCTCCTCGAGCACGTCCTCGTCATCGACGAGGGCCGGCTCGTCGTCGACAGCGATGCGGAGGAGCTGCGCGGCTCGGCCGCGACCGTCGTCGGCACCCGCAGCGCGGTCGACGCATTCACGTCCGGTCGTGAAGTGCTCTCGCGCAGCGGCGTCGGCGGACTCGCCTCCGCGACCCTCCCCCGCCTCGACCACTCGGGCCGGGCCCAGGCAGCAGCCGCAGGGCTCGAGCTCGAGCCCGTCTCCCTCCAGCAGCTCGTCGTGCAGCTCACGAGCACCACCTCCTCCGGGAAGGACGCCTCATGACCACCACCGCCCCCGCGCACAGCCTCGGCACCTCCGACCGCCTGCTCCGCATCGTCCGCCTGCACTTCGCCAACCCCGCGACGCTGCTCTACACGCCGCTGGGCATCCTCGCCGCGATCTTCCTCGGCAGCCTCGCGATCTTCTGGGTGGTGCTCCGCACGATCGGCGTCGACAGCGCCGGCGGCGAGTCCGGAGTCCAGGTCTCGGGTCCCGGCGCGTTCATCTTCATCTACATGCTCGTCGTCGCGATCCAGGCGGTGAACATCACCTTCGGACTGGCGCTGGGCTACGGATCCACGCGGCGCGACTTCTACTGGGGCAGCGCCCTCACGTTCGTCCTCCTGTCGGCGGCCTGGACGCTGCTCTACACCGTCATGGCCGCGATCGAGTCGGCGACGAACGGCTGGGGCATGGGCGGGATCCTGTTCCGGGTCGTCGGCTTCGGCGGCATCTCGTGGGTCGAGCGGGCCTTCGGGGTCTTCGTCCTGTTCCTGTTCTTCTTCTTCGTCGGAGCCGCCACGGCGTCCGTCTACGTGCGCTGGCGGGGAGTCGGCATGACGGTCTTCTGGATCGGACTGGCCGCGCTGGCCGTCGCCGCGGTCGCGCTGATCAGCCTCACCGACTCGTGGGACTCCGTCTGGCTCGCCCTCGAGGCGGTCGGCACCACCGGCGGATTCGCGCTGCTCCTCGTGCCCACCGCGATCGCGGCCCTCAGCGGCTGGCTGATCCTCCGCCGCGCCACTCCGCGCGGCTGAGCGCTCCCGAACGGCACCCCGCATCCGACCGTCCCGAGCGCGAGCGCCGCAAGGCCCTACCGCGCGGGGCGGCCGGATGCGAGCGTGGCGTCATGGCCGCATCCTCGATCACCGCGCTCCCCTCCGCCTCCGAGCACACCTGGGCCGCCCGCGACGCGGACGCCCCGCTGACGTCGGAGACCCTCGAGACCGTCGACGCCTGGTGGCGCGCCGCCAACTACCTCGCCGTCGGCCAGATCTACCTCCTCGCGAACCCGCTGCTCACCGAGCCGCTCACCCGCGATCACATCAAGCCGCGCCTCCTCGGTCACTGGGGCACGACCCCGGGCCTCAACCTGATCTACGCGCACCTCAACCGCGCCATCCGCGAGCGCCGCCAGTCCACCCTCTACATCACCGGTCCCGGCCACGGCGGCCCCGGCATGGTCGCGAACGCCTACCTCGACGGCACCTACAGCGAGATCTACTCGCACATCGACGAGTCCGAGGACGGGCTGCGCAAGCTCTTCCGCCAGTTCAGCTTCCCCGGCGGCATCCCCAGCCACGCCGCTCCCGAGACCCCGGGCAGCATCCACGAGGGCGGCGAGCTCGGCTACGCGCTCAGCCACGCCTACGGAGCCGCCTTCGACAACCCCGACCTGCTCGTCGCCGCGGTCGTCGGCGACGGCGAGGCCGAGACGGGCCCGCTCGCCACCAGCTGGCACTCGAACAAGTTCGTGAACCCGGCCACCGACGGAGTGGTCCTGCCGATCCTGCACCTGAACGGTTACAAGATCGCGAACCCCACGATCCTCGCGCGCATCCCGTACGAGGAGCTCGCGAGCCTCCTCCGCGGCTACGGGCACGAGCCCTTCCTCGTCGAGGGCGGCTTCGACGGCGAGGACCCGATGCGCGTGCACGAGCGCTTCGCCGAGGTGCTCGACACGGTGCTCGACCGCATCGCCGCGATCAAGGAGCGCGCCGCGGCCGGCGATCTGACGCGGCCCGCCTGGCCCATGATCGTCCTCAAGACCCCGAAGGGCTGGACCTGCCCTGCCGAGATCGACGGCGTGCAGGTCGAGGGCACCTACCGCGCCCACCAGGTGCCGCTCGCCAACGTCCGCGACACCGAGGAGCACACCCGCCTGCTCGAGGACTGGCTCCGCTCCTACCACCCCGAGGAGCTCTTCACGGAGAGCGGAGGGATCGCCGAGCGCGTCCGCTCCCTCGCTCCCGAGGGCGAGCTGCGGATGAGCGCCACGCCGCACGCCAACGGCGGCCTCCTGCGGCAGACCCTGAACCTGCCCGACTTCCGCCGCTACGAGGTCGTCGTCGAGTCCCCCGGCGGCACGGTCGCCGAGGCGACGAAGGTGCTCGGCGAGTGGCTCGCCGACGTCATCCGCGCCAACCCCACCAACTTCCGCATCTTCGGACCCGACGAGGTCGCGAGCAACCGCCTGCAGAGCGTCTACGCCGCCACCGACAAGCAGTGGGAGGGAGAGCTCAGCCCGCTCGACGACCACCTGGCCCGCGCGGGCCGGGTCATGGAGGTCCTCTCCGAGCACCAGTGCCAGGGCTGGCTCGAGGGGTACCTCCTCACCGGCCGCCACGGTCTCTTCACCTGCTACGAGGCCTTCATCCACATCATCGACTCGATGTTCAACCAGCACGCGAAGTGGCTGAACGGCACCCGCGAGATCGAGTGGCGCCGCCCCATCGCGAGCCTCAACTACCTGCTCTCGAGCCACGTCTGGCGCCAAGACCACAACGGCTTCAGCCACCAGGACCCGGGCTTCATCGACCACGTCGTCAACAAGAAGCCGGAGGTGGTGCGCGTCTACCTGCCGTTCGACGCCAACACGCTGCTCTCGGTCTACGACCACTGCCTCCGCAGCGTCGACTACGTCAACGTCGTCGTCGCCGGCAAGCAGCCCGCCCCGGCCTGGCTGACGATGGACGAGGCCGTCGCCCACTGCACCCGCGGCCTCGGCATCCTCGAGTGGGCGAGCAGCGAGCGGCAGGGCGAGTCGCCGGATGTCGTGCTCGCCTGCGCGGGCGACGTCCCGACCCTCGAGACCCTCGCCGCCGTGAGCATCCTGCGCGAGAAGCTCCCGGACCTCGCGATCCGCACGGTCAACGTCGTCGACCTCATGCGCCTGATGTCCGAGTCCGAGCACCCGCACGGCCTCTCGGACCGCGAGTTCGACGCGGTCTTCACCCCCGACCGCCCCGTGGTGTTCGCGTACCACGGCTACCCGTGGCTGATCCACCGCCTGACCTACAAGCGCACCGGTCACCAGAACCTGCACGTGCGCGGCTACAAGGAGAACGGCACCACCACCACTCCGTTCGACATGGTGATGCTGAACGACCTCGACCGCTACTCGCTGGTGATCGACGTCATCGACCGCACCCCCGGACTCGGCTCCCGCGCCGCCGGCCTCCGCCAGGAGATGCAGGACGCCCGCATCCGCGCCCGCGCCTACACCCGCGAGTTCGGCGAGGACCTCCCCGCGGTCGCCAACTGGACCTGGTCCGGCGAGCGCTCCGGCAACGCCAGCACCGCCACCGGCGGCGACAACGAGTAGGAGTTCGTCGCCTCTGTCTTCTGACGGGGCGAGGGTGCTTCGATCGCAAGGCGGAGGAGGAAGCGATACCGGCGCTATCGCGCCCGACGACAACGCCGCGAGCGGAGTGCCCTCGCCCCGTCTGTCTTCTGACGAAGCGAGGGTGCTTCGATCGCAAGGCGGAGGAGGAAGCGATACCGGCGGTATCGCGCCCGACGACAACGCCGCGAGCGGAGTGCCCTCGCCCCGTCAGGCGGCAGGGGCCAGGTAGCCGTTCCACTCGGGTTCCATCCGCTCCGCACCCCGCACCAGCCAGGAGCCGGCCCGCGGCACCCGCGGTACCGTCCGCAGGTGCCAGCCCATCTCGGCGGGCGTGCGGTCGCTCTTGGTGTTGTTGCAGCGGTGGCAGCAGGCGACGAGGTTCTCCCAGGTGTCCCGTCCGCCCCGCGACTTCGGCTGGATGTGGTCGATGGTGTTCGCGTGCATCCCGCAGTAGCCGCAGCGGTGGTTGTCGCGCCGCAGCACCCCGCGCCGCGAGACGGGCACCGTCCGCGAGCTCGGGATCCGCACGTAGCGGGTCAGCAGGATCACGGACGGCCGCACGTAGTCGCCGGTCGCCCCGTGCACCGGATTGCCCTCGTCGGCCGCGATGACGGTCGCCTTCTCCGTCATCAGCAGGACGAGTGCCCGCTTGAACGAGACGACCGCGAGCGGCTCGTAGCCGGCGTTGAGAACCAGAGTGCGCATCAGTGACCTCCGAACAGACGTCGTCCGTCGCACCACGGCAGCACCCCGGACGCGAAGAAGGGCGCCGTCGCGTGGACGGCGCCCTTCTGGGCCGCGGCTGAGCACCGCGTCGAGTCGTGGTGGCGTATCCGAGTGTCGGAGGAGTGCACCGAGGCGGAGAGGATCCCCGCCCGGATCGAGTCGGTCCGCCGCACGCGCGAACGCAGCCCCACGCAGTGGTGCCCGTTCCGCTCGGCCATCCCGGCACTCCGTCCCTCGACGAACCGCTCCGCTGGTACGGCGGAGTGGGGTTCAGAGTATTCCTTCCGGCGCGAAACACCAGAGGTTCGCCCGAATTCGTCATCCGCATTTCACACCGCGTCCCCCGCGGACGCGAACGAGCCCGCCCCCAGGAGAGGGAGCGGGCTCGTCGACGGGCGTCCGGGCTCAGCCCGGGATGCGCACGATGTAGTAGTCCGACGTCCAGATCGGCTGCACGCGGACGCTCGCACCGGCGTAGGGCGCGTGCAGGATGTTGCCGTTGCCCGCGTAGAAGCCGTCGTGACCGGGCATGATCACGAGGTCGCCGGGCTGCGCCTCCGAGACCGGGATGCGGGTGCCCATCGCGGCCTGACCCGCGGCCGAGTGCGGCATCGAGATTCCGTACTGCGCGAAGACGTACATCACGAGACCGGAGCAGTCGAAGCCGCTCGGGTCCGCTCCGCCGAAGACGTAGGGCACGCCCTGGTACTGCAGGGCGGTGTTGTACACGGCCGAGAGGCTGTACCCGGTGGTCGGCGCCGACGCGGCGAGCTCGGCGGCCGACGCTCCGTCGTACGAGTTGAACGTCTCGGCGGTCTCCGCGCGGGCGGTCTCGACGTCCGAGGTGTCGGCGACCGGCTCGACGACGGGCTCCGGCTCGGGGGGCGGCGGGGGCGGAGGAGCCGCCTCGGCCGAGAAGCCGTCGCGAGCGATCGCGGCCTGCACGACGCTGCCCGCGACGGCGACGGTCTGCGCCTCGCCCTGACGGAGGAGGTCGGCCTGCGACGCCGCGAACGGGCTCGCGCTGTCGGTCCCCGGGGAGAACGCGTAGGCGGGGAGCGCCATGGTCGCAACGAGCGCGCCGGCGAACCCGACGATCGCGACCTTGCCGAGCGTCCGGCCGCGGTGCCGGCGAGGGGTGCCTGCGGGCGAGGGGACGAAGTCGGTCACGTCGCGCTGACGGGCCGGGGCGGTCGGGACCGCGCGGCGGGCGACGGGAGCCTCGGAGTGGAACCGCGCGCGCACGACGGGCGGCTGGTTCTCGAAGGAGGCGGTGCTGCGGGGGCTGTTCGGGTGGGTGGAGCGGTACCGGTCGGGGCTGCCGGTGGTGTCGTTCTCGGCCAAAGGGGTGGACCTCCGCGTCCCGTCAGCCCAGGCGGCTGTCCCGTCTCATGCACGAAGCATCGATGTTCACGGTGGTCCGAGACGGGCAGGGGGACGTCGGATTCCGCGCCCTGGAACCGGGGTCCGGATGCAGGGCTCCCCAGAGCGTATGCGACCGTTACCGATTTGTCACCATTCGACGCGGCCCGATCACGACATCGGCGTGCAGTCCGTCCCGGGATGCGCTAGGAGCGCATCCAGCGCTCGCCCAGGGGCCGCTCGGGGACCTGTCGTCAGACGACGAGGAAGATGTGGGCCGCGACCTCGTTGGGGAGCTCGATGCCCGCTTCCGCGCCGTCGATGCGCACGAGGACGTAGCCGTTGAGGGCCGAGAACTCGCCCTCTGCTCCCGGCATGACGCCCGACTGCTTCAACTGGAGCAGCAGCTCGGGATCGACCTGCGCCGGCTCCCCGAGACGACGCACCACTCCGCGCTTGGGCTCGGTCGATCCGGCGACGAAGCGGGGCAGGCTGATGACGCCGTCCGCGAAGCGCGACGCCGGGGTGTCGCCGAGCTCGTCGAGACCCGGGATCGGGTTGCCGTAGGGCGACTCGGTCGGGTGGTCGAGCATCTCGAGGAGTCGGCGCTCGACCTGCTCGCTCATGACGTGCTCCCAGCGGCAGGCCTCCTCGTGCACGAACTCCCAGTCGAGCTTGATGACGTCGTGGAGGAGCCGCTCGGCCAGGCGGTGCTTGCGCATGACGTGGATCGCCTTGCGGCGCCCGTCGGTGGTGAGCTCGAGGTGGCGGTCTCCGGAGACGACCACGAGACCGTCGCGCTCCATGCGTCCGACGGTCTGCGAGACGGTCGGTCCCGAGTGGCTCAGACGCTCCGAGATGCGCGCACGGAGGGGGATGATGTTCTCCTCCTCGAGCTCCAGAATGGTGCGCAGGTACATCTCGGTGGTGTCGATCAGATCCGTCATCTCAGCCTTCCCGTCTCGGCGCGCTCAACCTTACTGGGCACCGTGTCGCGACTTCCGCGAAGCCGCACGGCGCCAGGCCTTCGTCACTCGAAGGAGGGGGCGAGCCGGGAACCCTAGTATTAACGCATGCCGGACGTCACCATTCCTCGCGAGCTCCTCCCCCACGACGGACGATTCGGCTGCGGCCCGTCCAAGGTGCGGCACGACCAGCTCGCGCACCTCGCGACCGAGGGCGCGCACCTCCTCGGCACGTCGCACCGGCAGGCCCCGGTCAAGAACCTGGTGGGCCGCGTGCGCGAGCACCTCGCGACGCTGTTCGACGTCCCCGAGGGCTACGAGGTCCTGCTCGGCAACGGCGGCTCGACCGCGTTCTGGGATTCGGCCGCGTTCTCGCTCATCGAGCGCCGCGCCGAGAACCTGACCTTCGGCGAGTTCGGCCAGAAGTTCGCGAAGGCCGCGTCCGCGCCGTTCCTCGAGCCGGCGCACGTGATCTCGGCCCCGGCCGGCTCGCGGAGCGAGGTCGAGGTCCTCGAGGGCGTCGACGTCTACGCCTGGCCGCACAACGAGACCTCGACCGGAGTGATGGCGCCCGTCACGCGCGTCCACGGTGACGAGGGCGCGCTCACCGTGATCGACGCGACGAGCGCCGCCGGCGGCATCGACTTCGACGCCTCGCAGGCCGACGTCTACTACTTCGCGCCGCAGAAGAACTTCGCCAGCGACGGCGGCCTCTGGTTCGGCCTCTTCTCCCCCGCCGCGATCGAGCGCGTCGAGCGCATCGCGGCGAGCGGGCGCTACATCCCGGAGTTCCTGAGCCTCAAGAACGCGGTCGACAACTCGCGCCTGAACCAGACGCTCAACACGCCCGCGCTCGCGACGCTCCTGCTGATGGAGTCGCAGCTCGACTGGATGAACGGCAACGGCGGCCTCGCCTGGGCGTCGGCGCGGACCGCCGAGTCCTCGTCCGCGATCTACGACTGGGCCGAGGCCTCGTCGGTCGCGACCCCGTTCGTCGAGGTGCCCGAGCACCGCTCGCAGGTCGTCGCCACCGTCGACTTCGACGCGTCGATCGACGCCGCGCTGATCGCGAAGATCCTCCGCGCCAATGGCATCGTCGACACCGAGCCGTACCGCAAGCTCGGGCGCAACCAGCTGCGCATCGCCACCTTCACCGCGATCGAGCCCGACGACGTCCGGTCGCTGCTGAACTGCATCGACCACGTCATCGAGCGCCTGGCCGACTGACGGGCGGGCGGAGGATGAGGCTGTGGCTCCGCGAGGAGGAGCGTCGACCGAGTCCTCCGCCCTACCCGAGCGACGACGCCCGGGCGCTGCTCGTGGGCTGCCTCGTCTGGGTCGCGGCGCTGATCGGCGTCCTCGTGGCAGCCTCGGTCGGCGTCGACGTGCCTCCGCTCGTGCTGTCGACCGTCGTCATCGGCGTCGTGCTCGGCACCATCGGCCTCTTCTACAGCCGCAACCGCCGCTGAGGGCTCAGGAGGCGTCCGTCTCCATCGTGAGCGTCGCCGCGACCGGATCGAGGGACAGCTCCACCGAGACGGCGCCGAGCTGCGCGAGGCTCGCGACGTGCGTTCCTCCGCACGGGATCGACGCCTCGCCAGCGGCGAGCAGGCACCGCCAGGTCCGGCGGGAGCCGAGCAGCTCGTCCTCGCGCTCGACGGCGACGGAGGCGTCCTCCGCCGTCCACTCCGCCAGCAGGGCGTCGAGCCGCTCCTCGATCTCCGGCAGAGCCTCCTGCAGCCGGGCGGTGTCGAAGCCGCTGCGCCGCAGGCTCTTCCCGAGCCGGTAGACGTCGGTCGAGCCCGACGGGCGGATCAGCGACGACTGGATCGCGGCCTGATCGAAATCGGGGCTGCCGAGGGAATCGGTCCGCACCGGCTTGCTCCAGAAGTCGGCGAGCGCCGCATTCAGGGCGAGCGAGGCCAGATGGCAGGCCGTGTGCCCGCGCGAGAACTCGTCGCGGCGGGCGCGGTCGGCCTCGACGCGGATCCGCTGCCCCTCGGCGAGCGCGGACGCGTCGGCCACGACGTGCGCGACGACGAAGACCCAGCCCTCGGTGCCGAGGCGGACCGGGAGCCGGTCGCCGAGGTGCAGGGTGCGCCCGTCCCACGCTGCGATGCGGCAGTCGAGCAGTCGGTAGCGCACGCCCTCGGCCACGAGGATGCCCTCGTCGGGCCCCTGGTCCGGCCAGGTGGGATCGACGGGATGAGCGGCCGTCGCGTCGAGGACGACCGCCCAACGGCCCTCCTCCAGCGCCTCGAGGTGGACGATCTCCCCCTCGGAGGAGGTGGCGCCGTCGGGGTAGGAGACGAGCGTGTCGATGCCGATCACGCCGCCCCCTCCCCCGCTGCCACCACGGGAGGTGCCGACTCAGCGGTCGTCGTCATCCCGGTCGTCGTCGTCATCGGAGTCGTCGTCGTCGGACTCATCGTCATCGTCGGACTCGTCGTCGTCGTCATCGTCGTCGTCATCCGAGTCGTCGTCATCCTCCGACTCGTCGTCGTCGTCGTCGTCGAGCACGACCTGATCGTCGAACTCGTCCTCCGAGTCGGGAGCGTCCTCGTCCGCCTCGTCATCGTCGTCGTCGGTGTCGTCCTCGTCCGAGTCGTCCGACTCCTCGCCGGCCGCGTCCTGCGCCGCGCGGTAGTCCGCCAGGCGATCCGTCCACGGCACCCAGTCCGGAGCGAGCACCGCTCCCTCGCCGGGCAGCAGCTCGACCTCGAGCACGTTGACGTCCTCGGTCTCGTCGATGCGCGACAGCGTCGCCGTCCAGAGCCATCCCGGGTAGCCCCGCATGAGGTTCGCGAACTGGAGCGAGACCACGTGCTCGCCCTGCGCCAGCGTCGCCACCAGCGGTCCGATCGTTCCAGGCGGAGCGACGTCGGCGAGCGCCTCGCGGGCCCGCTCCTCGGAAGCGGCGAGCACGGCGTCGAGCTCGTAGACGGGCTCGACCGCCTCGTCCTCGAGGACGTCCTCGTTCCCCGGCTCGGAGCCGTCGACCACGAGGTCGGCCTCCGACTCGGATCCCCCGGTCGCGCTCTCGACGTCCGACTCGTCCACGGCGGCCGGGAGTCCGGACTCCGCGTCGGACTCGGCCCGAGGCTCATCGAGCTCGGTACCGGCTCCCGGAGTCGGCAGATCCTCCTCGGTGGACACGTCGGCGATCACGATCGACGCCTCCACCTCGAGGGTCGACACGTCGACTCCCTCGGTGCCGGTGACGTCGTCCGCGGCAGCACCGGCGGTGTCGGCGAGCAGGAGGGACTCCTCCCCTTCGGGCGACGCGAGGTCGCCGGTCGTGCCGTCGGCGTCAGGCATCCAGCTCGTCCGCCACCCGGCGCAGCAGCGCCGCGATCTTGCGGCCGTGGGCCTTGTCGGGGTAGCGACCGCGCTTGAGGCCGGTGCCGATGCCGTCGAGCAGCTTGACGGTGTCCTCGACGATCACCGACATGTCGTCGGCCGACTTGCGGTTCATCTTCACCATGCTGGGGGGCGCCTCGATGACGCGGGCGGTCAGGGCCTGAGCCCCGCGCTTGCCGTCGGCGATGCCGAACTCGAGGCGTGTGCCGGGCTTCACCGCGGTCCCCGAGGGCAGCGCGGAAGCGTGCAGGAAGACCTCCTGGCCGTCATCAGTGCTGATGAAGCCGAAGCCCTTCTCCTCGTCGTAGAACTTGACCTTGCCGGTAGGCATGCAGAACCCCTCCTGGAATCGAAGCAACCACCAGTTTAGAGGCTCTCCGGTGCGGCCTATCCTTGGGGGGTGAAGCCACAGCAGCCGGCGGGCATCGGACGCGCCGAGCGCACCCTCGCCTACATGTTCATCGCGATCATCGCCGTGACGGTGCTCGCGTTCCTCGCGATCCTCCTCGCGCCCCTCCTCGGAGTCGAGCGGTACGAGGGTCCGCTGTGGCAGTTCGTCTTCGCGGTCCCCCTCGTCGGCCTGCCCATCGCCTTCCTGATGATGATCGCGATGCTGATCGTCGGAGTGCGACGACGCCGCGCGTCCTGATCGCACCGACGGCACCGGGGCGGTGTCGAGCCACCCACCACTCGGCTCCCAGATTCCGTTCAGGCAACGCGCAGAAGATGTCCTCATGGACGGACCCCGCATTCTCATCGTCGACGACGAGCCCAACATCAGAGACCTGCTCACCACGAGCCTCCGCTTCGCCGGCTTCGCCGTGCGCGCGGTGGGCAACGGCGCGCAGGCCATCTCGGCCGTCCTCGAGGAGGAGCCCGACCTGATCATCCTCGACGTCATGCTCCCCGACATGAACGGGTTCGGCGTCACGAAGCGCCTGCGCTCGGCCGGCTACACCTCCCCCATCCTCTTCCTCACGGCGAAGGACGACACGGAGGACAAGATCACCGGTCTCACCGTCGGCGGCGACGACTACGTCACCAAGCCGTTCAGCCTCGACGAGATCGTCGCGCGCATCAAGGCGATCCTCCGCCGCACGATGCACGCCGAGGAGGACGCGGTCATCCGCGCCGGCGAGCTGACGATGGACCAGGACACCCACGAGGTCCTGGTCGGCGACGAGCCGGTCGAGCTCAGCCCCACCGAGTTCAAGCTGCTGCGCTACCTGATGCTCAACCCCAACCGCGTGCTCAGCAAGGCGCAGATCCTCGACCACGTGTGGGAGTACGACTTCAACGGCGATGCGGGCATCGTCGAGTCCTACATCTCGTACCTCCGACGTAAGCTCGACACGCATTCGGAGGAATCGCTCATCCAGACCAAGCGAGGATTCGGATACATGCTGAAGGTCGCGAAGGCCTAGCCTCCGGGTCGTGATCGACGTCGCGGAGCCCGGAGCTCCGCACCCCGGCGGTCGCCCCCTCGCGGGGCGGCCGCCGTTCCGCCATCGAGGGAGTCCCACCGCCATGCACCAGACCCTGGCCGAGCGGTGGAACTCCATCTCCCTGCGGACCAAGATCACCGCGGTGACGGTCCTGCTGCTCACTCTCGGCCTCCTCGTCTCCGGCATCGGGACCATGACGATGCTGAAGCCGCAGCTCATCTCGCAGCTCGACCGCGATCTCGCCGTGAAGGCGCAGCTCGTCGCCAACACGCTGAGCGCGAAGGGCGAGGCCGGTCTGAGCGACGACGACAATCTCTACGTCGGCGCGGTCTACGACTCCGAGGGCGTGCAGGGCGACTCGACGGCGATCGGCCCGAACGACCCCGCCTTCCCGACGAGGTACACGCTCGACGAGGCGCTCGATCTCGGAGACGATCGCGGCACGATCGAGAGCGTCAACGGCAAGATCGAGTACCACTTCGTCGCGACGACCTACTCGCAGGGCAACCAGGTCCAGACGCTGCTGCTGGCCACGTCCACGCGCGGCGTGGACAACATCATGACGATCTACCTCACGATCTTCCTGGGGTTCGGAGTCGCGATCGTCGTGATCGGCGCGATGCTCACGCGCCTGCTCGTCACCACCACCTTCGCGCCGCTGCGCGAGGTCGAGCGCACCGCCGCCGCCATCGCCGACGGCGACTTCAGCCAGCGACTCGACGGCACCACGCCCAACACCGAGGTCGGGCGGCTGAACCGCTCGCTCAACGCGATGCTCGGCCGGATCGACACCGCGTTCCGCGACCGTGCGCGCACGATCGATCAGATGCGCCGCTTCGTCGGCGACGCCAGCCACGAGCTGCGCACGCCCCTGGTCTCGGTCCGCGGCTACGCCGAGCTGTACCGGATGGGCGCTCTGCAGACGCCCGAGGCCGTCGGCCAGGCGATGGAGCGCATCGAGAAGGAGGCGATCCGCATGGGCGGTCTCGTCGAGGACCTGCTCGAGCTCGCCCGTCTCGACGAGACGAAGCCGCTCGCTCTCGCCCCCGTCGACCTGATGCCCCTCGCGCGCGACGCCGCCATGGACGCGATGGCCTCGTGGCCCGACCGCGACTTCGGCGTCGAGACCCGTGACGACACCCCCCTCGAGACGCCGGCCCTCGACGACGACGATCTCACCGGAGCCGCGACGCAGCCGCTGCAGACGGCGGCCGCCGGCCTGACCGGTCCCATCGCCGCCGCCGGCGCCCGCCTCGCCCGACTCCGCCGACGCCCCAGCCGGGTGAAGGCCGAGGAGATCGCTGCGGGGACGGCCGAGCCCGCTCCCGAGGAGGCGGGACTCCCCGCACTGGTCATGGCCGAGGAGAACAAGATCCGTCAGGTGCTCACGAACCTCATCGGCAACGCCGTGCGGTACACCCCCGAGGACACCCCCATCGAGATCGGAGTCGCGGTCGACCGCGCGCGCCGCCTCGCGTTCCTCGAAGTGATCGACCACGGCGAGGGCATCCCGCCGCAGATCCGCGAGAAGATCTTCCAGCGCTTCTGGCGCGCGGACACGTCCCGCACCCGCGAGACCGGCGGCAGCGGTCTGGGGCTGGCGATCGTCTCCTCCATCGTGGCCGCGCACAAGGGCCGCGTCGACGTCGTCGAGACCCCGGGCGGCGGAGCGACCTTCCGCGTCGCCCTGCCCCTCCTCACCGTCGGCCCGAACGGTGAATCCTCCCCAGCCTCGGTCTGAGTGCCCGCGGCGGAGACGGCGTGAGTCCTACCGTTCTCGCACGCGCCGATCGGCGCCCACCGGAACGAGAGGACTCCCCCATGACCCGCTACCAGACCGACATCGACGCGATGACCACGATGACCGGCACCGCGCACGGCTACATGGACCGCATCCAGACCGAGGTGTCGGGGCTGCTCGCGCAGCTGACCGGGCTCGAGGCGGTCTGGCAGGGCCAGGCCTCGAACGCGTTCCAGGGCGTCGTCGGGGTCTGGCGGTCGACACAGGCGCAGGTCGACGAGGGCCTGGCCACGATCACGCTCGCACTCGGCACGGCCGCGCAGCAGTACGCCGACACCGAGCAGGCGAACGCGCGTCTCTTCGGCTCCTGAGCGTCGAGCACGAGGGAGCCGTCGTCCGCGCGCCGCCGGGGCCACCCGGTACGCACGGAAGGCGGCTCCCCCGGAGGGGAACCGCCTTCAGCGTGTGGTGCGGGTCGGACTAGAAGTCCATGCCGCCCGTGGGGTCGCCGGCCGGAACCGGGTTCTTCTCGGGCTTGTCGGCGACGACGACCTCGGTGGTGAGGAAGAGGCCGGCGATCGACGCAGCGTTCTGCAGCGCCGAGCGGGTGACCTTGACCGGGTCGATGATGCCGGCGGCGATCAGGTCGACGTACTCGCCGGTCGCGGCGTTGAGGCCGTGTCCGGTGGGCAGCTCGCGGACCTTGGCGGCGACGACACCGGGCTCGAGACCGGCGTTCAGCGCGATCTGCTTGAGCGGCGCCTCGATGGCGACCTTGACGATGTTCGCGCCGGTCGCCTCGTCTCCGACGAGCTCGAGCTTGTCGAACGCGAGCTTGCCGGCCTGGATGAGGGCGACGCCACCACCGGCGACGATTCCCTCCTCGACGGCGGCCTTCGCGTTGCGGACGGCGTCCTCGATGCGGTGCTTGCGCTCCTTGAGCTCGACCTCGGTCGCCGCTCCGGCCTTGATGACCGCGACTCCACCGGCGAGCTTCGCGAGGCGCTCCTGGAGCTTCTCGCGGTCGTAGTCGCTGTCGGTGTTCTCGATCTCGGCGCGGATCTGCGCGACGCGACCGGCGATGGCCTCGGCGTCGCCGGAGCCCTCGACGATGGTGGTCTCGTCCTTGGTGATGACGACCTTGCGGGCCGAGCCGAGGAGGTCGAGGGTGACGTTCTCGAGCTTGAGGCCGACCTCCTCGGAGATGACCTGGCCGCCGGTCAGGATCGCGATGTCCTGGAGCTGGGCCTTGCGACGGTCGCCGAAGCCCGGGGCCTTGACGGCGACGGACTTGAAGATGCCGCGGATCTTGTTGACGACCAGGGTCGCCAGCGCCTCACCATCGACGTCCTCGGCGATGATCAGCAGCTGCTTGCCCGCCTGGATCACCTTGTCGACGACGGGGAGGAGGTCCTTGATGTTCGAGACCTTGGAGTTGACGATGAGGATGTAGGGGTCCTCGAACACCGCCTCCTGGCGGTCGGGGTCGGTCACGAAGTACTGCGACAGGTAGCCCTTGTCGAAGCGCATGCCCTCGGTGAGCTCGAGCTCGGTGCCGAAGGTGTTCGACTCCTCGACGGTGACGACGCCCTCCTTGCCGACCTTGTCGATCGCCTCGGCGATGATCGCGCCGATCTCGGGGTCCGCGGCCGAGATGGAGGCGGTCGCCGCGATCTCGTCCTTGGTCTCGATCGCCTTGGCGCCGGCGATGAGCTCGGCGGTGACGGCCTTGACGGCCTTCTCGATGCCCTTCTTCAGGGTGATCGGGTCGGCGCCGGCCGCGACGTTGCGCAGGCCTTCGCGAACCAGGGCCTGGGCGAGGACGGTCGCCGTGGTGGTTCCGTCGCCGGCGACGTCGTCGGTCTTCTTGGCGACCTCCTTGACGAGCTCCGCGCCGATCTTCTCGTAGGGCTCGTCGAGCTCGATCTCCTTGGCGATCGAGACGCCGTCGTTCGTGATGGTGGGAGCGCCCCACTTCTTCTCGAGCACGACGTTGCGGCCGCGCGGGCCGAGGGTCACCTTGACCGCGTCGGCCAGAGTGTTGAGTCCACGCTCGAGGCCGCGGCGGGCTTCTTCGTCAAAAGCAATGATCTTGGCCATGTGTGTTTCTCGTCCCTCCCGGACGTCAAGAAAGTTTCATTCCTGGCACTCGGATGAACCGAGTGCCAAGAGCGATTCTGGCACTCGCGGGTGACGAGTGCAAGCGACGCGACACGGGGAGGAACGACAGGAGCCGCCGTCCGCACGGGGCGGGCGACGGCTCCTGGAACGAGCGCCGGGTCAGACCAGGCGCACCGCTTCCGCCTGGGGTCCCTTCGATCCGGTGCCGACCTCGAAGGCGACGTGCTGGCCCTCCTCGAGGACCTTGTATCCCGACATGTCGATCGCGGAGTAGTGGACGAACACGTCCTGCCCGCCGCCGTCGACCGTGATGAAGCCGTAGCCCTTCTCAGCGTTGAACCACTTGACGGTTCCGTTCGCCATTTCCACTCCCAAGTACTGTGCTGCCCTCGACACGAGCGATGCGCGCGTGCCTCCGAGTCGAGATACTAATCCGCGGTACGGGCCCGGAAACGGCGCGATCGCGCGTTCGGGAAAGAGTTGTCCGCGATTCAACACGGATTAAACGTGCCGGAAACAGAAGACCCGGTGACGGCGGGGTTCACCCGTGTCGGAGCGAGGTCCCGAGGCTCAGCCGACGGGGTAGTCGGCGCCGAGGACCACGACGAGATCGCCGGTCTCGACGAACTCGTCCCCCTGCACCAGGGCCCCGACTCCGAGCGACTCGACCAGGCCGAGCGCGGCTCCCTGCAGCGCGGGGTCGGAGTAGTAGACGGTGGTCGCCGCCTGGTCCTCGGAGCTGGCGTTCGCGACCGTCGGCACCGTCCAGCCGTCCGTCGTGAGCACGTCGCCGGCGCTGGCAGCGAGCCCGGCGGTCGGGGTGCCGTTGAGCACCGCGATCTCGAGGGACGGATCCACGGTCGGAGCGACCTCCGGCGTCGCGTCGGCGATGCCGGTGGGAGCGGTGAAGACGTCGTCGAACTGCACCCGGTCGTCGATCACGAGGAGACCGATGAAGCCGAGGAGGACGATCACTCCGGTGGCCAGCGCCGCCCAGGCGAGGGCGATGAGGCGGGCGTGCGGAGCGGGCGGCCGACGGTGCGCGCCGACGCGGCCCTCCGTCGCGGGGATCTCGTCGAAGCGGTCCTTCGGGTGCGTGTTCGACATCGAGGTCGGAGCCGGCCTTCCGTTGCGGTCTGCGCGAGCAGCGGGTCTACTCGGGCCGCCCGAGGCGCCGCGCGGCGCGGGCACCGGAGCGCCCGTCGCGGATGCGCAGGAGGCGCTTCACGAGCATCGGGTCGTGGGCGAGGGCCGCGGGAGAGGCGAGGACCGCGCCGAGGACCTGATAGTAGCGGGCGACCGAGAGCCCGAACCTGGATCGGATCGCGTCCTCCTTGTCCCCGGAGCGCGAGGTCCAGTCGCGCTCGAAGTCGAGCACCTCGCGGTCGCGCTCGGAGAGGGGAGCACTCGGCGCGCTCGTGCTCCGCGCCGTTCCCGTCGTCCCGTTCATCCGTCCAGGGTAGGCACGCCCGCCGCTGTCTCCGCGGAGGCGCTCCGGTACATGCTCACGTGGGTGATGCCCGCCTCCTGGTACTCGTCGCCGAACGCGACGAAGCCCGAGCGCGCGTAGAGGCCGGCCACGTGCGACTGGGCGTGCAGGAGGATCGCCTCATCGCCGTGGCGCCGGATCACCGCCTGCACGAGCGCGTGCGCGAGCCCCTCCCCCCTCCTGTCGGCGCGGGTGACGACGCGGCCGATGACGCGGTGCGCGTCGGCGTGCTCCGGCTCGGCGTCGACGAGGGTGCGGAGGTAGGCGGCGGTCCCGCGCCCGTCGGCGATCCACCAGTGCCGTGCGGTCGGCTCGAGATCGCGGCCGTCCAGCTCGTCGTCGTCGACGCGCTGCTCCCGGAGGAACACGTCGGTCCGCAGCCGCGCGAAGGCGTACACCTCCTCGGTCGAGAGTTCGCTCCACGCTTTCGAGATCACGGAATTCGCCTGCACGGCTGGGAGTTTACGAGAGAGGAGGGGAGCGACCTCCCCCGTAAACTGGCGAGGAATCCTAGGGAGACCCATGTCGTCGTATTCCGTGAACAAGACCGACGCCGAGTGGCGCGAGGAGCTCGACCGCGAGCAGTACGCCGTCCTGCGCGAAGCAGCCACCGAGCGTCCGTGGACCGGCGAGCTGCTCGACGAGCACCGCTCCGGCCTCTACACCTGTGCCGCCTGCCACGCGGAGCTCTTCCAGAGCGGCACCAAGTTCGACTCCGGCTGCGGTTGGCCGAGCTTCTACGAGTCGGTGAACCCCGACGCGGTGCAGCTGATCGAGGACAGCACCCTCGGCATGGTGCGCACCGAGGTGCGCTGCGCGAACTGCGGTTCGCACCTGGGCCACGTGTTCCCCGACGGCTTCGGCACCCCGACCGGCGACCGGTACTGCATGAACTCGATCGCCCTCGAGTTCCAGGCCGAGAGCGAGTGACCGTGCCCACTCCGGTGCTCGACGCCGTCCTCGCGCGACGATCGCGGTCGAAGGTGACGGCGGAGGCACCGGGCCACGACGAGATCGCGACGTACGTCTCGGCGGCGTCGCGTCTCGCCGACCACAGCTCGCTGCGGCCGTGGCGGGTCATCGAGATCCGCGGCGCCGCCCGCGACCGGATCGGCCGCAGCTTCGCCGCCGCGTCGGGGGCCAAGAAGGACCCGCGGAAGTACATCGAGAAGACGCACCGCGCCTCTCTCCTGCTCGCCGTCGTGGTGAGCACGAAGAAGTCGAGCGTGCCGAACTGGGAGCAGGAGGCGGTCGCCTCGGGCGTCGCGCACCTGCTGAGCCTGCTGCTCGACGAGGCGGGCTGGGGCGTCTTCTGGCGCACCGGCTCCTACACCCGCGCGAAGGCGGTCCGGAAGGCGCACCGCCTCGAGAAGGGCGAGGAGCTGCTCGGCTGGCTCTACGTCGGCCGGCCCGACGGCAAGATCGGCGGACCCAAGCGCCCCACCCCCGCCGAGAAGCACCTCAGCGTCCTGCAGCCGTGACGCCCGCGGGCGCCGCCCCGATCGCGGTGCGGCGCCCGCGATAGTCTGTCCCGGTGCCTCCGGGCGCACCTGCCGACGTGGCGCAATTGGTAGCGCACCCGACTTGTAATCGGGCGGTTACGGGTTCGAGTCCCGTCGTCGGCTCCACGTCCCGCCTCCCGTGCGGCCTTCCGGTTCCGCTGTCGCCGCGTGCCCGGGCGCTGCCACCGGGGCGAACGAGAGAAGGGCACGTCCGGTCGAACCGGACGTGCCCTTCTGCTGTCGATGCCTGCGGTCAGCCCGCGGCCGGGGTCGGCGTCGGCGACGCGGAGGAGTAGGTGTCGGCCGCCGCGGCGAGCACGAACGAGCTGAACGCCTCGGGGTCGGTGAGCGAGCCGGAGTAGGCCTCGCCGTTCACGAGGACGGTCGGCGTGCCCGAGACCTTCTCCACCTCGGTGCCCGGCAGCGGTCCGGAGGTGGCGCGCTCGGTCGCCGCTTGCACCCAGCTCGTGAAGGAGCCGTCGTCGATGCAGGAGTCGACCGCGGCGGTGTCCTCGACGCCCGCGTCGGCGGCGTAGCCCTTGAGCTCGTCGTCGGACAGGCCGTCAGTCCCCTCGGCGGGCTGGTTCTCGAAGAGGAGGGAGTTGAAGTCGAAGAAGGAGTCGGGCGAGGAGTCGGCGACGCAGGCGGCGGCGTTCGCGGCGCGCTCCGAGTACTTGGTGCCGTTGGAGCGCGGCGTCAGGATCGCGATCGGGTGGATCTCGACGGTCGCGGCTCCGCTGTCGACCCACTCCTCGATCTGCTCGCCGTTGGTCGTCTCGAACTCGCCGCAGTACGGGCAGAGGTAGTCGACGTAGACGCGGATGTCGACGGTGCCGGTCGAGGTGTCGAGAGCGCTCGGGCTGGGAGTGCCGCTCGCCGGGACGGGATCGGATGTCTGCGCGACCAGCCCCTCTCCGACGACGAGGCCGTCGCTGGCCATGTTCGCCGGGCCCGGGCCGACCTCGGCGGGACGGAGGTTCGGAACGAGGACCAGGGCGACGATCGCGACGACGGCGATCACGACGACGGCGAGGCCTCCCTGCAGCAGCAGGCGGCCGGCGCGGTCGCGGCGCTTCTGCTGCTCACGGAGCCGTCGGGCCTTCTCCCTCGCTGCCTCTCGACGCTGGTTCTTCGAGAGACGGTCGTTGGCTCCGCCGTTGGTCATGACAAGGACACTCCGAGAAAGAGAGGGGGAAGTCGTCGCCGGGTCGCGACTCGCCGGAATCCTACGCGCGAGCCCTGGGAATCCCCCAAACGGCGGATACGCGACGGTCTCCTGGAGGCGACCGGGCCCGCGGTGGCGAGTTCCCGACGCGTGGCATACTGTGACGGTTGGCCGACGTCGTCCACACGACGATGACCATCATCAATTCCATTCACTCGGATCGTCCGGCACGTACCTGCCGGTGAAGGAGCAAGAACAATGGCGTCCGTAACTTTCGACCACGCGTCCCGCGTCTACCCCGGGGCCACGCGTGCCTCCGTCGACAAGCTCAACCTCGAGGTGGGCGACGGCGAGTTCCTCGTCCTCGTCGGCCCCTCCGGCTGCGGCAAGTCGACCTCCCTGCGCATGCTCGCCGGCCTCGAGGAGGTCAACGAGGGCCGCATCCTGATCGGCGACCGCAACGTCACGGACGTGCCGCCGAAGGACCGCGACATCGCGATGGTCTTCCAGAACTACGCGCTGTACCCGCACATGTCGGTCGCCGAGAACATGGGCTTCGCGCTCAAGATCGCCGGCATCAACAAGGACGAGCGCGCCGCGCGGGTCCTCGAGGCCGCGAAGATGCTCGACCTCGAGCCCTACCTGAACCGCAAGCCGAAGGCCCTCTCGGGTGGTCAGCGCCAGCGCGTCGCGATGGGCCGCGCCATCGTCCGCAAGCCGCAGGTCTTCCTCATGGACGAGCCGCTGTCGAACCTCGACGCCAAGCTCCGCGTCTCGACCCGCACCCAGATCGGCACCCTCCAGCGCCGCCTGGGCATCACCACGGTCTACGTCACCCACGACCAGACCGAGGCGCTCACCATGGGCGACCGCATCGCGGTCCTGAAGGACGGGCTCCTCCAGCAGGTCGGCAGCCCGCGCGACCTGTACGAGAACCCGAACAACGTGTTCGTGGCCGGCTTCATCGGCTCGCCCGCGATGAACCTGTTCCACGCGGACGTCACCGACGGCGGCGTCAAGTTCGGCGACACCGTCCTCCCGATCGCCCGCGAGGCGCTCGCGAAGACGAGCCAGAAGGTCGTCACGCTCGGCGTGCGTCCCGAGGACGTCACCGTCTCCACCCAGCCCGGCGGCCTCCCCATCGAGGTCGACCTGATCGAGGAGCTCGGCTCGGACGGCTACCTCTACGGCCACACCGAGGTCGAGGGACGCCGCACCGACATCGTCGCGCGCGTCGACGGCCGCGTGCACCCCACCGCGGGCGACCGCGTCTACGTGACCGCGAACCACCGCGTGCACATCTTCGACGCGGAGTCGGGCGAGCGCCTCTCCTGAGGCTCCCCCTCCGCGCATACGCTGCCGCCGTCTCCTCCGGGACGGCGGCAGCGTTCGTTAGCGCTCCTCCCCCGCCCGACTCCGACACGAACGGCGCTCCATGTCCGGATCCCTGAACATCACCTCCGCCACCGTCGACCCGGCCCTCCTCGACCTCCCGTGGAACCTGCGCCTGAACGACTGGCCCGACGAGTACATCGCCGCGCTGCCCAAGGGCATCTCGCGTCACACGGTGCGCTTCGCCCACCTCTCGGGACACGTGGTCGCCGTCAAGGAGACCACCGCCGAGATGGCGCGCCGCGAGTACGAGATGCTCAAGACGCTGCAGCGCCTCGACGTCCCCTGCGTCGTGCCCGGCGCCGTCATCGCGAACCGCACCGACGACGAGGGCGGCGAGCTGCCCGCCGTGCTGGTGACGCGCCACCTCAAGTTCTCGCTGCCCTACCGCGCCCTCTTCTCGCAGACGCTGCGGCCCGACACGGCGACCCGCCTCGTCGACGCCCTGGCGCTCCTGCTCGTCCGGCTGCACGTCATCGGCTTCTTCTGGGGCGACGTATCACTCTCGAACACGCTCTTCCGCCGCGACGCCGGCGCGTTCGCCGCCTACCTGGTCGACGCCGAGACCGGTCAGCTCTACTCGGGCGGGCTGTCGAACGGCCAGCGCGAGAACGACCTCGAGATCGCGCGCGTCAACATCGCCGGCGAGCTCCTCGACCTCGAGGCCGGTGGGCGCGTCGACGAGGACCTCGATCCGATCACGGTGTCGGACGGGATCGTCGCGGCGTACCGCAGCCTCTGGAAGGAGCTGACCGGCGTCGAGTCGTTCGCCACCTCCGAGCGCTGGCGCATCAACGACCGGGTGAACCGCCTGAACGACCTCGGCTTCGACATCGAGGAGCTGGCGATCAAGACCGACGACGCCGGATCGACCGTGCGGATCCAGCCGAAGGTCGTCGACGCCGGTCACCACCAGCGCCGCCTCCTCCGCCTGACCGGGCTCGACGCCCAGGAGAACCAGGCGCGACGGCTCCTGAACGACCTCGACTCGTACACCGCGACCTACGGCAAACAGGGCCTGGACGAGGAGATGGTCGCGCACGAGTGGCTGGCGCAGGTGTTCGAGCCGGTCATCCGCTCGATCCCGCGCGACCTCAAGGGGCGCCTGGAGCCGGCCGAGATGTTCCACCAGCTCCTCGAGCACCGCTGGTTCATGTCGCAGCAGCAGGCGCGCGACGTCCCCCTCGCCGAGGCGGTCACGGCCTATGTGAACGACATCCTCCGCCACCGCCGCGACGAGGCGACGATCATCGCCCCGCCGACCGAGGCGCTGACGCTGCCCAACCTCGTCATCGACGAGGCGGGCGACGCCGAGCTGACCGACGAGGACGCCGACGTCGACTGGACCAAGAACGTCTGACCCGGATCGACGAAGGGCCCGTGCGGATCGCTCCGCACGGGCCCTTCGTCATTCGTACGCTTCTACTTCTGTGACGCCCGGAGCTTGGAGATCTCGTAGAGCGCGACCGACGCCGCGATGCCGGCGTTCAGCGACTCGGCTGCCGAGCTGATCGGGATCGAGACGATCGCGTCGCACTGCTCGGTGACGAGCCGGGACAGGCCCTTGCCCTCGCTGCCGACGAGCACGAGGAGCGGCCGGTCGGCGAGCTCGAGGCCCGGCAGCATCGTGTCGCCGCCGCCGTCGAGGCCGATGACGAAGACGCCGTCGCGCTTGAAGTCCTTGATCATCGCGGTCAGGTTCGACGCCATCGCGACGGGGACGCGCGCGGCGGCTCCGGCCGAGGTCTTCCACGCGGCCGAGTTGAGCCCGACCGAGCGGCGCTGCGGCACGATGACGCCCTGGCCGCCGAACGCGGCGACGGAGCGGATGATCGCGCCGAGGTTGCGCGGGTCGGTGATGCCGTCGAGCGCGACGAAGAGCGGCGTCTGCGCGCGCGAGATGCTGCGCTGCAGCAGGTCGCTCGGGTGGGCGTACTCGTACGGCGGCACCTTGAGGACGAGGCCCTGGTGCACCGAGTCGGGGCCGGCGAGGCGGTCGAGCTCGGGACGCATGATCTCGAGGACGGGCAGGCCGCGCGCGGTGGCGAGCTTCAGCGCCTCCTTGACCCGCTCGTCCATCTCGATGCGCGTCGCCACGTAGAGGGTCGTCGCGGGGATCCTGGCCCGCAGCGCCTCGAGGACGGAGTTGCGCCCGGTCACCATCTCGGACTCGTCCGCGCTCTTGGGCTTGCGCGACGGAGCGGGCCGACCCGATCCTCCGCGCGCGGCTGCCGACAGCGTGCTGCCGGGACGTCCCTTCCCGCCTGCGGCGACGAAGCGCTCGCGCGCCGCCTTCGCCTTGCCTGCGGGGTGGTACGGCCGATCCTCGGCCTTCGGCGTGGGCTTCTTGCCCTCGAGGGCCTGACGGCCCTGACCGCCGGAACCGACGGCCTTGCCCTTGCTCTTCTTGCGGACCGCTCCTGGGCGGCCGGGCTTATTCGCCATCGAGACTCCAATGCGCACCCGTCTGGGTGTCTTCGATCGTGATTCCCGCCGCGGCGAGATCGGTTCGGATGCGGTCGGCGGCCGCCCAGTCGCGCTGCTCCCGCGCGGACTGGCGCTCGAGGACCAGACGGTCGACGAGGACGCTGAGGGCCCGGTAGGAGGGCTCGTCGTCGGAGCGCGCCCACTCGGGCGCCTCCGGGTCGATGCCGAGCACCGACGCCATGGCGAGGACCTGCGTGCGCAGCGCTGCGACGGTGCCCAGATCCTCGGCGTCGAGGGCGGCGTTGCCGGCCCGGACGGTCTCGTGCAGAACGCCGACGGCCTGCGGGACGGAGAGGTCGTCGTCCATCGCCTCGGCGAACTCGTCCGGGACGAGGGGCTCGCCGACGGAGGCGAAGCGGGTGCCCTCGAGGCGACGGCGTGACCGGTCGAGGAAGCCCTCGATCCGCTCGAGCGCGGCCTCGGCCTCATCGAGCGCACCGTCGTGGAACTCGAGGGTGGAGCGGTAGTGCGCGGATCCGAGGTAGTAGCGGACGACGAGGGGCCGAGCCGCGTCGAGCAGCTCGGACGCGAAGACGGAGTTGCCGAGCGACTTGCTCATCTTCTGCCCCGTCACCGAGACCAGCCCGTTGTGCAGCCAGTAGGAGGCGAAGGCGTGCCCCGCGGCGCTGGACTGCGCGAGCTCGTTCTCGTGGTGCGGGAACCGGAGATCCAGACCGCCGCCGTGGATGTCGAACTGCGTGCCGAGGTACTTCGTCGACATCGCCGAGCACTCGATGTGCCAGCCCGGACGCCCCGGGCCCCACGGGGACGCCCACGACGCCGACTCCGGCTCCTCGGGCTTGACGCCCTTCCACAGGGCGAAGTCGTGCGGATCGCGCTTGCCGCGCGGGTCGGCGTCGGTCGCCGCCTCCATGCTCTCGAGGCGCTGGTGCGTGAGGGCGCCGTAGTCGGGCCAGGAGCGGGTGTCGAAGTAGACGTCGCCGGACTCGTCGGGCGCGGGGTAGGCGTGACCGAGCTCGATCAGGCGCTCCACCAGAGCGATCATCTCGGCGATGCTCGCCGTCGCCCGCGGCTCGTAGGTGGGCGGCAGGATGCCGAGGGCGTTGTAGGCGGCGGTGAACTCGAGCTCGACGCGGTAGGCCAGCGCCCACCACTGCTCGGAGGGCTCGCCCTCGGGGGCCGCTCGTCGCGACTCCTCGGCGATCGCGAGGATCTTGTCGTCGATGTCGGTGACGTTGCGCACCAGGGTGACGTGGAACCCGCGGTAGCGGAGCCAGCGCCGCAGCTGGTCGTAGACGAGGGCGGAGCGCAGGTGCCCGATGTGCGGGGAGGACTGCACGGTGGGTCCGCAGACGTACATCCCGACCTCGTTCGCGCGGAGGGGGACGAAATCGACGAGGGCCTGGGCCTTCGAGTCATGCAGTCGCAGAGTCACGGGGCGAGTTTACCGGGCGAGTCGCCCGCGGCCGGGCGGCGGGATCAGCGCGAGGACGCGGTCGGGAGCACGAGCGCGGTCGCCGTCGCCGCCACTCCCTCGCCCCGCCCCGTGAAGCCGAGGGCGTCGGAGGTCGTCGCGGCGACGCTCACGGGCGCGCCGAGGATCGCCGACAGCCGCTCCTGCGCCTCGTCGCGGCGCGGCGAGAACTTCGGCCGGTTGCCGATCAGCTGCACCGAGACGTTGCCGATCGTGAAGCCCGCCGACTCGACGAGCTCGCGCGTGGCTCGGAGGAACACCTCGCCGTGCGCGTCGGCGAAGCGCGGGTCCGCGGTGCCGAAGCGCGAGCCGATGTCGCCCAGCCCGGCCGCGGCGAGGAGGGCGTCGCAGATCGCGTGGGCGACGGGATCGCCGTCGCTGTGCCCCGAGAGCCCCCGCTCCCCGGGCCAGTGCAGTCCGGCGAGCCAGAGGGGCGACGCGTCGTCGAAGGCGTGCACATCGGTGCCGATGCCGACCCGCGGAGCGGCGACGGGCACGGGCGGCGCGAGCAGCTGCTCCGCCCGCGACAGGTCCCACGGCGTGGTGATCTTGAAGGCGAGGGGGTCGCCGGCGACGACGACGGAGCCGCGGCCGTGCGCCGCGAGGAGCGCCGCGTCGTCGGTGTGCTCGGCGCCCGCGGCGGAGTACGCGTCGTCGAGCAGGGCGCGGGGGAAGCCCTGCGGCGTCTGCACGGCCGCGAGCTGCGCGCGGTCGACCGTCTCGAGGATCGCGCCCTCGGATCCGATCCGCTTGATCGTGTCCGTGACCGGCAGGCCCGGCACCACTCCCCCGCCGGTCGACCGGACCGCCGCGATGACGCGCTCGAACTGGTCGACGGGAGTGAGGGCGCGCGCGGCGTCGTGGACGAGCACCGTCTCGACGGAGGGGGCGAGGAGCGCCAGACCGCGGCCGACCGACTCCTGCCGGGTCGCTCCTCCGGCCGTGACCGCCACGTCGTCGGAACCGGAGGCGGCGCGGCAGAGGGAGACCGTCTCGTCGACGAGCTCGGCGGGGGCGACCACGACGACCTGGACGGGCTCGGCGATCGTGAGGACCGTGCGGAGGCTGCGCTCCAGGATCGTCCGGCCGGCGCAGTCCACATAGGCCTTGGGCCTCTCGCGGCCGAGCCGGGTACCGCTGCCGGCGGCGACGACGACGACGGCGACGGTGGGGGGCTCCGAGGAGAGGGGGGTCATCGGGCACGTCCTTCCACCGGCGGTCGCCGGCGGACAGAGTACCAAAGGGGTCGGGAGGTGAGGACCCCCTCGGTCGGACCGGCGGCGGGGGGTCGCTACGCTAATCTGGTGTCCGGCTCGTGCACCGTGAAGTCGCCCTGTCCGGGGCGAGCAGGGCCGACGATCTGGAGGAACCTGTGAAGGCGCGTATCGCTGCATCCGTCGTTCTCGCGGTCGGCGTCGCCCTCGCTACCGCCGGCTGCAACCTCGTCGCTCCCCAGGCGACGCGGGCCATCTACGACCCGAGTGACGGAGTCGGTGCGACGGTCGGCGATCTCTCCATCCGCAATGCGTTCATCGTGTCGACCGACGGCGAGGAGGGGACCCTCGTCGTCACCGTGATCAACGACTCGGCCGAGACCGAGACGCTCGAGGTGCAGTACGAGTCGGCCGAGGGCCGCACGGACGGCCAGGTGACGATCGTCCCCGGGTCGAACCGGATCGGCCCGACCGAGGACCAGTCCGTGACGATGCCCGGCATCGACACCGTCCCCGGCAGCCTCTTCCCGGTCTACTTCCAGTACGGCGACGAGGAGGGCAAGGAGCTCCTCGTCCCGGTCCTGACGAACGCCCTCGAGTCCTACTCGACCCTCACCCCGGCCCCGTCGGTCACCCCGACGTCGACCCCCACGCCGGATCCCGCTTTCACGGCGATCCCCACCCCCACCACCGAGCCCGGCAACTCGATCGAGCCCCCCGCCGGCGAGTAGCCCCGCACCCCTTTTCGACGGGCCGTCCACTCCGGTGGGCGGCCCGTCGTCGTTTCGATCCGGCTCCGCCTACCCGCGCCGGCGGATGCGCCTCCCTCGGCGACGTGGGTCTCGATACGCCGCTCCGCGGCTACTCGACCAGCAAGGGAGGCACCCCCCTCCGCAGCAGCTCGTCGCGCAGCGACGGCCCCCACAGCGGCTCGTCGCACAGCGACGGCCTCTCCGAAGCAGCTCGTCGCGCAGCGACGGCCCTGACTCCGGCTCGTCGCGCAGCGACGGCCCTACTTCTGAAGTTCACCGCGGGGCCTGGTGGGGTCAGCTGCAAGGCGGAGGAGGGAGCGATACCGGCGGTATCGCGACCGACGACAACGCCGCAGATGGCCCCGCCAGGCCCCGCGTCACGAGTCGAAGCGGTAGCCGAGGCCGCGGACGGTGACGAGCAGCGTCGGCTCCTTCGGCGTCTTCTCGATCTTGGAGCGGATGCGCTTCACGTGGACGTCGAGGGTCTTGGTGTCGCCGAAGTAGTCGCTGCCCCAGACGCGGTCGATGAGCTGGCCGCGGGTGAGGACGCGGCCGGCGTTGCGGAGGAGCATCTCGAGGAGTTCGAACTCCTTGAGGGGCATGGGAGTCTCGACTCCGTCGACTTCGACGGTGTGCCGTTCGATGTCCATGCGGACGGGGCCGGCGGTGACGATGCGCTCCTCTCCCGGGTCCTCGGTGCGGCGGCGGAGGACCGCGCGGATCCGGGCGAGCAGTTCGCGGGTGGAGTAGGGCTTGGTGACGTAGTCGTCGGCGCCGAGCTCGAGTCCGACGACGATGTCGACCTCGGAGTCCTTCGCGGTCACCATGATGATGGGGATCTGCGATCGGGTGCGGATCTCGCGGCAGACCTCGGTCCCTGGCATGCCGGGGAGCATCAGGTCGAGGAGGATCAGGTCGTAGTCGCCCTCGTCGAAGGCGGTGACGGCGCGCAGCCCGTCCTCGGCGACGGTGACGTCGTAGCCCTCGCGTTCGAGCAGGTAGCTGAGGGGTTCGCTGAGGGCGCTCTCGTCCTCGACGAGCAGGATGCTGGTCACGCGGTGTCTCCTATCGGGGCGCTGGACGCGAAGGGCGTCCTCGCCGGGTCTGCTTCGGGGAGTCGGATGGTGAAGGTGGAGCCGCGTCCGGGCTTGGACCAGACGCGGACGTCGCCGCCGTGGTTCTGCACGGCGTGCTTGACGATGCTCAAGCCCAGGCCGGTGCCGCCGGTGTGGCGCGAGCGGGCCTGGTCGACGCGGTAGAAGCGCTCGAAGACCCGGTCGAGGTCCTCTTCCGGGATCCCGATGCCCTGGTCGGTGACGGCGATCTCGACGACGCCGCCGGTGGAGCGCACGCCGATGCCGACGCGCGAGCCGGGCGGGGAGTACTGGATGGCGTTGGCGAGCAGGTTGTGCAGCGCCGAGACGAGCATCTTCTCCTGCCCGGCGACGTAGGCCTTCTTCATGCCGCCCTTCACCAGGGTGACGTCGTGCGACTCGGCCAGCACGTGGGTCGTCTCGAGGGCGGAGGTGACGATGTCGTCGACGCGGACCAGCTCGGCGGACGCGCCGACATCGGCGGACTGCAGGCGCGAGAGCTCGATGATCTCGCGGGTGATCTTCGCCAGCCGGTGCGACTCCTGCGTCAGGCGCCGGGCGAAGCGCCGCACCTGCGTCGGGTCGTCGGCGGCGGAGTCGAGCGCCTCCGCGAGCAGGCCCACCGCTCCGATCGGGGTCTTCAGCTCGTGCGAGATGTTGGCGACGAAGTCGCGGCGCACGGCCTCGAGCCGGCGCGCCTCCGTGTGGTCCTCGGCGAGCACGAGCACATAGCGGGAGCCCAGGCGGGTCGCGTGCACGACGAGGGTGACGGCCTGGTCCGAGAGCGGGCTCGTGGCCAGCTCGAGGTCCTGCTCGATGTCGTCGCCGAAACGGCGCACCCGGTCGACGATCGCGACCAGATCGGGGTGGAGGAGCGTGTCCTGCGACACGAGACCGAGGGCGATCGCGCGGGTCGACGCCTTGAGGACGTTGTGCGACGGATCCGTCACGAACGCGGGCGCGCCGACGGCGTCGATGATCGCGTCGATCCCCTCCGGGAGGGTGACGGAGACGACCTCGGCCGCGATGCGCCCCTGCCGTGCCGCGAGGGTGAAGACGGTCGTCAGAAGGACACCGATCGCCACGCCGAGGACGAGCGCCAGAATCACGAACACACCCGAATCCACGGACCCAGGCTAACCATCCACCGGCCGTCTCCCTACCGGATGCCGGACGACGGACAGCAGGTCGAGTACTGTTCAAACCCGCGGCACCGTTCGTTAACCTGCCGTGGTCATCATTGCTGCGCCTGCGCCGTCGAGGAACAGGTGCTGCGTCGCGCGTGGTGCGCGACGCATACCCGGCACCGTTCGCCGTGCGTGCCGCAGAGAGGGTCGATCACAAGATGCGCGAAGTATTCCAGCAGGAGCTGGCCGAGGTCCAGGATCGCCTCGTCGAGATCTCCGGACTCGTCGAGATCGCGATCGAGAAGGCGACTCAGGCGTTCAACCACTCCGATGTCACGCTCGCCGAGGAGGTGATCGCGAGCGATGCCCGCATCGACGAGCTGGCCATCAGCCTCGACGAGCTCGCGATCGACATCCTCGCCCGCCAGAACCCGGTCGCCCGCGACCTGCGGATCGTGGTGTCCGCCCTGCGGATCAGCGCCTCGCTCGAGCGGATGGGCGACATCGCCGAGCACATCGCGCAGCTGTCGCGGTACCGCTTCCCCGACAAGGTCGTGCCCAAGAGCCTGCGCCCGACCTTCGTCGAGATGGGCCGGCTGGACGTCGTCGTCGCCCACAAGCTGACGGAGCTGCTCCGCTCGCAGGACCCCCGCATCGCCGAGGAGATCCGCGACGAGGACGACAAGATCGACGAACTGCACGTCAGCGTCTTCGACAAGGTGCTCAGCGAGGCGTGGAAGGGGCAGGCGGCCGACACCGTCGACGCCACCCTCGCCAGCCGCTACCACGAGCGCTTCGCCGACCACGCGGTCTCGATCGCCAAGAAGGTGCAGTACTTGATCTCAGGCGATTACGCCTGAGTGCTCGGATCGCGCACGGCGCGATCCTCGCCGCGGTCGGCTTTCCGGGATGGTTTCGTTCCGAGGAGCGTCCCGCGTTCGGCTAGGCCGAATCGCTCGCACGCGATTCGGCCGTTCGCCTTTAAGGGGGTCGGCCGGTCTGCACGGTTGAACCAGGGATTCCGTCCGAGCCGATTCGGGGGACGGATACTCGCTCGTCTTCCGCTCAGCGAGTCGCGCTGACTGCCGTCTCCTCTGCTGATCGAGTAGCGCGCGGAGCGCGCGAATCGAGATCCCCGTGATCCGAGCGCGGGCGCTGAGCGCAGGTCCCGGATGACCTCCGGCTCGCGAGAACCGGCTCGGCTCGCGAGACGTCGCCGTTCCTGCGAGCCGAGCGCGATTCAGCGAGCCGGAGGTGCGTCCGGAGACGCGGAAGGCCCGCGCGGATCGGGGATCCGGCGGGCCCTCCGCGGTGGCGGGACCTACTTCTTGGCGCCCTGGGCGGCGACGGCCGCGGCACCGGCGGCGGCGGCCTCCGGGTCGAGGTACTCGGCGGGGCCGATCGGCTCGAAGTTCTCATCGAGCTTGTAGACGAGCGGGATGCCGGTCGGGATGTTGAGCTCCGCGATGTCCGAGTCCGAGATGCCGTCCAGCGTCTTGACGAGGGCGCGGAGCGAGTTGCCGTGCGCGGTGATCATGACGGTCTTGCCCGAGGCGAGATCCGGCTTGATGTCCGACTCCCAGTACGGGAGCATCCGCTCGATCACGAGCTTCAGCGACTCGGTGCGCGGCAGGGCGTCGCCGAGGTCGGCGTAGCGCTCGTCGTGCGCCTGCGAGTACTGGTCGTCGTCGTCGAGCGGGGGCGGCGGCACGTCGAAGGAGCGGCGCCAGGTCTGGAACTGCTCGGGGCCGTACTCGGCGAGGGTCTGCGCCTTGTCCTTGCCCTGCAGTGCCCCGTAGTGGCGCTCGTTCAGGCGCCAGGAGCGCTTGACGTCGATCCAGAGGCGGTCGGCCACCTCGAGCGCGATGTTCGCGGTCTGGATGGCTCGGGTCTGACGCGACGTGTAGACGACGTCGGGGTGCAGCCCCGCCTCGGTCAGGAGCTCGCCGGCGCGGGTCGCCTCCGCGACGCCCTGCTCGGTGAGCCGCACGTCGACCCAGCCGGTGAACAGGTTCTTCTGGTTCCACTCGCTGTTGCCGTGGCGCACGAGGATGAGAGTGTAGGTCTCGGACATGCGTCCAGCTTAGAGGCGGCCCCCTCGCCCGCGGATACGCTGATCCCCATGCCGATCGGAGCCGTCACCCGCGGGACGACGGGCACGAACCGCCTCCGCCGCGTCGACCGGTACCTGTCCGAGCTGCCGGTCCTGCGCTCCTCCGACCGGCCCCTCGTTGTCGACCTCGGGTTCGGAGCGAGCGCGGTCACCACACTCGAGCTGCACCGGCGGCTGGTGCGGACCGTTCCCGACGTCGAGGTCGTCGGATTCGAGATCGAGCCGGCCCGCGTGGCCACGGCGCGGCAGCAGCTCGAGGTGGTCCGGGGAGGCGGGACCGCCTTCCCCGCGGATGCGCGCGTGACGTTCGAGCGCGGCGGCTTCGAGATCCCCCTCCCCCGCGGTCGGCGCGCGAGCGTGATCCGGGCGTTCAACGTGCTGCGCCAGTACGACGAGGACGCGGTCGCCGGAGCCTGGCGCATCATGACCGATCGACTGGAGCCGGACGGGGTCCTCATCGAGGGGACCTGCGACGAGATCGGCAGGATCTGCACCTGGATCGAGATCGGGGCGGACGGGCCGCGCTCGCTGACCCTCTCCCTCCGGCTCGGCGCGATCCCGTCGCCGATGATCGCTGCGGAGCGACTGCCCAAAGCGCTGATCCACCGCAACGTCCCCGGCGAGCGCGTCCACGCGTTCCTGCTCGCACTCGAGCGCGCGTGGACGGTGAACGCTCCGCTGGCCGTCCACGGTCCCGGTCAGCGCTGGATCGCCTCGGTCCGCGCGCTGCAGGAGGACTGGCCGATCCTCGGCGGGCCGCGGCGCTGGCGGCTCGGGGAGGTGACCGTCGCGTGGGAGGCGGTGGCGCCCGCGGTCGCGACCCCGTCACTCCGCTGATCGGAGAGACGGGTCGAGGCGCGCACGGGCCATCCGGGTCCTGTGAGCATTCTCAGATGTGCGGACGGTACCGTTCCTCCTCATGGACGACCCTCCCTCAGACGCGCCCGCTCACGAACCGGTGCGCGCCACCGCCCCCGCCCCTCTGATCGGCGGTGACGCGCGTGCCTGAGTGGCTCGGCATCGTCATCGGCCTCCTCCTGACCGTCGGCACCGGACTCTTCGTCGCCTCGGAGTTCGCGCTGGTCAATCTCGACCGCAACGAGCTCGAGGAGCGCCGTGCCCGCGGCGAGAAGCGCCTCGACCCCACGATCTCCGCCCTGCGGATCACCTCCACCCACCTCTCCGGCGCGCAGCTGGGCATCACGCTCACCACGCTGCTCACCGGCTACACGTTCGAGCCCGCCATCTCGTCGCTGCTCGCCGAGCCGCTGCGCTCGGTCGGCGTCCCCGACGGGATCGTCCCCGGCATCGGCGCTGTCATCGGCGTCCTGCTCGCCACCGTCTTCTCGATGGTGATCGGCGAGCTCGTGCCCAAGAACTTCGCCCTGGCCCTCCCGCTGGCCACCGCGCGCGTGGTCGTGCCGTTCCAGGTGGCGTTCACGACGGTCTTCAAGCCGGTCATCCTCCTCTTCAACAACACGGCGAACGCGCTGATCCGAGCGATGGGGATCGAGCCCAAGGAGGAGCTGTCGGGCGCCCGGAGCGCCGACGAGCTCGGCTCGCTCGTGCGCCGCTCCGCTCTCGAGGGCACCCTCGACCGCGACCACGCCGACCTGCTGCACCGCACCCTGCTCTTCTCGAGCCGGAGCGTCGCCGACGTGATGACCCCGCGCGTGCGGATGGCCTCGGTCACCCTGCAGAGCAGCGCGGAGGACGTCGTGCAGCTGGCCAACCGGACCGGCTTCTCCCGCTTCCCGGTGCTCGGCCGCGACTCCGACGACATCCGCGGAGTGCTGCACGTGAAGCACGCCTTCGCCCTCGAGCCGGAGCGCCGGCGGAGGGTGAGCGCCGAGGAGCTCATGGTCGCGCCGATGCGCGTCCCCGAGACCGCCCGGGCCGACGCACTGCTGGCTCCGCTGCGCGGCAGCGGACTCGCGATCGCGGTGGTCGTCGACGAGTACGGCGGAACCGCCGGCGTCGTGACGCTCGAGGACCTCGTCGAGGAGATCGTCGGCGAGCTGGAGGACGAGCACGACCGCACCCGCGCCGGAGTGATCCGCACCGGCCGCTCCGCCACCTTCGGCGGTGAGCTGCGCCCCGACGAGGTCGCGGCGCGGCTCGGAGTGCTGGTGCCGGAGGGCGAGGACTACGACACCGTCGCCGGCTTCCTCTCGTCGCAGCTGGGCCGCCTGCCCGAGCTGGGCGACGAGGTCGCGCTGGAGTCCGGCGTGCTGCGCGTCGACCGCGTCGCCGCGAACCGAGTGGACCGCGTCCGCTTCACCCCCGAGACCGAGGGCGGCACCGCCACCGGAGTCGCCGCCCTGCGCGCCGAAGGAGCCGTCCATGAGTGAGTACCTGCCCGGGATCGCCTGGCTGGTCGTCCTCCTCGTCGTCAACGCGTTCTTCGTCGGCGCCGAGTTCGCGGTCATCTCGGCCCGCCGCTCGCAGATCGAGCCGAAGGCCGACGCCGGGAGCCGCGCCGCGAAGACGACGCTCTACGCGATGGAGCACGCGACGCTGATGCTGGCGACGAGCCAGCTCGGCATCACCGTCTGCTCCCTCGTGATCCTCAACGTCTCGGAGCCGGCGATCCACCACCTGCTCGAGATCCCGCTCGGGCTGACCTCGCTCTCGGCCGAGGCGATCGGCGTGATCGCGTTCGTCGCCGCGCTGCTGCTGGTGACGTTCCTGCACGTGGTGTTCGGCGAGATGGTGCCGAAGAACCTCGCGTTCTCGGTTCCGACGCGCGCGGCGCTGCTGCTGGCACCTCCGCTCGTGCTCGTGTCGCGCCTGGTGAGGCCGGTGATCTGGTCGCTGAACTCGGTCGCCAACGGCATCCTCCGCCTCGTCCGCGTCGAGCCGAAGGACGAGGCGACCAGCGCGTTCACCCTCGACGAGGTCGCCGCGATCGTGCGGCAGTCCACGCGCGAGGGGATGCTGGTCGACGCCTCCGGGACCGTCACGGCCGCGTTCGAGTTCACGACCAAGACGGTGTCGGACGTCGCCGTGCCGCTCGCCGAGATGGTGCTCCTGCCCTGGGAGTCGACGCCCGCGGACGTCCGCCGCGCCGTCGCCGTGCACGGCTACTCCCGCTACCTGCTCGCCGGCGCGGACGGCCTGCCGGCGGGGTACCTCCACCTCAAGGACGTCTCGGACCTCGCCGACCCCGACGTCCCGGTGCCGCCCAAGCGGATCCGCCGCCTCGCGGCGGTCTCGGGCGGGGACGAGCTCGAGGACGCCCTCGCGGCACTGCGGCGCACGGGTGCCCACATCGCCCGCGTGGTCGACCGCGACGGGCGCACCACCGGCGTGCTGTTCCTCGAGGACATCATCGAGGAGCTCGTCGGCGAGGTGCAGGACGCGACCAACGCCTGAGCCGGAGCCGCGCTGTCAGACGAGTTCCGGCAGCGCGGCTCTCGCGGCAGCGGCGTCCATCCCGGTCGCCGTCAGCAGGTCGACCGCCAGGGGGCGCAGGATCACGAGCAGCGTCTTCTCGGCGAGCCGCGCCTCCGGGATCATCCGCTGCGGATCGAGGGTCGTCGCCAGCAGGACGAGGTCCTGTCGCGCCAGGGCGAGCATCGACGGATCGGCCACCGACCTGCCCAGAAGCGCGATCCCCGGACCGAAGCCGGCCACCGCGTCGGCGAGGGCCGGACGCGGCGCGGAGTCGCCGACCAGGAAGTCGGTGCGCCGCGCGACGATCCGGAGGTTCCGGGTGGCGAGGTCGAGAGCGCCGAGCATCGTGCGCTGGCGGTCCAGCTCCCCTCGGTGCCGCCGGAGGAAGGGCGAGATCCGCGCGACGCCGATCGCCGAGTCGAGTGCCGCCGACCAGCCGTCGATGACGGGCTGCGTTCCGCGGATCCGCTCGAGCGCCGCCGCGGAGGCCGTGCCGTCGCCCCGGCGGAGCGCGTCCGCGAGCGTCTCGATCGTGCCGGCGAGCGCCTCCACGAGCCGGTGCGCCTCCGCCCGCGCCGCCCGGAGCGGCGTGCGGGGGACGATCGCGGTGCACAGCAGAGCGGCCAGTCCGCCCACGAGCCCGTCGAGGCTGCGGGTGAGCACTCCACCGTCGGGCGCCGGCAGCACCATCACGAGCATCGCCTGAGTGCCCGCCGCGACCGCGAACCCGGGTGACGGCGAGAGCGCGCGACCGACCGTGAAGACGACGGCCAGCACCACGGCGAGCTGCCAGACCCCGGTGCCCCAGAGCAGCAGCAGCACCTCGCTCAGGGCGATGCCGAGGATCATCCCGGCCGCGGTCTCGGCGACCTGCTTCGGGCGGGTGTCGCGGGCGATGCCGAGGCTCGAGATGGTGACGGTGAGCGAGAGCACCGGCGCCGGGTGCCCGAACGCGAACCGCGACACGGAGTAGGCGAGGATCGCCGCGAGCACGATCTGCAGCACGGCGGGAGCCGACGCCGCCGCGCGCGCCAGTCCCCGGGACGGGCGGAGGCGATCGCCGCGGACGAGACCCCGCATCCGCTCGGCCGCCCGATCCCGACGTGCGGGTCCTGCGGCCACCACGGCGTGGCCTACCTGGTCTTCGCCCCGAGCCGGGGCAGGCGGGGCACTCCCGCCTCCGCACCGGCTCCGGGTGGGACGACGACCTCCTGGGACGCCGCGACGCGGACCTCGCCCGCGAGGACCGTGAGCTCGAGGTCGACCGGGACGGCGCGCTTGATCACGGCCAGGGCGATCGGGCCGTCCTCGTAGTGCCAGGCGCTGGAGGTGATGAGACCGACCTCGACGTCCTCGCCTCCCTTGGGAGCAGTGACGACGTCGCCGTGGGACGGGAGCGCGGAGTCGGAGCCGTCGAGCTGCAGAAGAACGAGGCGGCGGGGCGGGTGGCCGAGGTTGTGCACCTTCGCGACCGTCTCCTGCCCGCGGTAGCAACCCTTGGCGAGGTGCACGGAGGAGCGGAGCAGATCGAGCTCGTGCGGGATCGACCGCTCGTCGACCTCGGTCGCGTGCCGGGGGCGCCAGGCCGCGATGCGGAGCGCCTCGAGCGCATCGGCGCCCGCGAACGAGACTCCGGCCCGGATGGCCTCCGACGGGAGCACCTCGAGGACGGAGCGGGGCACGAGCGTCTCGCGGGCGTGCCAGTCGGCCGCCGGGTGCTCGGCGAGGGCGTACTGCCAGCCCCCGGGCTGGACGGATGTCCACGGATCGACCCAGCTGACGGCGTCCTCGCCCGCCAGCTCGAGTGCGAGGACGCCTGCCGGGCCCTCCCCGAGGGTCGCCAGCGTGGCGTACTCGTTCGTGCGGTCGGCGATCTCGACGCGGAGCATGAAGCGCATCCGGTCGAGCCAGGCGGCGAGGCCGGAGGTCTCGTCGCGGTCGAGCAGGAGCCAAGCGGTCTCGCCGTCGTCGACCACGCGGATGACGTGCTCGATGCGGCCGGTCGGGTCCAGGAGGAGCGTCTCGGCCGAGTCGCCGGGCGCGAGGCCCCTGAGCGCCTGGCTGGTCAGCGAGTCGAGCCAGGTGAGGCGGTCGGGTCCGGTGACGGTGACGACGCCACGACCGGAGAGGTCGACGAGCGCGGTACCCGCGGCGAGCGCCCTCTGCTCCCGGAACGGCTCACCGTAGTGCGCGGCCACTCCGGGCTCGGCGGTGCTCACCGTGGCCACCGCACCGGGGAGGTCCAGCAGCGGCGAGACGGGATCAGTCGACACGGGCGAGCCGTCCGGAGGCGTGCGTGCGCAGACCTTGGCCGAGCGCGGCGATGTCCCACGCCCACAGCAGGTGCTCGTCGACGAGGCCGTAGAGGCGCGTCGCGGCGGCGTAGTCCTTCGCGGCGGCGGTGCGCATGACCGCGTCGGTCGCGAGATCGATGCGCGGCCCCTTGACCTGGCCGAGGTACAGCTCGCTCACGCCGTCGGGGTGCACGAGCGAGACCTCGATGTCGAAGCCGCCCGCGGCGTTGCGGAGCGTCTCGACCGACTCCGCATCGGGGTACGCGGGGGCGCCGCGCCCGGGGAGCATCGCGGGGCCCGCGTCGGCGTCGGTCAGCGGACGGCTGAGCCGCCAGTACCCCATCTCGCTCACCAGCGGGCTGTGCCCGATCTCGCGGTCGTCGTCGACCAGCCAGGTGTAGGAGCTGTAGTTGAGGTAGGGCAGCCCGTCGTAGCTGAAGCTGACGCGGTGGCCGAACTCGGCCTGCACGGAGTCGTCGCCGACGGCGTAGTCGACGACACCGGACCCCTCCCAGACGCCGAGCAGCCAGGAGAGGGGGACGAGCTCGGGCGGCAGGCCCGACGGAAGGGAGATCACTCCGGCTCTGTCGCGGCGGCTAGCGCTGGCCGCGGTAGAGCTTGTAGACGACCACGCCGGAGACCCACGCGATCGCGAGGGAGGCGAGCCCGAGCAGTCCGAGATAGAAGAGTTCGAGGGCGAGAAGCATGGCTCCATCCTACCCGGCGGCACGGCGTCGGAGCGGGTGGGGCGGCACTCGCCGGAGCGGAGGCGCTCAGCGGCCGGCGAGGGCCGCGATCGCGCTCGCGACGCCGACGACGAGCATCGCTCCGACCACGCTCGTCATGGCCCGCAGCAGGTAGCCGGAGGCGCGCGCCACGGCCAGCTGGACCGCGAAGGTCGCGAGGACGCAGCCGCCGAAGGTGAGGGCGAGCCAGGTCTGCGCCGATCCGGACGGTGCCACGACGAGTGAGAAGACGGAGCCGACGAGAGCGAGCGCCCACACGACGCCGATGCCCATCCGATCCCCGCTCATCCGTCAATCATGCCCGAGGCGGTCGGCCCTTCCGGCCCGCCGCTAGTATTGCCGCAGACCATTTCTGGAGGATCCGTGGCGCAGTTGTTGATACTGACCTCTGCGGGGGGCACCGAGGTGCTGCCCGCTCTGGGGCTCCTCAGCCACAGGACGCGGCAGATCCCGGCCGAACCGGCCCAGCTCGTGAACGCTCCGAGCTGCGATCTGATCTTCGTCGACGCGCGTCAGGACCTGGCCAGTGCCAAGTCCCTCTGCAAGATCCTGACGACGACGGGGATCAACGTCCCGCTCATCCTGATCCTCACCGAGGGCGGGCTCACCGCCGTCTCGGCCGACTGGGGCGTGAACGACGTCATCCTCGACTCGGCCGGACCTGCCGAGGTCGACGCCCGGATCCGACTCGTCATCGGGCGCCTCGCCCAGGAGCAGTCGGCGTCGCGGATCCAGGCCTCCGGCGTCGTGATCGACGAGGCCAGCTACTCGGCGAAGGTGCACGGCCGCCCGCTCGACCTCACTTTCAAGGAGTTCGAGCTCCTGCGCTTCTTCGCCACGCACCCGTCGCGGGTCTTCACCCGCGAGCAGCTGCTCAGCGAGGTCTGGGGCTACGACTACTTCGGCGGCACCCGCACGGTCGACGTGCACGTGCGGCGCCTGCGCGCCAAGCTCGGCGATCTCGAGTCGCTGATCGGAACCGTCCGCAACGTCGGATACCGCTTCAACGTCTACGAAGAGGACAATGAGCGAGTCGCTCAACCTCTCGGTTGAGGACCTGGCCGACCCCGCGGTGTCGGCCGGCCTCGAGCACCTGATCGGTCGTGCCACCTGGTTCGACCACCAGCCCCCGTTCAGCGACCAGACCCTCGTCGACGCCCGGAGCGGCTCGCGGACGCTCCTGATCGGCCTGCGGGCCGACGTGGTCGTGGCCGCCGCCGTCCTGGGGCAGGGCGAGCTCGAGTTCGTCGTGGATCCGGAGTGGCGCGGCGTCGGGTTCGGCCGCGCGACCCTCGAGCAGGTGCTCGCGAGCGGCCGCACCGGTCTCCTCGCCTGGGCGCACGGCGACCATCCGGCGGCCCGGGCCCTCGCGGCCTCTCACGGGTTCGCTCCGGTGCGCACCCTCCTCCACCTCGAGCTCGAGCCGCTCGCCGCTCCCGAGGTGTCGGTCCCCGAGGGCTACCTGCTCTCCGACGCACGCGATCTCGATCCCGCGGAATGGGTCGCGCTGAACGCGCGGGTCTTCGCCGCGCACCCCGAGCAGGGCCGCCTGACGGAGGAGGACCTCGCCGCCCGCCGCGCCGAGCCGTGGTTCGACGAGGGCGACTTCCTCCTGCTGCGCGACTCCTCCGGTGCCCTCGCCGGCTACGACTGGTTGAAGATCGAGCCGGGATCGACGACGGGCGAGATCTACGTCCTCGGCATCGCTCCGGAGCAGGCGGGCCGCGGCCTCGGTCGCGCTCTGCTCGGCGCCGGGCTCGCCCGCATGGCCGATCGAGGCTGCACCGCCGCCGACCTCTACGTGGAGGCCGAGAACCGCTCGGCGGTCGCTCTCTACCGCTCCCTCGGCTTCACCGACGCCTCGGTCGACGTGCAGTACCTGCAGCGGCGTCCGGCCGTCCGCTGACGCGGACGCTCCTCCCCAGGCCGCGTTCACCCGGCATTCACCACCCGCGGCGCGGAGCACACGGGGGCGGTGCCAGGATGGTCGCATGGACGGCGACAACCTCATTCTCGAAGACGGCCTGAGCGACGACCTCGACGACGACTTCGACGACGAGGAGGAGCTCCCGGACCCGCTCCTCCCGGACAACCGCTACCTCGACCGCGAGCTGAGCTGGCTGGCGTTCAACCAGCGCGTGCTCGAGCTGGCCGAGGATCCGCTGGTGCCTGTGCTCGAGCGGGCGAACTTCCTCGCGATCTTCTCGTCGAACCTCGACGAGTTCTTCATGGTGCGCGTCGCAGGACTCAAGCGCCGGATCCTCACGGGCCTCGCGCTCACGACGAACATCGGCCGCGTGCCGGTCGACGTGCTCACCGACATCTCCGAGAAGGCGCACCAGCTCCAGCAGCGCCACGCCCGCGCGTACCAGGATCTCGTGAAGCCGGCGCTCGGCGCCTCCGGCATCGAGGTCGTGCGCTGGAGCGACCTCAACGACGCCGAGCGCTCGGTGCTCGACGACTACTTCTCGGCGCAGATCTTCCCGGTGCTCATGCCGCTCGCAGTCGACCCGGCGCACCCGTTCCCGTACATCTCCGGGCTCTCGCTCAACCTGTCGGTCCGGGTCCGCAACCCCAAGACGCAGAAGACCGAGTTCGCGCGCCTCAAGGTGCCGCAGATGCTGCCGCGCTTCGTGCGGATCGCCGGCGTCGCCGCTCCGGGCGAGCCGATGCGCTTCATCTCGCTCGAGGACCTCATCGCGAACCAGCTCGACGACCTCTTCCCCGGGATGGAGATCCTCGACCACCACGTCTTCCGCGTGACCCGCAACGAGGACGTCGAGGTCGACGAGGACGAGACCGAGAACCTCATCAAGGCCCTCGAGAAGGAACTGCTGCGCCGTCGCTTCGGCCCGCCCATCCGCCTCGAGGTCACCGACGACATGGACGACGAGACGCTCGGGCTGCTCGTGCGCGAGCTCGACATCACCACGCAGGAGGTCTACAAGCTCCCGGCGCCGCTGGATCTCAGCGGGCTCTTCAGCCTGCAGAAGATCGACCGCCCGGACCTGAAGTACCCGAACCACGTGCCGACCACGGCCGCGCAGCTCATGCCCTCCGAGCCGAACCAGCGCCAGGACGTGTTCAAGGCGGTCTCGCGCGGCGACGTGCTGCTGCACCACCCGTACGAGTCCTTCGCGACCAGCGTGCAGTCGTTCCTCGAGCAGGCGGCCGCCGATCCGGATGTGCTCGCGATCAAGCAGACGCTGTACCGCACCTCCGGCGACTCCCCCATCGTCGAGGCGCTCATCGACGCGGCGGAGTCGGGCAAGCAGGTCCTCGCCCTCGTCGAGATCAAGGCGCGCTTCGACGAGCAGGCGAACATCTCGTGGGCGCGCAAGCTCGAGAAGGCGGGCGTGCACGTCGTCTACGGCCTCGTCGGGCTCAAGACCCACTGCAAGCTCGCGCTCGTGATCCGCCAGGAGAAGGGCGGAGTGCTGCGGCACTACTCCCACATCGGCACGGGCAACTACAACCCGAAGACCTCGCGCATCTACGAGGACCTCGGCCTGCTCACCGCCGACGACGAGGTGGGCAAGGACCTCACCCGCCTGTTCAACGAGCTCTCGGGCTACGCGATCGAGAAGAAGTTCAAGCGCCTGCTCGTCGCGCCGCGCCACCTCAGGAAGGGCCTGCTGAAGCGCATCGAGGCCGAGACCGAGAACGCCAGGGCGGGCAAGCCCTCCGGCATCCGGATCAAGATGAACTCGATCGTCGACGAGGCCGTCATCGATGCGCTGTACCGGGCGAGCCAGGCCGGCGTGCCGGTCGACGTGTGGGTGCGCGGCATCTGCGGACTCAAGCCAGGGCAGGAGGGCCTCTCGGAGACGATCCGCGTGCGCTCGATCCTGGGGCGCTACCTCGAGCACTCGCGCATCTTCAGCTTCGTCAACGACGGCGAGCCGATCGTCTACATCGGCAGCGCCGACATGATGCACCGCAACCTCGACCGCCGCGTCGAGGCGCTCGTGCGGATCGTCGAGCCCGCGCACCTGAGCGAGATCGACGACATGTTCGACCGGGCGATGGACGAGAAGACCGCCTCCTGGTGGCTCGGTCCCGACGGGGTCTGGACCCGGCACCACCTCGACGAGGACGGCGCGCCGCTCTCGGACCTGCAGAACCGGCTCATGGCGCACATCACCCACCGCAAGCGCATCGCGTCGCGGTCCGCCTCCCGGGCCTCCGCCCGCTGATGCCGTGACGGGGACCGTCTACGCGGCCGGAGCGGTGTGCTGGCGGATCATCGAGGGCCGCCCGCACATCCTCGTGATCCACCGACCGCACCGGAGGGACGTCAGCCTGCCCAAGGGCAAGGTCGATCCGGGCGAATCGCTGCCCGAGACGGCCGTGCGCGAGATCCGCGAGGAGACGGGGCTCGCGGTCGGACTCGGGGTCCCGCTGGGCTCGACCGAGTACGCCCTGCCGAACGGACGACCCAAGGCGGTCCACTACTGGGCGGCGCGGGTCAGCGAGAAGGCCGTGCTGCACTCCGACTTCCTGCCCAACCGCGAGGTCGAGGCCCTGGAGTGGGTCACACCGAAGCGGGCGCGGGGCTACCTCACCTACCCGCACGACGTCGCGATCGTGGACGAGTTCTCGCGGATCGCGGCCCGCGGCGGGCTCGAGACGTTCGCGCTCGTCGTGCTGCGGCACGCGAAGGCCGTGCCCGCCGACTCCTGGGACGGACGCGACTCCACCCGCCGCCTCAACAAGCGCGGGACCGACGAGGCCGCCGCGGCCGCCCGCGCCGTCGCCGCCTGGCGCCCGCGCCGGCTCGTCTCGAGCACGGCGAAGCGCTGCCGCTCGACGATCGCCCCGCTCGCCTCCCTCGTGAAGAAGCCCGTGCGCCTGTCCGAGCACATCAGCCAGGACGCGTTCGAGCACGGCACCACCGACATCCGCGGGCTGGTCGGCAAACGCGTGCGCGCCCGCAGGACCGCGGTGCTCTGCAGCCACCGGCCGGTCATCCCCGAGATCCTGCGCGAGATCGCCCTCGCGACCGCGACTCCGATCGGCGCCTACCTCGACGAGGCCTCGCACCTGCCCACGGGCGGATTCACCGTGGTGCACCTCTCGAGCGAGCACCCCGGGTCGGGGATCGTGGCGATCGAGACGCACGCGCCGCTCGCCTGACACGGCACGGCCGCCCGACCGGAGCGATCCGGATCCTCGGCGCGCCCGGCAAGCCCCGACGGGCCTCGTTCACCGCCCGTTCACCCAGCGGACCGTGGGCGGACACGACCCCCTCGTACATTCGCTCGCGGGCTGCACCAGGCCCTGTTCTGTTTCCATGCTTTCCTACCCGAAAGGGATACTTGTGAGAATCTCGCGTCTCGGCCAGGCGGCCGTCGTCGCCGCCGTCGCAGCGATCACTCTGACCTCGTGCGCAGCCAACGAAGGAACGACGGCCCCGGCCGGCGACTCCTCCTCCGGCGCTGCCAGCAGCCTCGAGGGCACGCTCAACGGCATCGGCGCCTCGTCGCAGGGGTCGGCCCAGGAGGCCTGGGTCGCCGCCTTCCAGACGGAGAACCCCGGCGTCACCATCAACTACTCGCCCGACGGCTCCGGCGCGGGCCGCGAGGCGTTCATCGCCGGCGGCGCCGACTTCGCCGGCTCGGACCGCGCGCTCAAGCTCGAGGAGCTCGACGGCTCGTTCGGCAAGTGCGCCGAGGGCACCTCCGCCATCGATGTCCCCGCCTACATCTCCCCGATCGCCCTGGTCTTCAAGATCGACGGCGTCGACGAGCTCAACCTCGACGCGGCCACCGCCGCGGGCATCTTCAAGGGCACCATCACCAAGTGGAACGCCCCCGAGATCGCCGCGCTCAACCCCGACGCGACGCTCCCCGACGCCAACATCACCGCGGTGCACCGCTCGGACGACTCGGGCACCACCGAGAACTTCGCCGCGTACCTCAACGCGACCGCGCCCGACGTGTGGGACGCGGAGCCGGACGGCGTCTGGCCCTACGAGGGCGGCGAGGCCGCTCAGGGCACCTCGGGCGTCATCGACACCGTGACCAACGGCACCAACACCATCGGCTACGCCGACGCGTCGCGCGCCGGTGAGCTCGGCACCGCGAAGATCAAGGTCGGCGAGGAGTTCGTCGAGTACTCCCCCGAGGCCGCTGCCGCGATCGTCGACGCCTCGCCCGAGGCGACCGACCGTCCCGACAACGACATCGTGTACGAGATCGACTACTCCACCGAGGAGTCGGGCGTGTACCCGGTCGTCCTGGTCAGCTACCTCATCGCCTGCCAGGAGTACCAGGACCCCGCGACGGCCGAGCTCGTCAAGGCGTACCTTGGCTACGTGACCAGCGAGGCCGGTCAGGAGGAGGCAGCGACCTCCGCCGGCGCCGCCCCGCTCTCGTCCGAGCTGTCGGCTCAGGTCGCCACCGCGATCGAGTCCATCAAGTAATCCCCCCCTCGCGAGTCGGCCCCGGACCCCCACCGGTCCGGGGCCGACTCGCGGATCGGCCCCCTCCCCCACTCCGAACGCAGGGAACCCATCCATGAGCACCGCAGAGCGGCCCGTCGGCGCCATCAAGGCGAAGCAGCGCCCGGCCGACCGGATCTTCGCCGGGACGGCGATGGCCTCCGGCACGCTGATCCTCGTCATCCTCGCCGCCGTCGCCCTCTTCCTGGTCGTGCAGTCGATCCCCGCGCTCACCGCGCCGAGCGACGAGATCTCCGGTGGCGCCGGCTTCTGGGCCTACGTCGGCCCCCTCGTCTTCGGCACCGTGTACGCCGCGGCGCTCGCCCTCGTCATCGCCGTGCCGATCTCGATCGGCATCGCGCTCTTCATCTCGCACTACGCCCCGCGCCGTCTCGCGCAGGGCCTGGGCTACGTGATCGACCTGCTGGCCGCCGTGCCGTCGGTCGTCTTCGGCCTCTGGGGCATCACGGTCCTCGCCCCCTTCGTCCAGCCCTTCTACACGTTCCTCACGGACGCGTTCGGCTGGTTCCCGCTCTTCTCCGGCCCCGTCTCGGGCACCGGTCGCACGATCCTCACCGTGGCCCTCGTGCTGGCGGTCATGATCCTGCCGATCGTCACGGCGATCTCCCGCGAGGTCTTCCTCCAGACGCCGACGCTCCACGAGGAGGCGGCGCTCGCCCTCGGTGCGACCCGCTGGGAGATGGTCCGCACGGCGGTCCTGCCCTTCGGCCGCCCCGGCATCATCTCGGCCTCCATGCTCGGCCTCGGCCGCGCACTGGGCGAGACCATGGCCGTCGCGATCGTCCTCTCGCCGTCGTTCGTCGTGAACTTCGCGCTGCTGCAGTCGACGAACTCCAACACGGTCGCCGCCAACATCGCCCTGAGCTTCCCCGAGGCCTACGGCCTCAAGGTCAACGAGCTGATCGCCTCCGGCCTGATGCTCTTCGCGATCACGCTCGTCGTGAACATGCTCGCCCGCTACATCATCAACCGCCGCAAGGCCTTCTCGGGAGCGAACTGATGGTCACCATGACGACTCCTCCTCGTCAGCGCCGCCGCGTCGAGGACGCCGCTCCCGCGGTGACGAACACGCTCACGAGCGGGCAGCTGCCCAAGTGGGCCCCCCTCGCCCTCCTCGGCGGCAGCCTCGCGCTGATGGCCGTCGTCTACGCGCTCCTCGCGGTCAGCGGGGTGACCGATGGCTTCGACGTCGTCGGCACCGTCTTCTTCGGCGCCGTGCTCTACACGGTCGCCGTGTTCGTCCTGGCCCGCCTGGTCGAGGGCGCCCGACGCGCCACCGACCGGGTCGTCACCACGCTGGTCACCGCCGCGTTCGTGGTCGCGCTGATCCCGCTGATCTCGCTGATGTACACCGCGATCACCGCGGGAGCCGCGCGCTTCGACATCACCTTCTTCACCTCCTCGATGCGCAACGTCGTCGGCGAGGGCGGCGGAGCGTTGCACGCGATCATGGGCACGCTCATCATCACGGCGCTCGCGGCGGTCATCTCGATCCCGATCGGCCTGATGACGGCGATCTACCTCGTCGAGTACGGCCGCGGCACTCTGGCCCGCGGCATCACGTTCTTCGTGGACGTCATGACCGGCATCCCCTCCATCGTCGCCGGCCTCTTCGCCTACGCCCTCCTCGTCCTGTTCTTCGGACCGGGCGTCCGGATGGGCATCGGCGGCGCGGTCGCGCTCTCGGTGCTGATGATCCCCGTGGTCGTCCGCTCGACGGAGGAGATGCTGCGGCTGGTTCCGAACGAGCTGCGCGAGGCGTCCTTCGCCCTCGGCGTGCCCAAGTGGCTGACCGTCGTCAAGATCGTCCTCCCCACCTCGATCGCCGGCATCGTCACGGGCGTCATGCTCTCGATCGCCCGCGTCATCGGCGAGACGGCTCCGCTGCTCATCGTCGCCGGCTTCACGCAGTCGATGAACTACAACCCGTTCGACGACCGGATGATGACCCTCCCGGTCTTCGTCTTCCGCCAGTACGCGGACCAGGGCTCCGACGCCGCCGCGTACATCGACCGGGCCTGGACCGGCGCGCTGGTCCTCATCCTGATCGTCATGCTCCTCAACCTGCTCGCACGCATGGTCGCGCGCATCTTCGCCCCCAAGCTCGGCCGCTAACCCGAAGGATCTCCGTTGTCCAAGCGCATCGAAGTCAACGACCTCAACGTCTACTACAGCAAGTTCCTCGCGGTCGAGGGAGTCGGGCTCACCATCGAGCCCCGCACCGTCACCGCCTTCATCGGCCCGTCCGGCTGCGGCAAGTCGACCTTCCTCCGCACGCTCAACCGCATGCACGAGGTCATCCCCGGCGCCTACGTCGACGGCGAGGTGCTGATCGACGGGAACAACCTCTACGGCCCCGGCGTCGACCCGGTGCTCGTCCGCCGCCAGGTGGGCATGGTCTTCCAGCGTCCGAACCCGTTCCCGACGATGTCGATCCGCGACAACGTGCTGGCCGGCGTGAAGCTCAACAACCGCCGCATCAGCAAGTCCGACGCGGACGACCTGGTCGAGAAGTCGCTCCAGGGCGCGAACCTCTGGAACGAGGTGAAGGACCGCCTCGACAAGCCGGGCTCCGGTCTCTCCGGCGGTCAGCAGCAGCGTCTGTGCATCGCCCGCGCGATCGCGGTCTCGCCCGACGTCCTGCTGATGGACGAGCCCTGCTCGGCGCTCGACCCGATCTCGACGCTCGCGATCGAGGACCTGATCGAGGAGCTCAAGAACGAGTACACGATCGTGATCGTGACCCACAACATGCAGCAGGCATCGCGCGTCTCGGACCGCACCGCGTTCTTCAACATCGCGGGCACCGGCAAGCCGGGCAAGCTCATCGAGTACGACGACACCGCGACGATGTTCTCGCGCCCGTCCGTCCAGGCCACCGAGGACTACGTCTCGGGCCGCTTCGGCTGATCCCGCGCCCTCGAACCAGAAGAGCCGCACTCCCCTCGGGGGTGCGGCTCTTCTCGTTCGCGTGGTCCGTGCGGTCAGGCGGTCTCGATGGCGAGGATGGGATCGGTCGTCGGAGTGTCCGACCCGCCCTCGTCCTCGATCGTCACCGCGACGACGGCGCCCTCGGCCATGGTGCCCTCGAGAGGAGCAACGGTGCGCCCGTCGCCTCCCTCGAAGAGGCCTGCGGCCACGGGCCCGGTGGAGTCGATGTACCAGAGCTCGTACGTCTTGCCGTCGGGCAGCGGAGCGAGGTCGTCGACGACGAGCGCCGAGCGGCCGAGCGAGCCCGACCAGACCAGCGTCGCGGTCTCGCCCGAGGCGACGGTGGCGACGGCCTCCTGCGCGTCGGGGGCGTTGCGGATCTCCTCCAGTGCGGTGAGCTCCTGGGTCTGACCGGAGCCGGGCGCGAGCACCTGGGGCAGCGTCACTCCGCCGACCACGATCACGGCGGCCGCGGCGGCGGCCGAGAGGTAGACGGCGGGGCGCGTGAACCAGCGCCCGCGAGCCTTCGCCTCGGCGCTGTGCCGCGTGGTGGACGGCGCGACCGTCTCGTCCGCGCCGGGGCGAGCGACGGGAGGCGCCTCCGCCTCGACGGCGTGCAGGCGCGGGGTCTCGACCGGCTGGGCCGGCTCGTCCCGCGGCAGCTGCGGCGTCGTCGCGATGAGGGCCATCAGATCGGCCTTCAGGCGCGGGGACGGAGCCACCGGTGCCGCGTCGTCGGCGAGGGCGCCGGCCACTGCGGCGAACCCGTCGGCCTCGGCACGCGCCTCCGGGTGCTCGGCGAGGAACCGTTCGTACCTCGCCTGCTCCTCGGGAGTCAGGATGCCGAGAGCGTGGCCCGCGGCGAGCTCGCGAGGGTCGTCGGGTCGATTCACGTCGGTCACCGGGTCACCCCCATCTCTTCTCGAAGTCTGATCATTCCATCGCGCAGGCGCGTTTTGACGGTACCGACGGGGCACTGCAGGATCCCCGCGATCTCGCTGTGCGAGTACCCGCCGTAGTACGCCAGCTGCAGCGCCTGCCGCTGCAGCTCGGTCAGCCTGCCCATGGCGGCTGCGACCTTCTCGTGCTCAAGAGACACCTCCGCCTGTTCGGCGACCTGGTCGTAGTCACGACCGAGATCCCGGATTCCGATGCGGACGTCCCGGTCGCGGCCCGCTTGGGCCGCGCGTACCCGATCGATGGCCCTGCGGTGTGCCATCGTGAGGATCCAGGTCGTCGCGCTTCCTTTATTCGGAGCGAAGCGTCCAGCGGTTTGCCAGATCTCGAGGAACACCTCCTGGGTCACCTCCTCGGACTGCGCGCGGTCGACCAGCACCCGGGTGACGAGTCCGAGGACACGGGACGCGGTGAGGTCGTACAGCTCCGAGAACGCCGCCTGATCGGCGGCGGCGATGCGCTCGAGGAGCGAGCCGAGGTCGGTCGTCGTGTCGTCGCTCATCGTCGCTGCCCCGTCCGGGCCCGCTTCTGGAAGCCGGCGCTCACCGCGGAGACGACGACGGCGACCGCCGCGACGATCACGACCACCTCGAGGGGGTGAACCACGAAGCGGATGTCGAGCGCGAATCCGCCGATGTCGACGAGCGCCGGATCCTTGAGCCGGGGCGAGAGCCAGAGGGCGATCAGGCCTGCGGCCGCCGCAGTCAGGGCGGGGTAGGTCCGGGGTCGGATGAGGACCCAGAGACCGGCGATCACGTCCAGCACCGCCAGGGAGCGCATGACTGCGCCCTGCGACACGGTGACCCCTCCGCCGAGGAGTGCACCGTCGGCGTCGTCGACCTGCGGAGCGCCGAGGAGGTAGAGGGCTGCGGCGACGAGCAGGCCGATGCCGGCCCACCACCGCGCGCCCCGTCGGAACGCGATGCGGTTCTTCATCGGGGTGGCGCCTGTCTGTCGAGGACTCGGACGTGCGGTGCGGGGCGGCCCGCCTCCGACCACCCGCCACTGGGCCCTCGCTCCCGTGCGGTTCTGCGGGGAAGAAAGGGGCCGGACCGCAGAACGCCTCTCGGCGCGAGGCCGCTCGAAGCGGCTACAAGTGGAGCCCGGGGTTACTGCGATCCGGCCTCGCCCAGTCTAACCACTGCCCCGGGGGTGGTCGCGAGGCGCGTTCGCGGTGGGTGAACGGGCTTGCGCTGCAGCGCCTACTCCAGGGAGTCGCTCCGCCACAGCCGCGCGCAGCCGGCGAGCTCGGAGGCGGTGGTCGAGAGGCGGAGGGCCCGCGTGGTCAGCTCGCTGGCGCGCGGTCCATCGATCAGCTCGACGTCGTCGGCGACCGAGGCCGCTCCGGAGGCGCTCACGCGGCAGAACGCGGCGGCGCGGTCCAGTGCCACGGCGAAGTCGCCGTCGAACACGCCGCGGAGGATGCGGTCGGCGAGCTCGGTGATCTCGGCGGGTCCGGTGGGGGTGCTGGCGCCCGCCACCACCGGGTCGATAGTCGAGGAGAGCTCCACGCCGCGCTGGTAGAGGAAGCTCGTGCTCTGCGGATCCTGGCGGATGACGAGGCGGAGCAGGTAGATGCGCCAGAGGGCGCCCGGCAGGCTCGAGGCGCTCGAGCGCGCCCACAGCTCGGCGAGCGCGTCGATGCCGTTGTGGTCGGTGTACTCGACCAGGCGGTCGATGATCACTGGATCCGGGTCGTCCCGGACCCGGCTGAGCAGAGCGATCGCCGTCTCGTGCGCCACCCGGGTGATCTGCGCCGGGTCCTCGCCTCCCTGGAACGCCTCGAAGACGTGGGAGGGGAACTTGGTCGGCTTGTGGAAGCCGTCTGTCATGGGGCCGCCTTCCGCGGTCGGGAGAGCGGGCGCAGGCGTCCGCTCGGGAGTGAAGGGGTTCGAGGAGGGTAACGCCTGCGGGCCGCCGGATATGCCCCGGTCCGGGCGCCGTCGGGTCGGTCCGCCGGGCGCGCTACCCTGGATCCGCGGGCCTCTAGCTCAGTTGGCAGAGCAGCGGACTTTTAATCCGCGGGTCGTCGGTTCGAGCCCGACGGGGCCCACCGGTGAGGTGACGACATCGCCGCGAGTTTTTCGCGCAGCCCAGTCCGCCGTCTCCTGATCCGGACGCGGCGGCTCCCGGGCACTCCGACATTGACCGGTTCGAGCCGACAGCATCCATCGCTCGTGCCGCAGGCCTCCCCCGTCGCCCACGATCGGTGCTCACGGCGCGACCTTCGACCGGAGGCCGCACGAAGACGGATCATCCCGCCCCTACGAGCGTCGGACAGAGCGCCGGTGGTGGGCTCCGACACGGCCGTTGCATCGAGAAGGACGATCTGAGCCGCTGGTACGCACCGTTCGGACGTGGTCTCGAGCGGCTCATCCGCGCGGTCGCGAAGCGGGTCGGCGCTGAGCCGCGTGCACCTGGGGTGCCACCGGATCAGGGACGTCCTCGCCGCCCGGGCACTCGCGCGGCATGGCCGGCCCTCGTCACCACTCGCGCCGGCCCTCCCAGAGCCCCCGGCACCGCGGGCCCGCCTCGCTCGAGGCCACCCGTCCTGCCACGGCCCGCTGAACGGCGTTCGTGGACGCGGAGGCCTCGCACTCACGCGGACTCGCGCGGTTCGGGGATGACGCGGAGGCCCGCGGGCGAGTTCGAGAGCCGGACGAGCTCCTCGATCCACGCGCGATTGAGCCTCGGTTCACGGCCGCCGAAGTAGTCGAACTGCAACGGGATCGCGGGGTGGATCCAGATCGAGCTGTGGCCCGCGCCGCTCTCCCGCGTGTACTCCCACGAGAACATGAAGCTCTCGCCGCGGCGAACCTTCGACACGATCACGGCTTTCAGATGCGCGAGCACCCGGTCGTCGAACTCGACGGAGATGGACGGTGTGCCGTAGATGAACGTGCCCATGGCTACTGCCCCAGTCCGTGCTCGATGTCGTGCATGACCGAGTTGATGTCCTCGGCGGTCCGAGCGGCGTCGCCGTTGGTCTCGACCGTCCCTCTGATGCCGACCTTCGGCATGACAAGAAGCGGGAATCGGTCCGCCTCGGCCTCGGCGGTGATCCCTCCGACGTCGGCGACGTCGAACTGGCTCGCCGGGCTGAGCAGGAGCGTGTGCACGGAGGTCTCGCCGTTCTCCTCCAGCACGGTGATGTCGACGGTGGTGCTGTTCTCGGCGTCGGCGACGGTGGTGGTGTACTCCAGGAGCGCAGCCGTGATGGCGTTGCTCGTGACGATCGACCCCCCGCTGTAGGTGATTCTCTTCATCTCCGGACCGTAGCCGCATCACCGCCGCCGAAACGGGGAATCACGTATTCGGGCTGTGACCCGCCGATGGTGGCGCTCAGCCCCCGCACCTGCCAGCGGGCTCGACGTTCTCCGACCTCTTCGCGGGCCGCGTCGAGGCTGCGATGGTCGGTCCAGCGCCGACCGTCGTACGAATGCGAGGAAGCCGTCCGTCCCCGCGGCCGGGTGGCGCGGTCGTCCCGGTCGACGCCTGTCCGCAGGGTCAGAGGAGGCGCTCCCACAGAGGCTGCTCCGGGCTCGACGTGTCCTCGATCACGGTGAGTCGCCCGTCGAACGCCGTGCCGCGGATCCTCCCGTCCGACGCATCTGCATCGAGAAGCGCGCGACAGCGTCGGACGAGCATCGCGGCCGCCGCCGGGTCGACGGCCCCAGGATCCGTGAAGGCGTCGATGAGACTCTCCAGCACCGCTCTCGTCTGCGCGTCCTGAGCGGCAAGAGGTCCCGGCCGGGTGCTCCACCGTGCGTGCTCTGCGACCATCGTCCCTGTCCCGTGATGCGATGCGTCGCGTGACGCGACGCCACTTCCGGTAACAGGGTCAGGGCTACTGCGCCACACGATAGAGCGCCCCGACCGTCGGGGCCAGCCCTTCGTCCGCGAGTAGTTCCCGCCGGGAGGTCGAGGCGAACGACGTCTCGGGTTCTCCGGGCGGTAGGGTGCGGAGAGCGTTCGCGCCCTGTCAGCGGAGAGACGTCATGGATCGATCGACGAGGACCTCATGACGTTCCTCCTTTGCTACCGCTCTCGCTCATGACTGCGGACGACCCTGGGCGACCTTCGCGGCCCGACGGGGAGGACGTCGAGCGCATGCTCGAGTCCTTCACCGCTCTCCTACCCGCGGAGGACGCGGCCGCTTCAGTCCTGAGCGCACCCTTCGATCCCGAGACGCTGGCGGCAACCAGCGATCGGGCGGCTAGGCTCGATGAGAAGCAGATCGATCTCGGGGAGGGACCGGCCTGGGACGCCTGCCGTACCTACCTCCCCGTCGACATGCGCGTCGGGGAGGACCGCGACTTCGCCGCGTGGCCCGTGTTCGCCTTCGCCGTGCAAGCCGCAGCAGTGGCATCCGTGCTGGCCGTCCCCATGCGGATCGGCACCTCGAGCATCGGCGCCGTCTCCCTTTACAACAGCACGCCGATACGCTTCGACGCATCACAGCTGGAGCTCGCGGAACGCCTCGCCGGAGTGCTCGCGAGGACCGTCGTCGAGCAGGCCATGACGTCACTCGAGAACAGCACCCTCACCCGAGATCCGGCGCTCTCGCGACGCGAGGTGCATCAAGCCACCGGCATGGTGATGAGTCAGATGAGATCGACCCCTGCCGATGCTCTTCTCATGATCCGCGCCTACGCGTTCGCCGAGGAGATCAGCGTCCGCGAGGTCGCCGCGCAGATCATCGCGCGAACCCTCGATTTCTCGCGCGACACGCCCGCGTGACAGAGACGTAGGATCACACCATGGCTGCTTCCGAGCGCGACCAGATGCTCCTGAGCACGCTGACCACCGTCGCCGACACCCTCGTCGACGACTTCGACGCGGTCGACTTCCTAGACGACCTCGTCATCCGCTGTGCAGCGCTGTTCGACGCCGTCGACGTGGGCATCGTCCTCGCGGACGAGCACGGCGAACTCGTCGTCATGGCCTCCACGAGCGAGCGGATGCACCTCATCGAAGTGCTGCAGCTCTCCGGCGACAACGGCCCCTGCATCGAGTCGTTCCGCACCGGCGTCGTCGTCACCGCCGGGAGCCTCACCGCGATCGGCACCCGCTGGCCGTTCTTCGCCGACGCGGCCCGCGACTCCGGCTACCAGTCCGTGCACGCAGTCCCGCTCCGCCTGCGGGGCGAGACGATTGGGTCCTTGAACCTCTTCCGCGACACGATCGGCGAGCTCGGGGATGCGGACATCCTCGCCGCTCAGGCCATCGCCGACGTCGCGACCATCGGCCTCGTTCACGAGCGGATCGTCCGAGAGGCCTCGCTTGCACGCGACCAACTCCAGCGCGCTCTCGACGTGCGCATCGTCATCGAGCAGGCGAAAGGCATCATCGCCCACAGTCGCAACGTCGACATGAGCGCCGCCTGGGACCTGCTACGTCATCATGCTCGATCCCGGGAGGCCCGAGTCAGCGACATCGCGCGTGACGTGGTCGACGGACTCGTCGTCGTCTAGAGACGCGACCGTCCTCGCTCTCGAGCAGAGCCCGCGATGACCGGTGGATGTCCCGTTTCGCCGATCCTCACGCCCGACGTCGCGCAGGGAGGAGGCCTCGTACCGACTCAGCTCTCGGCTGACGTCCTTTCTGGGCAGCACCGCGCTCGCCGGGACCTCGTCCGCGGCGCTAGCTGTACCGCGCGACGAACGGAATCCCCCTGCGCGGACTCGGGAGCGCGATCACGATGGAGGACATGAAGCGCCTTCATTACGCCGGTGGTTCGCTGCTCGTCGGGGACGCCGTGGCACACGCGATCCTCGGCTACGCCCGCGAGCTGGGACTGCGCGGCATCGCCGACACGATCGTCGTGGCGGGGACGACGCTCGACGGCGAGCGCGAGCAGGCCGAGCTGCTGATCGGGCCCGCGAGCCAGCTCCTCCTCGTCGAGGACGACTCGCCGGAGGATCCCGCAGCGGATGCGGCGACCCTCGAGGAGCTCGACCGTCGCCGCGGCGCACTGGAACCGCGCGTCGAGCACGTCACGGCCGAGGTCCAGCCGGAGCCCGTGGCGGACTACGACGAGTGGTCGATGCTCGCGCGCGACGAGGAGTGACCGGCGCGCCTACTCGTGGCAGAGCGACCAGATCGAGTCCGGGTAGTCGTGCACCTCGTCGCCGTCGAGCAGACGCCAGACTCCGGCCTGGTGCTCGAGGAGGCGGCCGTGCACGACCTCCGATCTCCATCCGTCGTCGGTCCGGTACCACCGCACGAGTCGGATGCTGACAGAACTGCGGGTTGCGACCCGTTGAGACATCGTCGTCCTCACCGGCGCCCGCTCCGACGTCGCGACGGTGCGACGAGAGGCCGGGACGCCTGAGGCGAGCCTACGCCGCTCCCGGCCCCCCGGGGAGGGGTCGAGGGAGCGCTTCCATCACGATCCGGACGCCCGTCGAGGCGGACCGGTCGCGGTCAGTAGAGAGCGGATCCCCGGCGCAGCTGCCTCGAGCGTCGGCGCAGTGCCCTGTCGCTGGGGCCGAACGTCCCCGCCTCCAGCAGCTGCCGGAGGGAGTCGGCCACCTGCCGGGCGAGACGGGGATCGATCGCCCCCGGAACGCGGAGCGAGTCGATGAGGTCGAGGGCCGTCCGCGTGGTGCGAGAGATCGCCATGCCACGAACCTAGGGAGCCCGAGCGGCGAGCGGCGCACCCCGCACGGGGGCGCGCGACGGCATCAATGCTCACCGTCGCGCCGCACCCGCGGGGTCGTGCCGGGGTCAGTCGTGCCCGTTGCTCGTCTCGCCGCGACCGGTCGAGGACTGGAGGCGATCGATGTGCTCGGACGCCTGCGCCTTGGTGAGGTCGGCCGGGAGGGTCTCGCCGGCCTCGCGGGCGAGGGTGTCGAGGTAGCTGCGCTGCGGGCCGGTCATCGGCTCGTCGCCGGTGACCCAGTCGGACGGGTCCTTGCTGGCGCTGGTGTCGCTGCCGTCGTCGGCGCGGGCGCCGAGGACGTCGCCCTCGGTCTTGATGTCGGGGCCTGTGGTGTCGTTGTCGCTCATGCTGCGACGGTACGCGCGACCACCGACAGCGGCGAGGGCTTGCGGATCGGCGGCGACGACTCCGCTCGGCCCGGACCGCTTCTCAGGAACCGAGGAGGGCGTGCGCGACCGTGAAGATCACGAGGCCCGCGAGTGCGCCCACCACCGTGCCGTTGATCCGGATGAACTGCAGGTCCTTGCCCACCTGGAGCTCGAGCTTGTCGGAGGTCTCGCGAGGGTCCCAGCGCTGGATGGTGTCGCCGATGATGCTCGCGATGTCGGCGCGGTAGCGGTCGACCAGGTTCGAGGCGACCGTGCCGATCCAGGCGTCGACCGTGCTCGCGAGCCGCCCGTCGGTCGAGAGGCGGCGGCCGAGGTCCACGACGATCGACTCCAGGCTCGCGCGCAGCGGACTCTCCGGGTCGTCCATCGCGCCGAGGAGGGACGACTTCGTCGACTCCCAGACGTCGCCCGCCAGCTCGCGGACGCGCGGGCTGTCGAACGCCTGGTTCTTGATCTCCTCGACCCGCGCGACGAGATCGGGGTCGGTGCCGAGGTCCTCGGCGAGGGTCGCGAGGTAGCCGTCGATGGCGAGCCGGAGCGGGTGCCCCTGCTCCTCCCTGACCGCGTGCACGAACACGAGGGCCTCGTGGTACAGCCGCTCGTCGATGGCCCGGCTGACCGCCGAGGGCAGCCAGGTCGGCAGCCTGCCGCTGACCATGCGGGTGAAGCTCTGCGGATTCGCGGCGAGCCACGCCTCCGCCTGCTCGACCAGCGTGTCGACGAGCCGGCGGTGGTGCCCGGCCTCGACGATCCCGCCGACGAGCTTCCCCAGCGGAGGCCCCCACTGCGGATCGAGCAGGTGGCGGCGGGCGAGCGCCTCGATCACGCCCTGCACATGGGAGTCGTCGAGCAGGGCGATCGCCGCGCGGACCGCGGCGGCGCTCTCGTCGCCCACGCGGTGCGCGTTGGCCGGCTCGGCGAGCCAGACGCCCGCACGCCGGGCGATGCCGAACGAGTCGAGCTTCTCGCGCACGATCGCGCCGCGGAGGAAGTTCTCCTCGACGAACTGCGCGAGGCTCGTGCCGATCTCGTCCTTCTTGGTCGCGATGATCGCCGTGTGCGGGATGGGCAGCCCGAGTGGCCGGCGGAACAGCGCGGTCACCGCGAACCAGTCGGCGAGGGCGCCGACCATGCCGCCCTCGCTCGCCGCCCGGACCCACTGGAGCCACGGGTAGCGGTCCTGCAGCGCGAACGAGACCGCGAAGACGATCGCCATCACGACCAGGAGGCCGGTGGCGATGCGCTTCATCCGGACGAGCGCGGCGCGCTTCGCGGCGTCGTCGCGCCCGGTCGAGGTGGTCACCGTCATGAGGCGGAGGGGAACCCCTCGTGCCGGATGCCCCAGGCCACGGTCCACTCCTCGCCCGGCTCCAGCCAGCGCAGGCCCTGACCCGAGTTGAGCGCCTCGGCGGGAGCGGTCATCGGCTCGACGGCGATCGCGGTCTTGACGTCGTCGCCCTCGGGGAAGATGCGGGTGATGAAGACCTGGATGTAGTTGTGCGAGGCGTCGGCCCAGAGCAGCACGCGGCGCCCGTCGGAGGCGCTGAGGCCGTGGACGCTCTCGCCGTCGACGACGGTGACGTCGGCCCATGCGTCGTCGAGCTCGAGATCGCCGATCCGGCGGCCCCGGCGCAGGTCCCACTCCGTGCCCTCGACCGGGCTCTGACCGGTGGGGTTCAGCCGCTCGTCGACCTCGATGTGCACGGCCGCGTCGACGGTGATCTCGAGCTCGTCGGTCGGGACGTCGCCGATGGCGAGGAAGGGGTGCGTGCCGATCGCGACCGGCGCCTCCTCGGCTCCGACGTTGACCACGCGGTGCACGACCTTCAGCCCGTCGGCCTGCAGCTCGTACCGCACGGTCGTCTCGAGGTGGAACGGCCAGCCGCGCTGGGGGACGACCGGAGCGGCGAGCTCGACGAACGAGGGCCCCTGGTCGACGAGGCGGTAGGAGGTGCTGGTCAGCAGCCCGTGGAGCGCGTTGTGGTACTTCGGCTCGGTGATGTCGAGCTGGAGGGTCCGCCCGGCGTGGTGCCACTTGCCGTCCCGCACGCGGTTCGGCCAGGGGACCAGCACGATGCCCGACCCGAAGGGCGGCACGGTGGTCTCGGGGTATCCGGCGGTGATCTCGACGCCGTCGACGGAGAGGTGGCGCAGCCCTGCTGCCACCTCCGTCACGACGGCGTGGAGCGTGCGGCCCTCGGCGGTGAGGTCGAGGGCGTACTGGCGCCCGGTCGCGGGGGCGGGAGTGAAGTCGGCCATGCGTGAATCCTACGGACCGATGCCGGTGACGGGTGCCGCCGCGAGATCAGCAGCGCGTGACGGCCAGGCCCGACTCCTCCAGCTCGGCGACGACGACCGCCTCGGCCGCGCCGCCGGTGAGCAGGAGGTCGAACTCGTCGGCGCCGGCCACGCGGCCGAGGTCGACGACCCCGAGCTTGCGGGAGTCGGCGACGACGACGCGACGGGCGGCGGCCTGCAGCATGCGGCGCTTGAGGGTCGCCTCCGGGAGGTTGACGTTGGTCACCCCGGCCCGCGGATGCACGCCCGTGCAGCCCACGAAGACGACGTCGGCGCGGATCCGCTCGAGCATCTCGGAGGCCAGCGGCTCGACGAGCGAGTGCTGGAGCGGGCGCAGCGTGCCTCCGGTGACGACGACGGTGAACCGCGGGATCGCCGGCTCGAGGGCGAGGGCGGTGGAGAGCCCGTTCGTGATGACGGTGATGTCGCGCAGCTCCTCGCGGGCGACGAGGGCGTGCGCGATCGCGAGCGGAGTCGTGCCGACGTCGAGGATCACGCTCTCGCCGGAGGAGACGGACGCGGCGGCCTCGCGCCCGATCGCCGCCTTCTCCTCCGCGGCGGCGGCCAGACCCTCCTCGAGCGAGCGCTCGCCCGGCTTGGCGGCCGACGGGATCGCTCCGCCGCGCACGCGCTGCACCGAGCCCTCCCCCGCCAGCTGATCGAGGTCGGAGCGGACGGTGACCACCGAGACTCCGAGGCGCTCGGCCAGGTCGGCGACCGAGACGAAGCCCGAGCGCTCGGCCAGCAGGCGCATCCGGAGGCGGCGCTCGACGGCGGAGCGTCCGTCGTGCTCGCCGTCTGCTCTCATGCGCCCATGGTGGTCCGGCGGGGGTGGCTTGTCAAAGCGAAACCGCGCTTTCCTTTTCGAAGAGCGGCCCCTAGTCTGAGTCCCGCCATGAACGAAGCGATCCCCCTCTCCGCCGGCGTCGTCAAGCGCCCGCACACCCTCGCCGACGGGCGAGAGCTCCTCTACTTCGACGACGCCGACACGACGCTGCCGCCCGAGCGCAGCGCCGACGCCCGCGACCTCGATCCGCGACCCGCGACCGCGCGCATGCGCCAGGACGTCCTCACCGGGGAGTGGGTGTCGATCGCCGCCTCGCGGCAGAACCGCGTCTTCCTCCCGCCGGCCGAGCTCGACCCGCTCGCACCGGCCTCGCCGACCAACCCGTCCGAGGTGCCGAGCCGCTACGACGTCGCGGTGTTCGAGAACCGCTCGCCGTCGTTCGGCCCGCTGCTCGAGGACGAGGACGCGCCAGCCTCCCTCGAGGATCTGCGCACCCTCGGCCTCGGCCGCACGCTGACCAGCGTCGGCCGCTGCGAGGTCGTCTGCTTCAGCCCGGAGCACGAGGGCTCGTTCTCGACGCTCTCGCCGTCGCGCGCCCGCACGGTCGTCGAGGCCTGGGCCGACCGCGTCGCCGCCCTCTCGGCCCTGCCCGGCGTGCAGCAGGTCTTCCCGTTCGAGAACCGCGGCGAGGCGATCGGAGTGACGCTCCACCACCCGCACGGCCAGATCTACTCCTACCCCTACGTCACGCCCCGAACGACGCGCCTCCTCGCGTCGCTCGACTCCTACGGACCGACGCTGTTCGCCGACGTCCTCGCGTTCGAGCAGGCCGGCGACCGCGTGCTGATCCGCGGCGAGCACTTCACCGCCTTCGTGCCGTTCGCCGCGCGCTGGCCCGTCGAGGTGCACCTCCTTCCGCACCGCCACGTCGCCGACATCAGCGAGACGACCCCGGAGGAGCGCGACGAGCTCGCGAAGGTCTACCAGCGCCTGCTCCGCGGCATCGACGCGCTCTACGACACCCCGACGCCGTACATCGCCGCCTGGCACCAGGCGCCCGTGCACGAGCGCCGCGACGAGGTGCGCCTGATGCTGCAGATCACCTCGCCGCGCCGCGCCGAGACGAAGCTGAAGTACCTCGCCGGCAGCGAGGCCGCGATGGGCGCCTGGATCGGCGACATCGCTCCCGAGACCAGCGCCGCCGCCCTGCGCGCCGCGATCGAGCGCGCCGACGCGGCGACGCTCGAGGCCGAGGTCGCGCAGCGCCCCGACGCCTCCCTCCCCGACACCCCCTCCGACACCGAGGAGACCCGATGACCTCCGCCTCCCCCTCGCTCGACGCCGTCGCCGAGCGCGCCGCTCGCGACTTCGAGCGCGAGTACGACCACGCCCCCGCGGGCGTGTGGGCAGGGCCCGGCCGCGTGAACCTGATCGGCGAGCACACCGACTACAACGACGGGTTCGTGTTCCCGTTCGCGATCGACCGCGCGACCGCGATGGCCGTCGCGCCGCGCGAGGACCGCGTCATCCGCATCGCCAGCGCCTTCTCTCCCGAGCACGTCGAGATCTCGCTCGACGATCTCGCTCCCGGTGCGATCGCGGGCTGGTCGGCCTACCCGCTCGGCGTCGTCTGGGCTCTCACCGAGTACGGCGTCGACCTCGGTGCCCGCACCGGGTTCGACGCGTTCGTCGACTCCGACGTCCCGGTCGGTGCGGGGCTGTCGAGCTCCGCTGCGCTGATGTGCGCCATGGCCGTCGCGCTGAACGAGCTCTGGGAGCTCGACCTCGACAAGGCGACGCTCGCGCGGGTCGGACGCCGAGCCGAGAACGTCGCCGTCGGCGCCCCGACCGGGATCATGGACGAGTCCGCCTCCCTCTTCGGGCAGCGCGACGCGGCCGTGTTCCTGGACTGCCGGAGCCTGGACACCGAGGTGATCCCGCTCGGTTTCGAGGAGGCCGGCCTCGTCCTCCTCGTCATCGACACGAAGGTCGAGCACGCGCACGCCACGGGCGGCTACGCCGAGCGGCGCGCCTCCTGCGAGCTGGGCGCCTCGACGCTCGGCGTGGAGTCGCTGCGCGAGCTGTCCGTCGATGACCTCCCGCGCGCCGAGGAGCTCCTCGACGACGTCACCTACCGCCGCGTGAAGCACGTGGTGACCGAGGACGCGCGTGTCCTCGCGACCGTGCGGACCCTTCGCGAGCAGGGTCCCCGCGCCATCGGCGAGCTCCTCGATGCGGGCCACGTCTCCCTCCGCGACGACTTCGAGATCTCGGTTCCCGAACTCGACACGGCCGTCGAGGCCTCGCGGGGTGCGGGAGCCATCGGCGCCCGCATGACGGGGGGCGGCTTCGGCGGCTCCGCGATCGCCCTCACGCCGGTCGAGAAGGAGGAGGAGGTCCGCGCCGCGGTCCTCGCCGCCTTCGCCGCGAAGGGCTTCCGGGCGCCGGAGCTGTTCCTGGTCACCGCCGCCGACGGCGCGGGCCGGGTGCGCTGAGCGCTGCACGACGAGGGAGCCGGCACCGGCCTCCGGACCACTGCGGTGGATCGGACGGCGCGGGTGCCGGCTCCCTCTGCGTCCGGTGGCCCTCAGGCGGGCGGGACGACCGCGCGCAGCACTCCCCCGGTGACCCTCACGAGCTCCGAGGCGCTGGTCGGGTACACCGTGTGCGCGTGTCCCGCCGCCGCCCACACCGTGCCGTACTCCGCGAGCGCCTCGTCGACCACGGTGCGCAGCGCGCGGGGATGACCGACCGGCGCAACGCCTCCGATGGTCTGGCCCGTGGCCGCTTTGACGACCGACGCGCTCGCCCGGCCGATCGTGCCGCCCAGCTCGCCGCCGAGCCACTCCTCCTCGACGCGGTGGCCGCCGCTCGTCAGCACGAGCAGCGGCTCCCCGTCGAGGAGGAACACCAGCGAGTTCGCGATCTGCCCCGGCTCGATGCCGAGCGCCGCTGCCGCGAGGGCCGCGGTCGACGCGGCCTCGTCGAGCCAGCGCACGGGCGGATGAACTCCGTGCACGGCGAGATCTGCCAGGACGCTGTCGACCGCGGGGTGACTCCGTTCGCTCATGCCGCGAGGCTAGCGACTACTCCGTCATCGTCGCGATGTCGATGACGAAGCGGTACCGCACGTCGGACGAGAGCACGCGCTCGTAGGCGGCGTTGATCTCGGAGGCCGGGATGACCTCGACCTCGCTCGCGATGCCCTTCTCGGCGCAGAAGTCGAGCATCTCCTGGGTCTCGCGGATGCCTCCGATGCCCGAGCCCGCGAAGGAGCGGCGGGCGCCGAAGAGCGTGAAGACGTGCAGCGGCAGGGCCTCGGCCGGGGCGCCGACGTTCACCATGGTGCCGTTCAGGCGCAGCATGCCGAGGTACGCGTCGAGGTCGAGCGGGGCGCTGACGGTGTTCAGGATGATGTCGAAGGTGTTCGCGAGGGTCGCGAACGTCTCCTCGTCCTTCGTCGCGTAGTAGTGGTCGGCGCCCAGGCGCAGGCCGTCGTCCTTCTTGCCGAGCGTCTGCGAGAGCACCGTGACCTCGGCGCCCATGGCGTGAGCGAACTGCACGGCCATGTGGCCCAGGCCGCCGAGTCCGACGACGGCGACCTTCTTGCCGGGGCCGGCGTTCCAGTGCGACAGGGGCGAGTAGGTGGTGATGCCGGCGCACAGCAGCGGCGCGGCGGCCTCGTAGGGGATCGACTCCGGCACGCGGAGCACGAAGTCCTCGACGACCACGACGTGGGTGGAGTAGCCGCCCTGGGTGATGGTGCCGTCGCGGTCGACGGCGGCGTAGGTGCCGACGTTGCCCTTCAGGCAGTACTGCTCCTCGCCCGCGAGGCAGTTCTCGCACTCGCGGCAGGAGTTGACCATGCAGCCCACGCCGACGCGGTCTCCGACGGAGTGCTTCGAGACCTCGGAGCCGACCTCGGCGACGACGCCGACGATCTCGTGGCCGACGGTCAGCGGGTAGGCGACCGGTCCCCACTCCCCGCGCACGGTGTGGATGTCGGAGTGGCAGATGCCGGAATAGGCGATCTCGATGAGCACGTCGTGCGGGCCGATGTCGCGGCGCTCGACGGTGGTCGGGATCAGCGGCTCGGTGGCGGACGGGGCGGCGTAGGCGGATACGGTGCGCATGGGTTCTCCTCGTGGGGCGGGCGCACTCGAAGACGGGTCCGACGGGGGTGGGGGACGCGAGTGCGCCCGGCAACGCTACCGGCGTCGTCTGGACGGGAACCGTAGGCTCGGGGCATGCGCGCTGCGATCGACCTCAACGCCGACCTCGGCGAGGGCTTCGGCGTGTGGGAGCTCGGAGACGACGACGCGATCCTGCGGGTGGTGTCGAGCGCGAGCATCGCGTGCGGATTCCACGCCGGCGATCCCTCGATCATGCTCGACCGCTGCCGGCTCGCGGCGGAACGGGGAGTCGCGGTCGGTGCGCATGTCTCGTACCGCGATCTGGCGGGCTTCGGACGGCGCGACCTGCCCGTCGGCCCGGACGAGCTCCACGCCGACGTCGTCTACCAGATCGGAGCACTGCAGGCCGTCGCGCGGGCGACCGGCACGCACGTCCGCTACGTCAAGCCGCACGGCGCCCTCTACAACCGCATCGTGCACGACGAGGTGCGGGCCGGAGCCGTCGCGGCCGCTGTGCACGACGCGGCACCGGGCCTGCCCGTCCTCGGGCTCGCCTCCTCCGCGATCGAGCGCGCTGCCGGGGACGCGGGCCTGCCCTTCGTCCGCGAGGCGTTCGTCGACCGCGGCTACCGCTCCGACGGCACCCTCGTGCCGCGCGGCGAGGAGGGGGCCGTCCTCATCGACGTGCCGCTCGTCGCCGCTCGTGCGGTGCGGATGGCGACAGAGGGGGCGGTCGTGGACCGCGACGGCGGGATCCTCCGCGTCGACGTCGACTCGCTGTGCGTGCACGGCGACTCCCCCGGCGCCCTCGCGATGGCGGTGGCCGTGCGGGACGCTCTCGCCCGGGCCGGGGTCGCCCTCGCGGCCGCGGTGCCGTGATCCCCGTGCGCCTGCTGCCCTCCGGGGATCGAGCGGTGCTCGTGGAGACGGGCGGTCTCGACGAGGCACTCGCGCTGGCGCTCGCCCTCGAGGCGGAGCGGCCGCAGGGCGTCGTCGATCTCGTTCCCGCGGCCCGGACCGTGCTGGTCGTCCTCGATCCCGACGTCCTCCCGGTGCCGGAGGCGGCCCTGTGGATCCGGGTCGTCTGCGCCTCGGCGGACACGGACGCCGCGGGCACGACGGGACGGCTGATCGTCGTGGACGTCGAGTACGACGGCGCGGACCTCGCAGACACCGCGACCGCACTCGGCTGGACGGTCGGCGAACTGGTGCGCCGCCACACGGAGACAGGGTGGCGGGCGGCCTTCGGCGGATTCGCCCCCGGTTTCGCGTACCTCGTCGCGCTCGGCGACTGGCCGGAGGTGCCGCGCCGGGCGGAGCCGCGGACCCGCGTGCCCGCGGGATCGGTGGCGCTGGCGGGCCCCTACTCCGGCATCTACCCCCGTTCCTCCCCCGGCGGCTGGCAGCTGATCGGGACGACCGCGGCGATGCTCTGGGACGTCGAGCGGACACCGCCGGCGCTCCTCGCGCCGGGCGACGAGGTGCGGTTCCGGGAGGTGCGGTGAGCCTCCGCGTCCTCGACCCCGGCCCCCTCGCGCTCGTGCAGGACGCGGGCCGCCCGGGATTCGCCGCGCTCGGCGTGGGCCGCTCGGGCGCGATGGACGCCGGAGCCCTCCGCCTCGGGAACCGACTGCTGGGCGGGGGCGCCGACGACGCGGGCCTGGAGCTGCTCGGCGCGGGCTTCGCCGTGAGCGCCGACGCGGACGCCTGGATCAGCCTGACCGGAGCCGACGGGGACGCGCGGATCGACGGGCGGAGCGTCGACCGGGTCCTCCCCGTGCTGCTGCCGGCCGGCGCCGTGCTGAGGCTGGGCCCGCTGCGCGCGGGGATCCGCCGCACGCTCGCCGTCCGGGGTGGGATCGACGTGCCACCCGTGCTCGGGTCGCGCTCCCGCGACACCCTCGCGGCCCTCGGGCCCGAGCCGCTGCGGGCGGGGGACGTGCTGGCGATCGGACGCGCCTCCGGCGGCGTCGCCGCCCTCGACTGGTGGCCCTTCCCGGCGCCGGGCCACGGAGCGACGCTCGCCGTGCACCCGGGACCGCGCCTGGAGCGGCTCCCGCCGGGCACCTGGAGGGCGCTCCTCGACACTCCCTGGCACCTCGGCGACGCCGACCGCGTCGGACTCCGGCTGACCGGAGCACCGCTGCCGACGGGGCGCGGCGGCGAACTGCCGAGCGAGGGGATGCTGCACGGCTCGGTGCAGCTGCCGCCGTCCGGGCTCCCGGTCGTCTTCGGACCGGACCACCCGGTGACCGGCGGCTACCCCGTGGTCGCCGTCGTCGATTCCGCGTCGCTCGACGCCCTCGCCCAGCTCGCCCCGGGGGATCCGGTGCGCTTCCGCGCGGTCAGCGGGCGGCGCGCTCCGCAGCCGTGACTACGTTGTGGATGAGCATGGCGCGGGTCATCGGGCCGACGCCGCCGGGAACTGGCGAGAGCCAGCCCGCGACCTCCGCCACTCCGGGAGCGACGTCACCGGTGAGCTTCGCGCGGCCGGTCTCCGGGTTCTCGACGCGGGTGATGCCCACGTCCAGCACGGCGGCGCCGGGCTTCACCCAGTCGGCGGCGATGAGCCCGGGGACGCCGACGGCGGCGACCACGATGTCGGCGCGGCGCACCTCCGCGGCGAGGTCGGTCGTGCGCGAGTGGGTCAGGGTGACGGTCGCGTCGAGGCCCTTGCGCGTCAGGAGCAGCCCGAGCGGCCGACCGACGGTGAGACCGCGCCCGACCACCACGACGTGCTTGCCCGAGAGCGGGATGTCGTGCCGTCGCAGCATCTCGACGACGCCGTTGGGCGTACAGGGCAGGGGGCTGTCGAGCTCGCCCTCGACACCGAGAACCAGGCGGCCGAGATTCGTCGGGTGCAGCCCGTCGGCGTCCTTGTCGGGGTCCATCAGCTCGAGCATCGCGTTCTCGTCGATGCCCTTCGGCAGCGGCAGCTGGATGATGTAGCCGGTCACCGCCGCGGACTCGTTCAGCTGGCGGATCGCGCTGCGGATGTCCTCGGCCGAGGCCGTCGCGGGCAGGTCGACCCGGATCGACTCGATGCCGACCTCGGCGCAGTCGCGGTGCTTGCCGGCGACGTAGGAGCGGGAGGCCGGGTCGTCGCCGACCAGCAGCGTGCCGAGCCCCGGCACGATCCCCTTCTCGCGCAGCGCGGCGACCCGCACCGCGATCTCGGCCTTGACCGCCGTCGCCGTGGCGACTCCGTCGAGTACCTGTGCCGTCATCGGATGACTCCTCGTGTTCGAGCGGCGCGCACCGGGTCGCCGGGGACGTGTCGTCCGGCGACCGCGGCACGCGGAGGGCCAGGGGCCCGGAGGGGATCCGCGGAGCCGGGCGGCTCCGCGGATCGGGGCTCAGAGCCCGGGGTAGAGCGGGAAGTCGTCCGTGAGGCGACCCACGCGGGCGCGCAGGGCCTGCAGGTCGGCGGACGGCTTGAGTGCCTCGGCGATCACGTCGGCGACCTCGCTGAACTCGTTCTCGCCGAAGCCGCGCGTGGCGAGCGCCGGCGTGCCGATGCGGAGCCCCGAGGTGACCATCGGAGGACGCGGGTCGAAGGGCACGGCGTTGCGGTTGACGGTGATGCCGACCTCGTGCAGCCGGTCCTCCGCCTGCTGGCCGTCGAGCGGGGAGTTGCGGAGGTCGGCGAGCACCAGGTGCACGTCGGTGCCTCCGGTGAGCACGTCGATGCCCTCGGCCTTCGCGTCGGGCGCGGTGAGGCGCTCGGCGAGGATCTGCGCGCCGCGGATCGTGCGGGCCTGGCGCTCGGCGAACTCCGCCTCGCCGGCGAGCTTGAAGGCCGTCGCCTTCGCCGCGATGACGTGCATCAGCGGGCCGCCCTGCTGGCCCGGGAACACGGCCGAGTTGAGCTTCTTGGCGTACTCCTGCCTGGCCAGGATGAGGCCGGAGCGGGGACCCGCCAGCGTCTTGTGCACGGTCGTGGTGACCACATCGGCGTGCGGGACGGGCGAGGGGTGCAGGCCCGCTGCGACGAGGCCGGCGAAGTGCGCCATGTCGACCCAGAGCTTCGCGCCGACCTCGTCGGCGATGGCGCGGAACGCCTCGAAGTCGAGGTGGCGCGGGTAGGCCGACCAGCCGGCGATCAGCACCTGCGGGCGGACCTCGAGGGCCTTCTCGCGCACGACGTCCATGTCGATGCGGAACGACTGCGGGTCGACGCCGTACGCGGTCGCGTTGTAGAGCTTGCCCGAGAAGTTGAGCTTCATGCCGTGCGTCAGATGACCGCCGTGGGCGAGCTCGAGCCCGAGGATCGTGTCGCCGGGCTGGATCAGCGCGGAGAGCGCTGCGGCGTTCGCGGTGGCACCGGAGTGGGGCTGCACGTTCGCGAACTCGGCGCCGAAGAGGGCCTCGGCGCGGTCGATCGCGAGCTGCTCGGCCACGTCGACGAACTCGCAGCCGCCGTAGTAGCGGCGGCCCGGGTAGCCCTCGGCGTACTTGTTGGTCAGGACCGAGCCCTGCGACTCCAGGATCGCGCGCGGCACGAAGTTCTCGCTCGCGATCATCTCGAGGTAGCCGCGCTGGCGGTCGAGCTCCTGCTGCAGGACGGCGGCGATCTCGGGATCGACGACCGAGACGGGCTGGTCGAACGATCCGGACGCACCGGTGGTCGCGGGACTCTGGGCGGTGGAAGAGGACACGGACGCTCCTTGACTGGGAAACGGAGGGTGCCCGCGCCGGTGCATCGAGGCGACTCGGCGCGTACGGGCGACCCGGACTACGGTATCCGTTCCAGCCCAGGCGTGCGGCGGGAAAAGTGTCCGGAGCGCGCCCCGGAGGAGGTGCCGCTCCCTGATGGTCACCCATCCGAACGCCAGTCGCGGCGCGGCCAGCTTAGCAACGCGCAGGCCGCGCTCCACTGCGCGACAGAACCCGACGATCACTCGGCTCGCTGGCAGGATCGTCGGGTCGACGAGCGGAGGAGGGTGCTGTGGCGAACGCGCACAGGGCGACTCCGGGCCCGCGGCTCGGGCGGTCCGACCGCTCCCACGCCGGCTCGGCGGGCGATGCCGAGCTGATCGACCGGGTGCGGGAGGGCGACGCGGCGGCCTCGGCCGAGCTGTGGCGACGGCACGCGCCCGCGGCTCGGTCCGTCGCACGGGCGTGGTCCACCCTCGACGCCGACGACCTCGTGTCGGAGGCGTTCCTCCGCACCCTCGACGCGCTCGCCCGCGGCGGCGGACCCGACGGCGCCTTCCGCCCCTACCTCTTCACCTCCGTCCGCAACGTCGCGTCCAGCTGGGGGCGGCGCGGAGCGCGGGAGCGGCCGCTCGAGGACGACGTGGCGACCCCCGAGGACGGCCCGGAGGAGCGCGCCCTCGCGGCGCTGGACCGCGATCTCGGCGTGCGCGCCTTCCGCGCACTGCCCGCCCGCTGGCGCGAGGTGCTCTGGTACACGGTGGTCGAGGGGATGAGCCCGGCCGAGGCCGCTCCCCTGCTGGGCCTGCGACCGAACGGAGTGGCCGCCCTCGGGCACCGCGCCCGGGAGGGCCTGCGCGGGGCGTGGATCCAGGAGCACGTGGCCGCGAGCGCGGCCGACGGCGAGTGCCGGTGGGTCCTCGAGCGAGCGGGCGCGCACACTCGCGGGCGGCTGCCGATCCGGGACCGGCGGCGGACGGACGCTCATCTCGCGACGTGCGAGTCCTGCCGCGCGGCCCTCGCCGAGGCGGCGGGAGCGGGCGCCCGGCTGGCGATGCTGCTGCTGCCTCTCGCGGCGGGGGTCGGCGGGGCGGTGGCGTACGGCGCGGCGGGCGGTGCTGCAGGGGCGTCGGCGGGTGCGGCGGCCGGGGCGTCGGCGGGCGGAGCGGGTGCGTCGGCGAGCGGAGCGGGTGCGTCGGTGGTCGGAGTGTCGGCCGGCGCGGGAGCGAGCGCGTCCCTCATCGCCGCAGTGGCCGTGACGGGGGTCGTCACCGCGGGTCTCGCTCTCGCCGCGCTCCTGCCGCCGGCGGGACCGCCCGCTGAGCAGCAGGTCGCGGTGGCACCCGTCGCCCCCGTCACCATCGAGGCGTCGGCGCCGACCGACCTCGCGGCGACGCCGGACACCGTCGCCTCGCCGACCCCGACCGCCACGGCCGGCGCGTCGCCGTCCACCGCCGTCGCGCTCGGTCCGCAGCCGGTCGCGGCACCCGCACCCGCCCCGCGCCCCGCGCCGGAGCCGAGCGCCGTGGTGCCGGAGCCCGGTCCGACCGCACCCGTGACGGCCGTCCCGTCCCCCGTCCCGACGACGACGGACTCGCCGCGGCCGACACCGACGGCCTCGCTCCCGGCGACCCCCGCACCGACCCCGTCGCGAACGCCGACACCGACCCCGACACGAACACCGACACCGACACCAACACCGACGACGCCGACCCCCGCTCCGACGAGTCCGACGCCGACCGCCGTCCCGACGGCCGCACCTCCGACTCTCGCCCTGACAGCGGACCCCTCCGGGAGGCTCCTCCCCGACGCGCACGGCACCGCCGCTCCGGGCGCGGTGGTGACCGTCGAGGACGCGGCCGGCGGCGCGGTCCGCGCCTCGACCCGCGCCGACGCCGACGGCACCTGGTCGATCGAGCCGCTGCCCCTCCCTCCGGGCGCCACGACGGTCGTCGCCGTCTCCGACGGGCGCAGCGCCCCGGTGACCGTCCGGCTGCAGGCTCCGCGACCGCTCGCTCCGGCCACGGCGAGCGCCGGCGACGGGGTCCCGCTCGTCGTGCTGTCGGCGACCGGACAGGTGGACGTGCTCGTCAACGGCGTGCTCCGGCGCAGTGTCTCTGCACGAGCCCCGGGATTCACGGTCTCACTCGACCTCGCCGCCGGCGAGCACCGCGTCGGCGTGAGGTACGCCTCCCCGGAGGGACGCTACGGCGCCGAGGCGACGACGCGGGTGCGGGTCCTCCAGGACGCGCCCGCCAGCAGTGCCACGGCCACCACGAGTCCCGCCGCGTAGACCACGGCGGTGCTCTCGAGGCCGAACGCCCCGTAGACGACCGAGCCGACCAGCGCTCCCGCTCCGATCCCGGCGTTGAACGACGCCGTGTAGACCGCCGTCGCGGTGTCGCGGATCAGCGGATCCGCCACCTGCAGCAGTCGCGTCTGCAGCAGCGAGGGCAGCACCCCGAACGCGACTCCCCATATCGCGAAGGCGGGCAGCGCGAGGAGGGGCTGCGCCGGCGCCAGGTTCAGCACGACGGACGAGACGAGGACGACGCTCAGCGCGAGCAGGAGGGCGGCGACCGGTCGGCGGGTGACCGCGCGCGTGCCGGCGATGACGAGTCCGACCGCTCCGGCGGCTCCGTAGACGAAGAGCAGCGGCGACACCGCCCCGGCGGGCGCCTCCATCCGCTCGGTCGCGAAGGGGACGAGGTAGGTGGTGAAGGCGTAGTGGCCGGTCATCGCGACGGCGACCGCGACACAGAGCACGGCGACCGCGCCGACGCCGCGGCCGGGCCGCAGCGCCTGGATCGAGCCCGTGGTGGTGGTCGGGACGGGGGTCTCGACGCTCGGGAGCACACGGAGGACCAGCAGGACCCCCACCGCCATCAGCCCGGCCACGATCAGGAACGACACCCGCCAACCGACGAGCTGCCCGAGCGCCGTGCCCAGCGGCACGCCGAGGACGAAGGCGAGCGTGCCGCCCGCGAAGGTGACCGCCACCGCCCGGCCGAGATCGCGCGGGCGGACGAGGCGGGCGGAGTAGGCGCCGACGACGGCCCAGAAGAGCCCGTGCCCCGCGCCGCCGACGATCCGGGCCGCGAGGAGGAGGGGGTAGCTGGGCGCGAGCGCCGTCGCGACCGTGCCCAGCGTGAGCACGACGAGGACCGCGAGCAGGAGGGTGCGCCGGGGCACGCGGCGGGTGAGCAGCGCCAGCGGAGTGCTCGAGAGCACCACGGTGAACGCGAAGACGGTGACGAGCAGACCCGCCTGCGCCGGGGAGACGCCGAACGACGCACCGAGCTCCGGCAGCAGCCCGGTGGGCATCATCTCGGCGGTGACGGAGAGGAAGATCACGCTCGAGAGGACGAGGAGCGGCGGCCAGGGGAAGCGGTCGCGGGCGGTGGGCGGCGCGGTGCGGACGGGAAGAACGGGTGAGGACATCGGAGTGCTCCGAGAGGCGAGTCCTGCCGCGGCGGCGGCTCCGCTCGAGGCGGTGGCGGCCCGAGGGCGGAGGATCGGCTGCGCGCCGTCGTGCGCGCCCGGGGCCGCGGGGAGTGCCGACGACCGCTGCCAGCCTACCCGCGGGCGTGGGGAGGGGTCCAGGACGGACGGCTCCCGGCCGTTATCCTGGGCGGATGCAGTCCGACCCCGCAGCGCCCGCCTCCGACCGGCCCGTGCCCACCGGCACCGAGTTCACCGGGGTCGGCGACGGAGGTCCCGGCAACCACTGGACCCTCACGTTCGCGTGCCCGGACCTGCCCGGCATCGTCCACGCCGTCTCGGGCGCGGTCGTGCACGCGCGCGGCAACATCACCGAGAGCCAGCAGTTCTCGAGCGCCGACACCGGCCGCTTCTTCATGCGCCTGCAGGTCGAGTCGCCGGTGACCCGCGAGGAGTTCGAACGGGCGCTCCAGCCCATCACCGAGCACTACGGGATGACCTGGCGGCTGGACGTCGTCGGGCGGCCCCTCCGGACCCTGGTGCTGGCCTCGACGGCGGCGCACTGCGTCAACGACCTGCTGTTCCGCCAGCGCGCCGGTCAGCTGGCCGTGGACGTGCCGCTGATCCTGTCGAACCACGGAGTGCTGCGCGATCTCGCGGAGTTCTACGGAGTGCCGTTCGAGTCGCGCCCGGTCGTGTCGCCGGAGTCGAAGCGGGAGTTCGAGGAGCGGGTCGTCGAGGTCGTCGAGCAGCACGACATCGAGCTCGTCGTGCTCGCGCGCTACATGCAGATCCTCTCCCCCGAGCTCTGCGCGCGCCTGGCCGGCCGCGCCATCAACATCCATCATTCGTTCCTGCCCGGCTTCAAGGGCGCGAACCCCTACAAGCAGGCGCACGCGCGCGGCGTGAAGCTGATCGGCGCGACCGCCCACTTCGTCACGAGCGACCTCGACGAGGGTCCGATCATCGAGCAGAACGTCGTGCGCGTCGACCACTCGCACTCCCCCGCGCAGCTCGTCGCGATCGGTCAGGACGAGGAGAGCCGCACCCTCACCCAGGCGGTCAAGTGGTTCGCGGAGGACCGCGTGCTGCTCGACGGGGCGCGCACGATCATCTTCAAGTAGCGGCGCCCGCGGCCCTCGATCGTCGACTGAGCGGCCACCTCGCGGCGAGGGCCAGGAGCGGCGCGGCGACGGCGAACGCGGCGATCTCGAGGTCGACGGCGGGAAGCGGCACGTCGGAGGCGACGAGCTCGACGAGCAGGGCGGAGTAGCTCGCCGCGATCCCGGCGCCGATCAGCACGAGAACGAGCCCGATCGCCGCGGCCGCGTCCCGCGCGGCACCGCGGACGCCCTTCGGCGGCAGCGCGCCCGACAGAGCCGGCGGGGCGAGCAGGGCCAGGACGCCGACGCCCGGGCCCATCCAGCCCGAGCGCTCGGCGGCGACGACGAGCACGACGAGCCCCGCCACGGAGGCGACCGCGAGCAGGCGGGCGGCTCCGGTGCGACCGGCGAGGGCCAGACCGGCGGCGACGGCGAGCGCCGAGGCGACGAGGACGGTGGGGTTCGAGAACGGACCGAGGTAGCCGGCGTACGCCGTGCTCGGGCTCCAGGTGACGGTGACCGCGTAGAGGAGTGCCAGCACCGCCGCGACGATCAGCGCCGTCGCGGTGGTACGGCGGCGGTCGTTCCTCCGCCAGGTGTGCTGGGCGATTCCGCCGATCACGAGTCCGATCGCCTCGCCGGTGTCCGGGCCGTCGCGGCCCGCGGCATCCGCGTCGTCGAGGAGCATCCCGAGGACGACCTCTTCGTGCTCGCGCCGCCAGTCCTCCGGATACCAGCGCAGGAGGCGTCGGTAACGGCGCTCTGCGCTCACGCGACGACCCCCTCCGGACGCTCGCGCAGCGCTGCGCTCCCCTGCTCGACCATGACCTGCAGTCGGGCGAGCTCGGTGGCGAGAGCCTTCCCACCCGCCTCGGTCAGCCGGAAGAACCGCCGCAGCCGTCCGTCCGACACCTCCTCGCCGTCGACCGCCACGAGGCCGTCTGCCGCGAGGCGCTCGAGGGCGGAGTAGAGCGTCGGCACCTTCAGCACCGCGTCTCCCGACGAGAGCTCGCGGGCCTCAGCCAGGATCGCGTAGCCGTGCCTCCTCCCCCGCGACAGCACGGTGAGGATCCAGAACGCCGTCGGCGGGAGCGGAGGTGTCATGATCACGAGAATACTCTCCGGTCGAGAGTATGGGAAGCCCGGGCGACGGCGGAGGCGTCACTCCCCCAGGGTGATGGCTCGGAGGGCCCGGACGTGCGAGTCGAACGCGGCGGCTCCGGGTCGGGTCAGCGACACCCACGTCACGCGCCGCGAGTCGCTCCGGGCGGAGGACGAACTCTTGAGACTGCTCGTGAAGCCGGCGTCGGCGAGGACCTTCAGATGCTTCGAGAGCGTCGCGTCGCTCACTCCGAGAGTGTCGCGCAGGACGCCGAAGTCGACTCCGTCGCCGGCCCGCAGCAGGCCGCAGATGCGCAGCCGGAGCGGCGCGTGGATGACCTCGTCGAACCGCGCGTCAGCGGACACGGCGCATCCGCTCGCGGGCCGAGGCGGTGAAGGCGGAGGTGGCGCCGACTCCGACCGCGAACGCCACCGCCGTCGGCAGGGCCACCCAGCCGTGCAGATCGAACGAGGCGAACCCGAGGGCGACGCTGTAGAGCGCGAGCACCAGGACGAGTGCCGCGCCGGTGAGCAGCCACGGCATCGCGCCGAGGTGTCCGAGCGCGACGCCGGTCGCGCGACGGTAGGCCCAGAGCAGCACGGCGCCGAGGGCGAGCGCGGGCAGGATCCCGCCGGGCAGGTCCTCGCCGGCGGCGGGGCGCACCACGAAGAGTGCGGCGACCAGGCCGAAGCCGACTGCGAGCCACCAGGGGGTGCGGACGCGGTCGGCCAGACGGGCACGGTCGGCGGACAGCTCGCGGAGGATGTCGTCGTTTTCCATAGTGGAAAGTCTTGCAGAGACTTTCCGAGCGGGCAAGAGACTCTCGGGCTCCGCCGGGGCGGGCCGGTTAGCATGGTCGGCGTGAATCCAGCGAGAGCGACCGCAGCGGACCGCGACCCCCGGATCGGCCCGAACGCCGTCGTGCGCTTCGTGCTCGAGCTGTTCGCGCTGATCACGTTCGGCCTCTGGGGCTTCAGCAGCTTCGACGTGCCGCTGAACGTCGTCGTCGGCATCGGCGCCCCCGTTCTCGCCGCTCTCGTCTGGGCCCTCTTCCTCTCGCCGCGCGCCGTCCTCGCGATCGACGTCTACGGCCGCTCCCTGATCGAGCTCCTCGTCTTCGGAGCCGCGGCGCTCGCCTGGCTCGATCTCGGGCAGCCGGTCGTCGCGATCGCGTTCGGCGTCGTCGCGATCGTCTCGGGCGTCATCGCCGGGCGCCGCTCGATCTCGTAGCAGCGCTACCGACGACGGACGATCTCCGGGCAGCGCCACCGACGACGAACGGCCGCCCCGCCGCTCCCGGAGGAGCGAGCAGGACGGCCGTCGTGTCGAGCGGGCGACTACTCCGCCGCGGTCTCCTCACGCAGCGCCACGGCGCGGCGCCGGACTCCGGTGATGACCGCTCCGGCGCCGATCAGCGCCAGCGCGGCGGCTCCGAGGAGCCCTCCCTGGAAGCCCGTCGAGGGCAGGTGACCCGGTCCGCCGGTGCCGGGCAGGCCCGGTCCGGAGGTCGGCGACGACGTCGGCGCGGGGCCGGCGGTCGGTCCGGCGGTCGGAGACGCGGTCGGCTCCGGTGCACCGGTCGGCGCGGGCGTCGCGGTCGGCTCCGCGGTCGGGGTCGCGGTCGGCTCGGCCGTGGGCGTCGCGGTCGGCTGCGGTCCGGGCGAGACGTCCTCAGTCACGTCGACGCTCACGAGCGTCGCGAGTCCCGAGTCCGCATAGGCGATGCGCCCGAGGTACTGCGCGGGGCCCGCCAGGTCCGACCATGAGACCGAGTACGACGTGGGCTCGCCGAGCACGGCGTCCACGGTCTCGGGCTCGGTCGTGAGCGAGCCGAGGCCGCCCTCCTCGGTGACGACGAAGCTGCGCAGGTCGAAGGCGACGGTGTCGTCGGATCCGACCGCGTAGATGTCGGCGGTCACCCGGTAGGTGCCTGCGTCCGGCGAGTCGAGGTCGACCCGCTCGTCGGCCGAGGCGGTGGCCGAGACGGCCTCGCCCACAGGCTCCCCGTCGGCGTCCAGCAGCTCGACGTACAGGTCCAGGTCGGACGTGTCGTCGATCGCGTCGAGGTCGAAGCGCGCGAAGGTCGCACCCTCGGGCACCTCGACGCTCGTCACGAACGTCTCCCCCGCGGGCAGGACGCCCGAGTGGCCGTCCTCGGCCGACTCGTCCTCGGCCAGCACTCCCCGGGCGAGCCCGCTCGGTGAGAGCGGCAGCGCGCCGTCGATGCCGGGCGTGATCGTGGCGGTCGTGGATCCGGTCGAACCGGAGCCGGAGACCTCGAAGGGCGCGTCGAGCAGCACCGGGCGCACGGCCACGGGGCTGCGCACCTCGTGCTCGGCGCTCGTCCAGGTGAGGTAGCCCGTCGCGAACTCGGCGAGCCCGGCGTCCTCGGTCGTGAAGGTGACCGTGTACTCGGCGCTCTCGCCCGCCGCCCCGAAAGTCAGGGTCTGGGGCGAGACGACGGCATCGATCCCGGGCACGTCGATCGAGGCGGTGTACACGCCGGGACCGGTCGCGGTGACCGTGCGCGTGACCGTCTGCGTGCCCGCGAGCGAGCCGATGGCGATCGAAGGCTGGTTCAGGTCGGACGGGTCGATGGCGTCGACCGCGAAGTCGGGGTCGAACACGTAGCCCGCGCCCTTGAGGAACGCGATCCAGTCGGTCGGGCCGCTCTCGTAGAGCAGTCCCGGGTCCAGGAAGGCGGTCGGGTCGACGTGTCCGGCGCCCTGCGCGAAGACGTCGGTGGAGGGGTTCCCCGCCTGGTCGACGCTGTCGTACGCGGTCGTCATCATGGCCGACTTCACGGCCGACGGGGAGGCGGTCGGAGAGACGCCGAGGATCAGCGCCGCGAGGCCCGCCACGTGCGGCGAGGACATCGAGGTCCCCGACTCGAACGCGAAGGCCGGGTCGTCGCCCTCCTCGTTGAAGGAGTCGGCGAGGATCGCGACTCCGGGAGCCGTGAGGTCGGGCTTGAGCACGTCGGTTCCGTCGGCCTCGGCCGGGCCGCGCGACGAGAAGCCGGCGACCTGCGGGACGGGGATCTCGGCGCCCGTGAGGTTGCCCTCGCTGAGCTCGACGGTCGCGCCGTCGGTGGAGGCGTACTCGGTGATCGCCTCGTAGGCCTGGGAGTCGATCTGGATGGTCGGGACCGAGTGGTCGTCGACGTGCAGCGCGTTGGGGGTCGGGTTCAGCAGCAGCATGCCGACGCCGCCGGCCCGCTCGACCTCGGCCGACTTGGAGACGCGCGCGGTGGTGCCCGCGGTGCAGGCCACGACGGCGCCCTTCACCTTGTCCGGGTCCAGCGTGCCGGGCGCGCAGATCTCGGGCATCTCGGTGCCCGAGCGCGCGACGTCGGCGCTGTTCACCAGCGGAGCCTCCAGGTCCTCGTGGACCGAGATGGAGCCGCCGACGAACGCCTGGCCGTCACCCAGGGTGGCGGTCGCCGTGTACGACGGGATCGAGGACGCGGCGACCGTGGTGTACCACGGCGAGGCGTGGTCGAGGGTCGAGGCGTCGGGGCCCGAGTTGCCCGCGGAGGCCGCCACGAAGACGCCCGCCGCCGCGGCGTTCAGGAACGCCTCGTCGTAGAGGGTCAGCGTGGAGGTCGCGGAGCCGCCGCCGATCGAGAAGTTGATCACGTCGACGCCGTCCGTCACGGCCGCCTCGATCGCACCGAGGATGCCGGGGCCGGAGCAGAAGTCGTCGTCGTCCGTGCCCTCGACGTCGCCGTTCCAGCAGACCTTGTAGGCCGCGACCTTCGCCGCCGGGGCGACACCCGAGATGGTGCCGTAGTCGTAGCCGTCGACGCTCGCCTCGACGTCGGCATTGCCGGCGGCGGTGCTCGCGGTGTGCGAGCCGTGCCCGTCGGCGTCGCGGGGCGAGAGGAACTCGGGGTTGTCGTCCGAGCCGACCTTCTCGGAGTCGCCGAGGAACCAGCGCGCGCCGATCAGCTTCTGGCTGCACTCGTCGCCGTCCCACTGCTGGGAGGAGTCGGAGCCGGTCTCGCACGCTCCGACGAACTCGCCGCCGTCGGACTTGCGGTAGGTGATGGTCTCGCCGTCCGTGTACGGCGCGGCTCCCGGCGACGTGGCCAGGGGCGGACCGTCGAACGAGGGGTTCTCGGGCGCGATGCCGGAGTCGATGACACCGACGACGATGCCCGCTCCCGCGGCGTCGACGCCGCCGACCGCGTTCCAGACGCCGCCCTCGCCCTCGAGGCCGAGGAAGTCGGTCGAGCGCTGCTGCCCGGTGTCGGGCACGGGAGTGCCGGCGCCCGGCTCCGCCGTGACCAGCGGAGCGGTCTGAGCGGCACCGCGGGCCCGGTCGAGGGTGAGGTCCTCGATCTCGCGCACCTGCGCGACGTCCTTGCGGTTCGCGAGCACGCTCGCCTGCGCGCCGGTGAGGGTGGCCGAGAAGCCGTTGAGGGCCACCGTGTAGTGGTAGCCGATCCGCGCGTCGACCGCGGCGGCGACGGCGTCCTGGCGCTTCTCCAGGTGCTCGGCGTAGTCCTCCACCGGAGCGGAGCGCGCCTGCAGCTGCGCGCCGGCGTCCGGTGCGGTGCGGGCGAAGCGGGCGTCGGTGCCCTCGTAGGTCGCGGCGGACGGCTCGACGAGGGTGACGACGTAGTCGCCGTCGTCGAAGCTCTGCAGCGACGAGAGGCCGCCGACGAGGGAGGCGCTCCCGATCACGGGGGCGGCGCTGGCGCCCGTGGCGGCGAAGGCGGCGGAGGCGGCGACACCGAGGACGGCGAGACCCGCGAGGATCCGCCTCTCCGCGCGTCGGACTCTCGGTGGGTGGAAGGGCTGGATCGGCAAACGAAGTCCTCTACTCGCAGTCGCTGGGAACCGGATCGGTTCCCGCATAGAAACGACCCTACGAACTCGATTGCCGGGCTCTGTTACGAACAGGTAACGAAGTACCTGAAAGGGTGACGCCTCCCGTTGGCACTCTCCGGGGTCGAGTGCTATATTCGAGGCAGTTGAGTCGAGTCGGCTCAACTTGAGACTCATCCGTTGCCAGACCGAATGGAGTGATTCCCATGGCCGTCACCTACGACCCCGTCCGCGAGCTCGACCGCTTCGCCTCCGCCCTCTTCGGCTCGGGCCAGGGCCCCCGCCGCATGCCGATCGACCTGTACCGCGACGGTGACCACTACGTGCTCACCGCCGACCTGCCGGGCATCGACCCCGGCTCCGTCGATGTGGACGTCGACGGGCAGCTGCTCACGATCCGCGCCCAGCGCACCGTCGCGAGCGGGGACGGAGTCACCTGGATCACCCGGGAGCGCCAGTCGGCCACCTTCGTGCGCCAGCTGAGCCTGGGCCAGGGCGTCGACACCGAGCGCATCTCGGCGTCGTACGACAACGGCGTGCTGTCGGTCACGATCCCCGTGTCCGAGAAGGCGCGCTCCCGCAAGATCGAGGTCGTCTCGACCTCGCACCCCGAGCAGGTGCAGCTGAGCGAGGCGCACTCGGAGTAGCTCGGACCCTCCGGCGGGGCGGCGCGCGCGAGCGGCCGCCCCGCCGTCGCGTGCGGCCACACCGCCGTACGCTGGCAGCATGCGCGCCACGACTCCCGACGCCGCCGTCGGACTCCTGCTCCCCCGCGACCTCCCCGCCTCGCAGGTCCTCCCCTACGCCCGCCGCGCCGAGGCCGCGGGCTTCGACGAGCTCTGGGTCGTCGAGGACCTCGGCTTCCGCGGCGGCATCGCCCAGGCCGCGGCCGTCCTCGCCGCGACCGAGCGGATCGTCGTGGGCATCGGCATCCTGCCCGCCGCCGCCCGCGCCGCCGCGTTCACCGCCATGGAGCTGGGCACGCTTGCCGAGCTGTTCCCCGGCCGCGTGCACGCCGGCATCGGTCACGGCATGCCGCACTGGATGCGCGGCCTGCGCATCTGGCCGGCCAGCCCCCTCACGCTCCTCGAGGAGCAGTTCGACGCCGTCCGCTCCCTGCTCTCGGGCGAGGAGACGACGCGCGACGGCCGCTACGTCGCGGTCGACTCGCTCCGCCTCGAGACCCCGCCGACGGTGCTCCCGCCGCTGCTCGCCGGCGTCCGCGGACCCCGCTCGCTCGAGCTGGCCGGCCGCATCGCCGACGGCGTCGTGCTCGCCGAGCCGGTGACTCCGGAGTACCTCGCCACCGCGCGCGGGCACCTCGGCACGGCCGGCCGCGTGGTCGCCTACAACGTGGCCGCGGTCGACGACGACGCCTCGGCGGCGCGCGACCTCGTCCGCCCCGGCCTCGAGTGGATCGGCGAGCCGGACTGGGCGCCGCACATCGACCCGCTGCCCTTCGCGGCCGAGTTCCGCGCCCTGCGCGAGCGGAGCGCCGATCGCGCCGCCTTCGTCCGCGACCTGCCCGACGAGTGGGTCGACCAGCTGGCGGTCGTCGGCACCCCCTCGGCTGCCCGTGCACGGATCGCGCAGCTCCACGACGCCGGCGCCGCGAGCGTCGTGCTCATGCCCTCGGGGCCGGACGCGATGGCGGCTCTGGATCGGCTCGCCCGCGTGCTCTGAGCACCTCCGGACCCCGGGAACGCGGTCGGCCCGCGGGATCCGAGGATCCTGCGGGCCGAAGCGTGCTCTGCGAGCCGGAGGCGGGCTACGCCGACATGCGCGCCTTGAGGTTCTCGTCGAGCGTCGCGAGGAACTCCTCCGTCGTCTGCCAGCCCTGGTCGGGGCCGACGAGCAGCGCGAGGTCCTTCGTCATCTTGCCGGACTCGACCGTCTTGATGACGACGTCCTCGAGCGCGAGCGAGAAGTCGATGAGCTCCTGGTTGCCGTCGAGCTTGCCGCGGTGCGCGAGGCCGCGCGTCCAGGCGTAGATCGAGGCGATCGGGTTCGTCGAGGTGGGCTTGCCCGCCTGGTGCTGGCGGTAGTGGCGCGTGACCGTGCCGTGCGCCGCCTCGGCCTCGACGACGGAGCCGTCGGGCGTCGAGAGGACCGAGGTCATGAGGCCGAGCGAGCCGAAGCCCTGCGCCACGGTGTCGGACTGCACGTCGCCGTCGTAGTTCTTGCAGGCCCAGACGTAGCCGCCTTCCCACTTCATGGCCGAGGCGACCATATCGTCGATGAGGCGGTGCTCGTAGGTCAGACCGGCGGCGTCGAAGCGCTCCTTGAACTCGGTCTGGAAGATCTCCTCGAAGATGTCCTTGAAGCGGCCGTCGTAGGCCTTCAGGATCGTGTTCTTCGTCGAGAGGTAGACCGGGTAGTTGCGGGTCAGCCCGTAGTTGAGCGACGAGCGCGCGAAGTCGCGGATCGACGCGTCCTGGTTGTACTGGACCTGCGCGATGCCGTCGTCGGGCGCCTTGTAGACCTCGAACTTCATCGGCTCGGAGCCGTCCTCGGGGGTGAACTCGACGGTGAGCGTGCCCTTCCCCTTGAAGACGAAGTCCGTGGCGCGGTACTGGTCGCCGAAGGCGTGGCGGCCGATGATGATCGGCTTGTTCCAGCCCGGCACGAGGCGCGGGATGTTCGAGATGATGATCGGCTCGCGGAAGATCACGCCGCCGAGGATGTTGCGGATCGTGCCGTTGGGCGACTTCCACATCTTCTTCAGGCCGAACTCCTCGACCCGCGCCTCGTCGGGCGTGATGGTCGCGCACTTGACGCCCACGCCGTGCTTCTGGATGGCGTGCGCCGCGTCGATCGTGACCTGGTCGTCGGTCGCGTCGCGGTGCTCCATGCCGAGGTCGTAGTACTCGAGGTTCACGTCGAGGTACGGGTGGATGAGGGTGTCCTTGATCTTCTGCCAGATGATCCGCGTCATCTCGTCGCCGTCGAGCTCGACGACGGTTCCCTCAACCTTGATCTTGGACATTGCTCTCCCATGGTCTCGTGAAGCGCCCCGCCTCTGCGCGGGACGGGCGGCTCTCGGCCGCGTCACACGGCCTCAGCCAGCTTACCCGAGGGGCCAACTGTCTCGACGTCGAGAGAGTTCCGGGGAGCGGCCGGGTCGCCGGACGACACCTCGTCCGCCCGGAGGATGCCGCCCGCCGACCGGCCCGCTAGATTGACCGCATGAGTGCACTGCGTCTGGAAGAGCTGTCGGCCTCGAACATCTCCGCCGTCAACGGCCTGAGCCTCAAACCCGGCCAGGAGCAGTTCGTTGCGCCCGTCTCCTACTCCGCCGCCGCGGCCGTGATCGATCCCGGAGCCGCCTGGCAGCGCGCGATCCTCGACGGCGACGAGCTCGTCGGATTCCTCCACGCGCACTTCGACGAGAACGCCGCGGAGGAGTTCCGCAGCTGCATCTGGCGCATCAACATCGACGCGGCGAAGCAGGGCCGCGGAGTCGGCACCTTCGCCGTCCGCGCCGCCGCCGACGAGGCGCGCAGCCGGGGCTTCGACACCCTCACCGTGATCTGGGAGTCCGGCGAGGACGGTCCCGACCAGTTCTTCCGCTGGGTCGGCTTCGAGGTCGTCGGCGAGACCCCGTACGGCGAGAACATCGGGGCTCTGAAGCTCTGACCCCTCGGGATCCTCGCGACGGATCGTCCGACCGGATCGACCCAGGAGCCGGAGGCGCACCCGACTTCGTCACGGCCGTGCTGGCCGTCGTCGACTCGATCCCTCGCGGGCACGTGATGGCCTACGGAGACGTCGCCGCGGTCCTCGGGACCCGTGCCGCCCGTGCGGTCGGCACCGTGATGGCCCGCTACGGCTCCGACACCGCGTGGTGGCGCGTCGTCCGCTCCGGCGGCGCCCCTCCGATCGGCTACGAGGACCGCGCCCGGGCGGAGTACGAGCGGGAGGGCACCCCGCTGGTCGAGACGCCGAGCGGCTACCGCGTCGACGTGCGGATCGCTCGCTGGAGCGGTCCGCCCGCCGACGCCTGGACCCATGAGCCCGCCGGCGCCTAGACCAGCGAGTCCCGCCAGGCGGCGTGCAGCACGGCGAACCGGCCCTCCCCGGCGATCAGGTCGGCCGGAGTCCCGTCCTCGACGATGCGCCCGTGCTCCATCACCAGCACCCGGTCGGCGATCGCGACCGTCGACAGCCGGTGCGCGATGATCACCGCGGTCCGATCGGCGAGCAGGGTCTGCAGACCCTGCTGCACGAGCCGCTCGCTCGGGATGTCGAGCGAGGACGTCGCCTCGTCGAGGATGAGCACCGCCGGGTCCGCGAGGAACGCGCGCGCGAACGAGATCAGCTGGCGCTGCCCGGCCGAGACGCGCCCGCCGCGCTTGTTGACGTCGGTGTCGTAGCCGTCCGGCAGCGACACGATGAACTCGTGCGCCCCGACCGCCTTCGCAGCGCCCACGATCTCGTCGTAGGTGGCCGAGGGCCGGCCGATCGCGATGTTGTCGGAGACGGACCCCGAGAAGAGGTACGCCTCCTGTGTCACCATCACGATCGCGCGGCGGAGGTCCTTCGGATGCAGCTGCCGCAGATCGACGCCGTCGAGGGTCACCACTCCGTCGGTCGGGTCGTAGAAGCGCGAGAGCAGCTTCGCCAGGGTCGACTTGCCCGCGCCGGTCGATCCGACCAGGGCGATCGTCTGCCCGGCGGGGATGTCGAGGTCGAAGCGCGGCAGGATCTCGCGATCGGCCGTGTACGCGAAGCGGACGCCCTCGAACCCGATGCGCCCCCGCGCCTCGTAGAGGTCGACCGGGCGCGCGGGATCCGGCACGCTCGGCTCCTCCGCCAGCACGCCCGAGATCTTCTCGAGGGCCGCGGCGGCCGACTGGTAGGAGTTGTAGAACATCGCCATCTCCTCCATCGGATCGAAGAACCGGCGCGTGTAGAGCAGGACCGCGAGCAGGGCCCCGATCTCGAGTCCGCCGTCGAGCACGCGGATGCCGCCCAGCAGCAGGACGACCGCGACCGTGACGTTGCCGATCAGCACGAGGCCGGGATCGAAGGTCCCGAAGAGGGCGAACACGCGCTTGTAGGTGACGCGGTAGCGCTCGACGAGCTCGCCGAACACCGACTCGTTGCGCGGCTCGGTGCGGAAGGCCTGCACGGCGCGGATGCCGGTCATCGTCTCGACGAACTGCACGATCAGCCGCGACGACGCGACGCGGGTGCCGCGGAACAGCGCCTGCGACCGCTTCTGGAACCAGCGGGTCAGGATCGCCAGCGGGACGAGTGCGCAGGCGAGCACGAGACCGCTCGGCGGGTCGAGCGAGACGAGCGCGATCGCCACGAAGCCCATGTAGAGCGCGCCCTGGACGAGCTGGTTGATGCCCGAGTCGAGCAGCTCGCGGATCGAGTCGAGGTCGCTCGTCTGCCGCGAGATGATGCGGCCCGAGGTGTAGTTCTCGTGGAACTCGAGGCTGAGCCTCTGCGTGTGCAGGAACACGCGCTTGCGGAGGTCCAGGAGGATCGCCTGGCTCACCCGCGCCGACAGCACCGTGTACCAGGCGACCAGGAGGGCGCCGGTGAGGCCGGTGAGGATGTACGCGCCGACGGCGAGCAGCAGCGGAGTCGCATCGCCGTCGAGCACCGCGGGCAGTCCGTTGTCGATGCCGGCTGCGATCAGCGCCGGTCCGGCGACCTGCGCCGCGGCGGAGACCACGACCACCACCGCCGTCAGGATCAGTCGCACCCGCAGCGGCCGCAGCAGCGACCCGAGGAGTCGCAGGGAGCGGCGGCGCATCGCCGCGGACTCCGCGCGCGTGAGGTCGTCGCGCTCCTCGAGGGAGCCGAGCGTGCTCATGAGGTGCTCTCCTGATCGATCGGGGCGGGCCGGGAGCCGACGCGCTCGGCGCCGGGGGCCCTGGACTGCTCGTCCTCCTCGAGGCTCGAGACGACGAAGCGGTAGTGGGGGCTCGTCGCCAGCAGCTCGCTGTGGGTGCCGACGGCGGTGACGCGCCCCTCCTCGAGGAGCGCGACGCGGTCGGCGAGCGCGACCGTGGACGGACGGTGGGCGACGATCAGGGCGGTCGTGTCGCCGAGGACGCGGCGCAGGCCCGCCTCGACCCGGGCCTCGGTGTCGACGTCGAGCGCCGACAGCGGGTCGTCGAGCACCAGCACCGACGGCCGCGCGGCGATCGCCCGGGCGAGGGCCAGCCTCTGCCGCTGCCCGCCCGAGAGGCTCATCCCCTCCTCGCCGACCGTGGTGTCGAGGCCGTCGGGGAGGGAGTGCACGAAGTCGGCCTGGGCGATCTCGAGCGCCTCGAGCAGCTCCTCCTCGCTCGCCTCGGGACGCCCGAGGAGCACGTTCTCGCGGACGGACGTCGAGAAGAGCGTGGCGTCCTCGAAGGCCATGCCCACCTGCGAGCGGAGCTCCTCGCGGCGCAAGCGGCGCACGTCCACTCCGTCGATCTCGATCGAGCCGGCGGTCACGTCGTAGAGGCGGGGAAGGAGCGCGGTCAGCGTCGTCTTGCCCGACCCCGTCACTCCGACCAGGGCCATCGTCTCGCCCGGCTCGACCTCGAGGTCGACGCCGTCGAGCAGGTCGGCGGTGCTGGCGGGTGCGTCCTGGTAGCGGAAGTGGACGTCGCGGAACACGACCCGGCCGCGCGGCCGGGCGATCGTCTCGGGCGCCTCCGGGTCGGTGATCGTGTTGCGGCTGTCCATCACCTCGAAGTAGCGGTCGACGGCGGTGCGCGTGTCGAAGGTCATCGACAGGAGGAACCCGATCGACTCCACCGGCCAGCGCAGCACCGTGGCGGTGGCGAAGAAGGCGAACAGCTCGCCGACGCTCAGCTGACCGTCGGCGGCGAGGAACACTCCGCCGAGCAGGCACAGCGCGAACGCCACATCGGGCACGAGCAGGAGGATCAGCCAGATCCCCGCGATGGCCTTGGCCTTGGCGATCTCGGTGCCGCGCAGCAGCTCCGCCTGATCGGCGAAGCCCTCGAGGGCGTGCTTGCCGCGGCCGAACGCCTTCAGCACGCGGATGCCGTGCACCGACTGCTCGACGGTGGTCGCCAGATCGCCGGCCTGGTCCTGGCTGCGACGGGCGATGCTCGAGTAGCGCTTCTCGAAGAGGAAGCCGTAGATCCAGACGGGGATCGAGCAGACGATGAAGAGGACGCCGAGGATCGGGTTCCAGTACACGAGCACGCCGAAGCCGACGAGGATCGTCAGGGCGTTCACGACCAGCAGCACGAAGCCGAAGGCGATCCAGCGGCGGATGAGGCTGAGGTCGCTCACGGCACGGGACAGCAGCTGCCCGCTCTGCCAGCGGTCGTGGAACGAGACGGGCAGGTCCTGCAGGCGCTGGTAGAGCGCGGTGCGCATCCGGGCCTCGACCCGCGTGCTCGGGGTCAGCACCATCCGGCGGCGCAGGGCGATCGCGACCGCCTCGAGCACGCCGAGTCCGAGGACCAGCAGCACGGGTCCGATCAGCGGACCGAGATCACCGGAACTCGCTCCCTCGGTGAGCGGCCCGTCGACGAGTCGCTGGAGGACGATCGGGATCGCCAGCGAGACGAGGCTGGCCACCAGGGCGACCACGATGCCGAGGCTCAGGCGCGGCAGGGTGTCGCCGACGAACGGCAGCAGGCGCAGCAGCACTGTCAGCGTGCGGGGGCGCTGGACTGTCGGGGACGACGGTACGGACGGGGACGACGGTGCGGACGGGGAGGAGGGTGCGGACACAGGAGTGCTTTCGCGGCGAGGAGCGGAGGGCGCTGTCGGGCGCCGGAGAGGACGAGTGCCGCGGAGTCCGGCTCCGGGCAGCCTTGCAGGCTATACCCGGTCTCGCGGAGGTGTCCACCCGGGCCGGGGGACGCTGTCGCGGGATGGCGTCCTCGGCGGGTCGGCCCGCTTCCCGCACCGGGCCACCGCTCCCCGCCGTGTCAGCGCACGCGCACCGACAGGCAGGTCACGCAGCCCTCCAGCTTCTCGAACTCCGAGATGTCGACCGCGACGACGGTGTAGCCGAGCCCGCGGAGGAGCTCGGCGCTGCGGGGCGCCGAGGCCGCCATCAGCAGGGTGTCGTCGTCGAGCACGACGACGTGCGCGCCGGGCTCCTCCGGCATCGGCAGGAAGGAGGGGAAGAGCCGCGGCTCGTCGACGACGGGCTCCCAGCCGATGACCGTGCCGTCCGGCAGAGCCGTGACCGCGCTCTTGAGGTGCAGCGCTTTCGTGAGCGGCACCGCGACCACCGTCCATCCCAGCGGGCGGAGGATCGAGCGCAGCGCCGCGACTCCCTCGGCGTTCGTCCGCCCGCCGCGGCCCACGTACACGGTCCGGCCGATCTTCAGCACGTCCCCGCCGTCGAGGGTGGCGGGGGCCTCCAGGCGGTGCACGGTGAGGTCGAGGGCCCGCGCCGCCTCCTCGGCACCGGCGCTCTCGCCCCGGCGCGACTCGGCACCCGAGCGGGCGAGGACGGCGTGCGAGCCGAACACGACCACCGCGTCCTCGACGAAGACGGAGTCGGGGTGCTCCGGCGCGAACGCGGCCTGGACGATCTCCCACCCCGCGTCCTCGAGGGCGTCGACGTACTCCTCGTACTGCGCCTCGGCGGCCACCTGGTCGACCGGGACGCGCTCGAGGTGGGTGAGCTCTCCGTCGCCGAGGTTCGGGGTCGGCAGGCGGATGATCGCGATGCGGCGCGCGGGCGCCTCCCGCTCCTCGCGGGCGGGCGCCAGCGACAGGGCGATCCGGCGGCCGAGCGTGGCGGCCGCGACGGTGAACGCCACCAGGAAGAGGAGGTTCAGACCGCCCAGCGTCGCCAGGATCGACATCCAGACGGTCCCGTCGATCGGAGTCCCGCTCGCGGACGCCTGCACGAGCGTGCCGGAGAGAGCGCCGACCACTCCCGCGAGCAGTCCCGCGATCGCCGCGGTCCACCGCCGCGCGAGCAGTCCGGCGACCGCCAGGACCGCCAGCACCACGAAGGCCAGGACGGTCGAGAGCAGGAAGTAGGCGTTCACCTGCGGCAGCGACGAGGGCTGCAGCTGGTTGCCGACGAAGAACGCGAGCAGGTTCGCGCTGTGCGCCGCGATCGCCGTTGCCGCCGCCGCGGCGATCGCCGGCAGCACCCTCCGTCCGAGCGTGGGGGCGGTCACGGAGTCGGGCGTCGAGTCGGTAGGCACCCGCCGACCCTACGCGCTCTCCTCCGCCCCTCCCCGTCCGCCCCCTCGACACCTCTCAGGCGCGCCGCCGCGACTGCCGCACGAAGCACCGTCCTGCCCGAGCCTCACGACTGGGCGCGCGCCGGGCCCCCGCCCCCGCCCGAGCACCGCTTCACGACCAGTCACCCCCGCGTCCGCCGCCGACTGGACGCGAAACGCTCTCCACCCACCGACCTGCGCCCGGATCGCGACCACTCACTGCTCGACAGCGCCGTCCGCCGACGCAGCACTCGACACCCTCGAAGCCGAGGCGTTCAGGAACCCGGCGCCCTCGTGTCGAGGCACACGTCAGCTCGACGCCCGCAGGGCGAGAACACGACAACTCGACGCCCGCAGGGCGAGAACACGGAAACTCGACGCCCGCAGGGCGAGGCACACCCCGACTCCCGGCAGGCTCCGAGTCCTAGATGGGTCGATGCCCGAAGGGCGAGCCCGCTCAGCGGGAATCGCGTGCCAAGCGATTCCCACGGCGGGCGACGCTCCCCGCTCCCTGGAACGCACCCCGTCGCGAAGCCGACCGCGCCACGCCGCGCGAGGAGCGGCGTGGAGAAAAGCACCCACTGAGCGCGAAGCGCTCAGTGAAAGAAGTGCCGCTCCCCCGTCGTGTACATCGTGATCCCCGCGCGCTTCGCAGCGTCGATGACCTCGGCGTCGCGGACCGATCCGCCGGGCTGGACGACGGCCTTCACTCCGGCGGCGAGGAGGACCTCGAGGCCGTCGGCGAAGGGGAAGAAGGCGTCGGAGGCGGCGACGGAGCCGGGGGCGCGGTCGCCGGCGCGGGTGACGGCGAGGTGGCAGGAGTCGACGCGGTTGACCTGGCCCATGCCGACGCCGACGGAGGCGCCGCCCTTGGCGAGGAGGATCGCGTTGGACTTCACGGCGCGGCAGGCCTTCCAGGCGAACTCGAGGTCGAGGAGCGTGTCGGCGTCGGCGGGCTCGCCGGCGACGAGCTCCCAGCCGGAGCTGACCTCGCCGGGTCCGCCGGTGAAGCGGTCGGGCTCCTGGATGAGGACGCCGCCCGAGATCTGCTTGAACTCGGTCTCGACGGGGGCGTAGAAGGAGGGGAGCTGCAGCAGCCGCAGGTTCTTCTTGGTCTTGAGCACCTCGAGCGCTTCGGGCTCGAAGGCGGGGGCGACCAGCACCTCGGTGAAGATCTCCTTGACCGTCTCGGCCATCGCGAGGGTGACGGGGCGGTTTGCGGCGATGACGCCTCCGAAGGCCGACACCGGGTCGCACTCGTGGGCCCGGCGGTGCGCGGAGGCGATGGGGTCGATGGCCTTCGTGCTCGCGATCGCGATGCCGCAGGGGTTCGCGTGCTTGATGATCGCGACGGCGGGGAGCACGAAGTCGTAGGCCGCGCGGACGGCCGCGTCGGCGTCGACGAAGTTGTTGTACGACATCTCCTTGCCGTGCAGCTGCTCGGCCTGGGCGATGCCGGTGCCGTCGGGCGACACGTAGAGCGCGGCCTTCTGGTGCGAGTTCTCGCCGTAGCGGAGGACCTGCTTCAGGGTGCCGCGGATCTCGACGGCGCCGCCGAACTCCGATCCGTCGCCCTCCCGCCCGGCGAACCAGGCGGCGACGGCGGAGTCGTACGAGGCGGTGTGAGCGAAGGCGCGGGCCGCGAGGGTGCGGCGGGCGGCGAGGGTGGTGCCGCCGTCGGCCAGGGCGGCGACGACTCCGGAGTAGTCGGCCGGGTCGACGACGATCGCCACGTTCGCGTGGTTCTTCGCTGACGCGCGGACGAGCGCCGGCCCGCCGATGTCGATGTTCTCGACGACGGTCGCGGGGTCCGCTCCGCCGGCGACCGTCTCGCGGAACGGGTACAGGTTGACGACGACGAGCTCGAACGCGGCGATGTCGAGCTGCTCGAGCTGCTCGCGGTGCGAGGCGAGACGGAGGTCGGCGAGGATGCCGGCGTGCACGGCGGGGTGCAGCGTCTTCACGCGGCCGTCGAGCGACTCCGGGAAGCCGGTGACGGAGGAGACGTCGGTCACCTCGTGGCCCGCGTCGCGGATCGTCGCGGCCGTCGATCCGGTCGAGACGAGCTCGACACCGGAGGCGGCGAGCGCCGCCGCGAGCTCGAGGAGCCCGGTCTTGTCGCTGACCGAGATCAGCGCTCGGCGGACGGGGACGACGTCGCGGTCGTCGTAGCTGCTGGGGTCGTGGGCGGTGATGCTCATGCTCGGGCGAGCTCCTCGAGATCGACGGTTCCGTGGGCGATGTCGAGCACCGTCTGCACCAGCAGGCGACGCTCGATGGTCTTGATGCGCTCGTGCAGAGCGTGCTCGCTCTCGCCGGGGAGCACGGCGAGGCTCTCCTGGGCGATCACGGGGCCGGTGTCGACTCCGGTGTCGATCACGTGCACGGTGACCCCGGTCTCGGTCGCGCCGGCCGCGAGCGCGTCGCGCACGGCGTGGGCACCGGGGAACAGCGGGAGCAGGGCGGGGTGGGTGTTGATCATCCGCGGGCTGAGGGCGTCGACGACGACGGGAGGCAGGATCCGCATGAATCCCGCGCAGACCACGAGGTCGGGCTCCCACTCGCGGATGCTCGCGAGCAGCTCCTCGCCCCACGCGTCGCGGGAGGCGAAGGCGTGCGGGGTGACGGTGAAGGAGGGGACGTCGAACGCCTCCGCGTGCCGCAGCCCCTCGGCGTCGGTGTCGCTGCCGACGGCGACCACGCGCGCCGGGAAGCGGTCGTCCCGGGTCGCCTCCAGGAGGGCGCGGAGGTTGGAACCGCCGCCGGAGATCAGTACGACGAGCTTCAGCACTGCGCAAGTCTAGGGGGAGGCCTCCGCCCGGGACCACCGCGCTCAGTCGCGCGCGGGCCTGCCCGCGGCGAGGCCGAGCCCGGCGGCGAGGGCCAGTTCCAGTGCGGCGATCGCGCCGACGACGAGCGGATCCGGCCCCACGACCGCGAGCCGCCCCGGTCCGGCGGAGCCCGCCGCCGCCCAGGCGAGCAGCCCGAGGACGACGCCCCCGACCACCCCGGTGCCGGCCGCCGCGACCGCGCCCCAGCGCAGCAGGGAGCGGCCGTCGAGCGCCTCGATCAGCGGGCGGCGGACGCGCCATCCCGCGAGGAACCCGGCGAGGATCGGGACGAGGAGTCCGAGGAACCCGAACGGCAGGTCGCCCTGCGGCAGGGCTCCGAGGAACGGGATCGACGGTACGGGCCCGAGCAGGGTCCCGGCCGGTCCGACCGACGAGCCCGCGCCGAGTGCGAAGCCCGGCCCGATCAGCCAGCTCGCCGCCCAGATCACGAGGTCGGGCACGAAGGCCAGCTGCCCGAGCGTCAGCACGAGCCCGCCGAGCGCCTCCGAGCCCAGACCCTCGTAGAGCGCGACGACCGAGGTGTATCCGACGACGAGGAGCACGGCGACGAGCACCGCGGCAGCGCCGACGACGCCGGCCGCCGCCAGCGCTCCGGCTCGCAGCGATGTGAGCACGAGCGGCAGCGCGGGCTCCGGCAGCCGGGCCGCCGCGTCCGAGACCAGCTCGCCGAGGCGGTCCCTCTCGCCGCTGCGGGCGGAGTGGAGGACCGCTCCGATCGCGACGCCGAGACCGAACACGAGCGGCGGCAGGACGGCACCCTGCACGGGGGCGATCGTCGCCGACTCCGTGGCGGACCCGAGTGTCACCAGGAACGCGATGGCGAAGTAGGTCGCGATCGCCGCGGTGAACCCGATGAAGCGGAACGGCGACTCCTGCGCCCGTCGACCGGTGCGGGCGCCGAGGAGGATCGCGAGCAGCGCGAAGGCGAGGGGCGCGATCGTGACGGTGAAGGCGTCCGTGCCGCCGGGCAGCCCCAGAGCGAGCGCCGAGTCGGGGGCGAGGCTCGCCCGCAGGTCGGCACCGTGGCCCATCAGCCAGGCGTCGGCCGCGAGGCGCCAGAACACGGCCCAGTCGACGGCCGTGTCGTACTGCACCGCCCAGAGGACGGTGAGCGGGACGAGCGTGATCGCGATGCCCAGGAGAGCCGAGAGCGCGGCGTCGAAGGCGGCGAGGAGGGCGACGGTGATCCGGTTCATAGGCGCGACGAGCCTACCGGCGGGTCCGCGTCCGGTCGCGGCGCGGCGCGCGGCCTCCCGCCCTCCTGCCGCGCGCGCCGCCACGCCCTACTGTCGACTCGTGACGAGGACACCGGCGGAGCGGACCGAGCGCGGCCTGGACAGGCTCGTGAACTTCAGCGACGCCGTCACGGCGATCGCGATCACGTTCCTGGTGCTGCCGCTCGTCGACGTCGTCGAGGAGGGCGGGTACGACGACCTCGGCCCCCTGCTGGCGGACCACTCCGGCACGCTGGCGGCGTTCGTCGTGACCTTCGCGGTCATCGGACGCCTGTGGCTGGTGCAGCACGCCGTCTTCGAGGAGGTGCGCGCCTACTCCCCCGCGCTCGTCGCGGTGAACTTCGTCTGGCTCGCGGCGATCGTCCTCCTTCCGTTCGCGGCGAACCTGCTCTCGACCGTGTTCACCGACGATCCGTCCGTCTTCGCCCTCTACATCGGAGTGGTCATCGCGGCGAGCGCCGCCACCCTCGGCATGCGGCTGCTTCTGCGCCGGGACCCCGCGCTCGGTGCCGGAGCCCCGCAGCCGCTGTCCCGCCCGCTGATCGTCCTCGGGCTGCTCGGCGTCGCGCTCGTCCTCGCGGTGGCAGTGCCCGCGGTGAACATGCTCTGGCTGCTGCTGCTCCTGCTCCTGGAGCCGCTGGACCGATGGGCGAGGCGCAGGCGTCCTCGGGCCTCTGCCCGTCCCGTCCGCACCCCTCGGGGACTGGACCGCCTCGTCAACTTCTCGGACGCGACCGTCGCCATCGCCATCACCCTCCTGGTGCTGCCGCTCGTGCAGCTCGCTCCGGAGATCGCCGAGAGCGGAGGGGGCGTGGCGGCGCTCCTCGACGACCACCTCGACCAGGTGCTCGCGTTCGCCCTGTCGTTCGTCCTGATCGCCGTGTTCTGGATCCCCCACCACCGCGTCTTCGAGCGTGCCGACGACTACGACGGCCCGCTGGCCTGGCTCGATCTGCTCTGGCTCGCCGCCGTGGCGTTCTTCCCCTTCGCCACGGGCGTGATCGCGCTGCTCCCCGACTCCCGCGGGACGATCGGCCTCTACGTCGGGACCATGGTCGTGATGAGCGGCGCGCTCGTGCTGATCGAGAGGCACCTGGAGCGACGCCCGGAGCTGCTGCGGGAGGGCGTCGCCGGAGCGCCCCTGCGCCGGGCGCTCGTGCCGTTCGGTCTGCTGGTGCTCGCGTTCGCGCTCGCGATGGCGGCGCCCTCGCTCTGGTGGCTGCTGGTCCTGCTGCTGCAGCGGCCGGTGCAGGTCCTGCTCGAGCGGAGGCGTCCCGCCGGCTAGCGCTCGGGTGCCCAGCCCAGCTCGGGTGCGATCCGCTCGGCCACCGTCCGCAGGATCCGGCGGTGCGACTCCACCCCTCCCACCGCGGGGAGCGTCAGCGTCAGCGAGTCCGCCTCCGCGAGGGCCGGATCGGCGGCGAGCGACGCGACGATCTCCTCCGGCGAGCCGAGGTGCAGCGGGCTGAAGCGCATGGGAGCCGCGATGATCGAGCGGTCGGCCGTGCGCGGCGTGCCGTCGTCGTTCATCCGCGCGAGGTAGCCGTCGATGAAGGCGCGGTGGGCCCGCTCGTCGGCGGCGTCCAGGAGGGGCAGCACGATGCGGCCGGCGGTGACGCGCGAGGTCCGCTCGGGATGCGCGGCGCGGAACGCCTCGCGGTAGGCGCGGATCTGCACCGCCTGCTGCTCGGCGAACGGCAGACCGGTCTCCTCCGTGTTGAGGGTGGAGACCTGCAGGTGCATGCCCTGCTCGCCGGCGCGCACCGCGGAGGAGACGGTGCCGGCGCCGTACCAGATCCGGTCCGCGAGTCCCGGGGCGTGCGGATGCTGAATGAGCGGATCGCCGACCGGCACCGACATCAGCGCCGACTCCGCGATCCCGAGAACCTCGCCCGAGAGGGCCTCGCGCAGCCGGCGGATCCGCTCCTGAGCCTCGGCACGGAACTCGCCCTCGCCCTGCCCGAAGACCCCGTCGAAAACCGACGCGAGGTGCGCGAATCCGCTGCTCACCCCCAGATCGAGGCGGCCGCCCGACAGCAGGTCGACGGTCGCCGCGTCCTCGGCGAGGCGGATCGGCGCCTCGTAGCGCGCGCCGATGACGGCGGTGCCCAGGCGGAGGCGCCGCGTGCGCTGCGAGGCGGCCGCGAAGAAGGTCATCGGCGAGGCCAGGAAGCGCTCGAAGTGGCGCACCCGCACCCAGCCGGTGCCGTAGCCGAGCTCCTCGGCGAGCTCGAAGAGGGCGAGCCCGTCCTCCAGGCTGCGCGCGGCGTCGCCCGGCTGCTCGGGCCCCTCCGGATACGGGACGAAGGTGAGGAAGTCGAGGCCGAGTCTGCGGGTCACACCGCGACGGTACCCCGGAACGCGCGAACGGGCGGGATCGCTGCCGGAGCAGCGGATCCCGCCCGTTCGGACGCGCCAGTGGCTACAGCGACGCGTAGACCTCGCGCAGCAGCGCGGCGGTCTCGGACGGCGTCTTGCCGACCTTCACGCCCGCGGCCTCGAGGGCCTCCTTCTTGGCCTGCGCGGTGCCCGCGGAGCCCGAGACGATGGCGCCGGCGTGGCCCATCGTCTTGCCCTCGGGAGCCGTGAAGCCCGCCACGTAGCCGACGACCGGCTTGGTGACGTTCGCCTTGATGAAGTCGGCCGCGCGCTCCTCGGCGTCGCCGCCGATCTCGCCGATCATGACGATCGCCTTGGTCTCGGGGTCGGCCTCGAACGCGGCGAGCGCATCGATGTGCGTCGTGCCGATGATCGGGTCGCCGCCGATGCCGATGGCGGTCGAGAAGCCGAGGTCGCGCAGCTCGTACATCATCTGGTAGGTCAGGGTGCCCGACTTCGAGACGAGGCCGATGGGGCCCTTGCCCGTGATCGTCGCGGGGGTGATGCCCACGAGCGACTCGCCCGGCGTGATGATGCCGGGGCAGTTCGGGCCGATGATGCGGGTCTTGTTCCCCTTCTCCTGCGCGTACGCCCAGAACTCGGCCGAGTCCTGCACCGGGATGCCCTCGGTGATGACGACGAGGAGGCCGATCTCGGCGTCGATCGCCTCGATGACGGCGTCCTTCGAGAAGGCGGGCGGGACGAACGCGATGGAGACGTCGGCACCGGTGGCCTCGATGGCCTCCTTGACGGTGCCGAAGACGGGCAGCTCGACGTCGCCGTGGGTGACGGTCGTGCCGGCCTTGCGCGCGTTCACGCCGCCGACGATGTTGGTCCCGGCCTTGAGCATCAGCGCGGTGTGCTTGGTGCCCTCGCCGCCGGTGATGCCCTGGACGATGACCTTGGAGTCCTTGGTGAGGAAGATCGACATGCTTGTTCTCTGATTCCTTGAGTCGTCGGGTCCGTTACGCGGCGGCGAGTTCGGCGGCCTTGTCGGCGCCCTCGTCCATGGTCGCGGCGAGCGTGATGAGCGGGTTGGCGGCGGCCTGCAGGATCGCGCGGCCCTCCTCCACCTTGTTGCCGTCCAGGCGGACGACGAGCGGCTTGGTCGCGGTATCGCCGAGAATCTCGAGCGCCTGCAGGATGCCGTTGGCGACGGCGTCGCACGCGGTGATGCCGCCGAAGACGTTGACGAAGACGCTCTTGACCTGCTCGTCGCCGAGGATCACGTCGAGGCCGTTCGCCATGACCTGGGCGGACGCTCCGCCTCCGATGTCGAGGAAGTTGGCGGGCTTCACGCCGCCGTGGCGCTCGCCCGCGTAGGCGACCACGTCGAGGGTCGACATGACCAGGCCCGCGCCGTTGCCGATGATGCCGACCTCGCCGTCGAGCTTCACGTAGTTGAGGTCGTTCTCCTTGGCCTTCGCCTCGAGCGGGTCGGCGGCGTCCTTGTCCTCGAGCGCAGCGTGCTCGGGGTGGCGGAAGCCGGCGTTCTCGTCGAGCGAGACCTTGCCGTCGAGTGCGACGATGTCGCCCTCCTCGGTGAGGACGAGCGGGTTCACCTCGACGAGGGTCGCGTCCTCGCCGGTGTAGACGTCGTAGAGCTTCACGAGGACCGGGGCGACCTTGCCGATCAGCTCCTCGGGGAACTTCGCCGCGCGGGCGATCTCCTCGGCCTTGGCGAGGTCGATGCCCTGGCCGGCGACGACCTCGACGCGCGCGAGCGCCTCGGGACGCTCGACGGCGAGCTGCTCGATCTCCATGCCGCCCTCGTACGAGGTGAGCGAGAGGTAGGAGCGGTTGGCGCGGTCCAGCAGCACCGAGAAGTAGAACTCCTGGGCGATGCGGGCGCCACCGGCGACCATGACGCGCTTGACGACGTGGCCCTTGATGTCGAGGCCGAGGATCGACTTCGCGGCCTCCTCGGCGTCGTCGGCGGTCTTGGCGACCTTGACTCCGCCGGCCTTGCCGCGTCCGCCGATCTTCACCTGCGCCTTGACGACGGTCACGCCGCCGAGCTTCTCGGCCGCGGCGCGCACCTCCTCGGGCGTATCGGCGACGATGCCGGGGAGCACGGGGACGCCGTACTTCTCGAACAGATCACGGGCCTGGTATTCGAAGAGATCCACGCTGCATTCCCATTCCGCGCCGAGCGCGCTTGCGTTTCGAGTCCGATGCGGCCCGTCTGCGCCGGAGTCTCGGCACAGTCCTGGGCCGCGACAACTCTACTCCGCACGCCCTGAGCGCTTCCCGCGCCGCGTAGCGTGGTCGCATGCCCCTGCTCCGTCGCCGCTCCCGAGCGCAGCGCGACGTGTTCCGCGAGGGCGTCTTCCTGATCGCCGGCGCCCGCGCGATCCTGCTGCAGATCGCGCATCCCGCTGTCGGCGCGGGCGTGGCCCAGCACTCCGACTTCGTCCACCGGGCGCTGGGACGCCTGCACGGCACCCTCTCCTACCTCTACGCGCTGCACTACGGCTCCCCGGACGACGTCCGCGCGGTGCGCCGCCGGGTGAACCGCGCGCACGGCCCGGTCCGCGGCCCCGGGTACAGCGCCTTCGATCCGGAGCTGCAGCGCTGGGTCGCGGCGACCCTCACGCAGTCGATGCTGCAGCTGTACGAGGGCGCGTTCGGGCCGATGACCCGGGAGCAGGCGGACGATCTCGTCGACCGCTCGCGGGTGGTCGGCACCTCGCTGCAGATGGCGGACGCGGCCTGGCCGGCCGACCGGGCGGCGTTCGACGCCTACTGGGACGAGCAGGTGGAGCGCCTGCGCGTCACGCCGGATGCGCGCCGCGTCGCGCACGACCTCCTCGGTGGAGCGATCGCCGCGTGGTACCTCCGCCCGCTCGGCCCGTACCTGCGGCTGATCACCGCGGGGCTCCTCCCGCCGGCGCTGCGGGAAGCGTTCGGCTTCCGCTGGAGCGAGCGGCAGCAGCGGCGCTTCGACCGGGCGCTCGGCATGACCTTCGCCGTCTACCGTCGGCTCCCGGCGGTCGTGCGGACGTCGCCGAGTCGCTTCTACCTGGCGCAGGTGCGCCGCGAGTCCTCTCTCTAGAACCCTGCCGTGATGCTCCAGCCCGCATAGGCGGCGAGCTCGAGACCCAGTGCCTGCGCGGCGGCCCGCGCCTCCTCGACGCCCCGCTCGTCGCGCACGTCGACGGCGATCGGCACGCTGTCGCCGAAGCCCGCGACCGAGACCCGGGCGCTCGTCGGCCCGCTGTAGAGGGGGACGTGCGCATCCGCGGTGCGCGCTCCGATCACCCGCGACCCGGTCGCCTCCGCGATGACCGCGAGGGCGAACGGAGCCGTCGCGATCGCATCCGTGTACAGGGTCGCCTCGCCTCGCATGCCACGACCCTACGGCGCCCCTCGGATCCGGCTCCAGCACTCCCGCCGAGGCCTGCGGTGGAGGAGAATGCGGCTCGGAGCAGCACTCGATGAGGAGGCGCAGCATGGACGCGGTCGTGGTCGGAGTCAGCGGATCGGATCGGAGCACGGACGCCCTGCGCTGGGCGCTCGACTACGCGCGGGGCCATCGGCTGCCCGCGGAGCTCGTGGGCGTCGTCGAGCCGGCGCGCGGCCGGATCGCCGAGGCGGCCGCCGAGCAGCGCCGCGCGGCGGGTGCGGTGCTGGAGGAGGCGCGGGCCCTCGCCGAGCGGGAGTACGCCGGGGTCCCCGTACGGGTGAGGCTGCTCGACGGCGATCCCGTGCACGTGCTCGCCGACGCCGCGCCCGCCGGCGCCCTGCTGGTGCTGGGCGCGCATCCGCTCTCCCGGCGCGGACTCTCGGTGGCCGCGCCGGTCGCCGTCCGGGTCGCCGCCGCATCGCGGTCGGCGGTGGCGCTCATCCCCGGACCCGCCTCGACGGGGCGCAGCGGAGTCGCGGTCGGCGTCGACGGATCCGAGGTCTCGCTTGAGGCGATCAGGCTCGCGGCGAAGGAGGCCGACCGGCTCGGCGAGCCCCTGCTCGCCCTCCACGCCTGGCAGCTGCCCGGAGCGTGGGCCGACTCGGTGCCGGTCGAGCGCCGCGTCATCGACGCGATCGAGGAGGACGAGGACCTCGTGCTCGCGGAGTCCCTCGTCGGCCTCGGCGAGAGCTGCCCCGACCTCGAGATCCGGCACCTGCTCGTGCGCGGCAACCCCGTCGAGAAGCTGAGCGAGGTCGCCGCGGAGGCGCGGCTGCTGGTCGTCGGCAGCCACGGACGCGGCGCGTTCCTGCGGCTGCTGCTCGGCTCCGTCAGTCACAGCCTCGCGCTGACCGTGCCGGGTCCCCTCGTGATCCTCCGCCACCGCGCACTGACGCGCTGAGCATCCGGTGGGATCCCTTGAACGGGGCACGCGCCGGTCCTACGGTGAACCACCCGGCATCCGCCGCGGCTGTCGACGACGACGGGAGCACCCATGAGCATCGCCGAACCACGACCTGCGGAGGCTCCCGCGGCCCCGCCCGCCCCGACCGGCTTCGGCACCCTCTCGGTCGCCGCGATCCTCGCGGAGGCGGCGCGACGGACGCCGACCACGATCGCGATCCGCGTGGGTCCGCTCGCCGTCGACTACGCCACGCTCTGGGACCAGACCCGGGCCTACGCCGGAGCCCTGCGCGCCCACGGGATCGGTCCCGGCGATCGCGTCGCGCTGCTCGTGCCGAACGTGCCCGATTTTCCGCGAGGCTACTTCGCCGTCCTCGCGCTCGGGGCGGTGGTCGTGCCGGTGCACGCCCTCCTCAAGCACGACGAGATCGCGTACGTGCTCCGCGACTCCGGCGCCTCCGCGCTGATCTGCGCTGCACCGCTCCTGCCCGAGGGGGCGGCCGGGGCCGCTCTCGTCGACGTCCCCGTGCTCAGCGTGATGGTGCCGGACGGCACCGGGTGGCCGTTCCCTCGTCTCGAGGACCTCGCCGCCGAGGCCGCTCCGATCGACGGATACGTCCCGCGCGAGCCCTCCGACACCGCGACGATCCTCTACACGAGCGGCACGACGGGCCGTCCGAAGGGAGCGGAGGGGACGCACTTCGCGATCGTGTCGCAGTCGGACGTGCTGCTGATGAACACCTTCGACCTGCACCGCGGGGACGTCGTCCTCGGCGCGCTGCCCCTGTTCCACACCTTCGGGCAGGTCTGCGCGATGAACACGGCCTTCCGCACGGCGGCGACGGTGGTGCTGGTGCCGAAGTTCGACGGCGACGCCGCTCTCGAGGCGATGATCGCGCACGAGTGCACGGTGTTCGAGGGCGTTCCGACCATGTACGTGGCGCTGCTCGACGCCGCGACCAGACGGCCGGATCGCCCGCCGCTGCGCTACGCGGTCTCCGGAGGAGCATCGCTGCCGCTCGCGATCATCGAGCGGTTCCGCGAGGTGTTCGGGGTCGAGATCTACGAGGGCTACGGGCTCACCGAGACCTCCCCCGTCGCCACCTTCAACCACGTGGGGGTCCCGCCGCGCGCCGGCACCGTCGGCACTCCGATCTGGGGCGTCGAGGTCGAGGTCGCCCGACCCGAGGTGACCGATCGGATCGAGCTGCTCCCCCGCGGCGAGCTCGGCGAGATCGTCGTGCGCGGCCACAACCTGATGAAGGGCTACCTCGGCAACGCGGCGGCGAGCGCCGAGGCCGTCGTCGACGGCTGGTTCCGCACCGGCGATCTCGGCACGAAGGACGACGAGGACTACGTGCGGATCCTGGACCGCACGAAGGACATGATCATCCGCAACGGCTACAACGTGTACCCGCGCGAGGTGGAGGAGGTGCTGATCGGCCACCCCTCCGTCGCCAATGCGGCGGTCTTCGGAGTCGCGGACGAGATGCACGGGCAGGAGATCGTCGCCGCCGTGGTCCTCGCCCCGTCGGCCGAGGTCGGCGCCGACGAGCTGATCGCCTTCGCGAACGAGCACCTCGCCGCCTTCAAGTTCCCCCGCCGCATCGAGTTCGTCGACGCCCTGCCGCTGGGCCCGAGCGGGAAGGTGCTCAAGCGCGAACTGGTCGCCCGCTACTCCTGACCGTCCCTCCGAGATACCACTCCGGTACGCGCCTCGCGGCGTGTCTCGTACCGGAGTGGCATCTCGTGGCGGCGAGCCGTCAGCCGAGCAGCGACCAGACCACGGAGGCGAGCACCGCGCCGGTCGCCGCGCCCGCCGCGACCTGCGCCGGAGTGTGCGCGCCGAGCCGCACGCGCGACCAGCCGGTCCAGAGCAGGACGGGCACCGATACGAGCAGCGACCACGGTCCGTAGGCGATCAGCACCACGACGGCGCAGGTCGCGACGACCGCGGCGTGGCCGGACAGCTTCCACGCGAGGTTGACCACTCCGACCGCCACGACGACCGCGACGGTGACGAGGCCGAAGGTCGTCACCGCGGCGGGAGCCCCGAGTGCCGCGAGCAGCACGAGGCCGACCACGATCGACACGAGCGCCAGGGCGATCGGCAGAGCGCGCTCGCGTCGCTCCGGGACGTGGTGGTCGCCCGTGATCCGCCCGGCGCGCAGCAGCAGCCGGATCGCGAGGTACGGCAGGACGCCGACGAACAGCGCCGCGAGTGCGCCCCATCCCACTCCCACGAGGGGCGGATCCGCGACCCGCGCCCCGACCGCGATCGGCACGACGACCGCGAGCACCGCCGGCGAGAACGCCTCGGTCGCGAACCGCGCCGCGGCGTCGCTCCGAGACCGGCGTCCGACCCGCGGCCTCACGACGCCGCGCGCCTCACAGCTTCTCGATCGGAGCGACCTTGATCAGCAGCTTCTTCGCGCCGACCTGGTCGAACAGCACGTGCGCGACGCGCTTGGTGCCCTCGCCGGTGACCGCGTTCACGCGGCCCTCGCCGAAGTCGGTGTGCCGGATGCGGTCGCCCGCGATCAGCTCGAGGTCGCCGTTGTCGCGGACCATGCCCGTGATGCGGTTGGGGAACTCGGCCTTGGCCTTCGGCGCCGCGGCGAGCGCCTCGCGGAACTCGGAGTTCGAGCGGGAGCGGCCGAAGCCGGGGCGCTGCGCGTTCAGGGCCCGCGGCTGGGTGCCTCCGCGCGACGTCGCCGCGCCGGGCGACTGCCGCCACTCGATCAGCTCCCCGGGGATCTCCTGGAGGAAGCGGCTCGGCATCGCGACCGACGTCTCGCCGTACTGCGCGCGCGTCATCGCCAGCGAGAGGTAGAGCCGCTTGCGCGCGCGGGTGATGCCGACGTAGAACAGCCGCCGCTCCTCGGCCGGACCGCCGGGCTCGTTCGCCGAGATGCGGTGCGGGAGGAGGTCCTCCTCGATCCCGGTGAGGAACACGGCGTCGTACTCGAGGCCCTTCGCGGTGTGCAGCGTCATCAGCGAGACGGTGCCCGAGTCGTCCTCGAGGTCGTCCGCCGCGGCGACGAGCGACACCTCGGTGAGGAAGTCGACCAGGCCGCCGTCGGGGTTGTTGCGCGCGAACTCCTTGGTCACGGCGATGAGCTCGTCGACGTTCTCGGCGCGCGCCTCGTCCTGCGGATCGCGGCTCGCCCGCAGCATGTCGAGGTAGCCGCTGCGCGTCAGGAGCGCCGTGAGCACCTCGTGCACCTTCGCCTCGCCCTCGGGGCGGCCGGGGTCGAGCATCATGGCGCACTCGTCGAGCAGCGTCGCCAGATCGACGATCGCCTTCGTGACCTTCGGACCCATGCCGAGCGACCCGGCGTTGCGCATCGATTCGCGGAGGGTCACTCCGTTGGTGTCGGCGAACGACTGCAGCTGCGCCTCCGTCGCCGGGCCGATGCCGCGCTTGGGGGTGTTCATGATCCGCCGCAGCGCCAGCACGTCGGCGGGGTTGGCGACGGTGATGAGGTAGGCGAGCGCGTCCTTGATCTCGGCGCGCTCGTAGAACTTGGTGCCGCCCAGGATCCGGTAGGGCAGGGCCGAGCGGATGAAGATCTCCTCCAGCGCACGGGTCTGAGCGTTGGTGCGGTAGAACACGGCGATCTCGTCGTACCCCGTGCCGGCCGCGTGCAGCCGGGCGATCTCGTCGACGACGAACTGGGCCTCATCGTGTCCGGAGTAGCCCGTGTAGCCGATGATCTTCTCGCCGTCGCCGCTGGAGGACCAGAGGTTCTTCGCGCGGCGGTCGAAGTTGTTCGAGATCACGGCGTTGGCGGCCGAGAGGATGTTCTGGGTCGAGCGGTAGTTCTGCTCGAGCAGGATCACCCGGCAGCCGGGGAAGTCGCGCTCGAACTCGACGATGTTGCGGATGTCGGCGCCGCGGAACGCGTAGATCGACTGGTCGGAGTCGCCGACGACCGTGAGGGAGGCGCCGGGGATCGACCCGTCGGCCGTGACCGGGCCGCGGTACGGACGGTCGAACTGCGCCGCGTCGATCGTCGCCCGCGGCACCGGGCGGGTCAGCTCGTGGATCAGCGAGTACTGCGCGTGGTTGGTGTCCTGGTACTCGTCGACCAGCACGTGGCGGAAACGCCGCTGGTACTTGGCCGCGACGTGCGGGAAGGCCCGGAAGAGGTAGACCGTCTGCGCGATGAGGTCGTCGAAGTCGAACGCGTTCGCGCTCTCGAGCGCCCGCGAGTAGGCGCGGAAGACCTGGAGGAACATCTCCTCGTTGGGGTCGCTCATGTTCGCGGTGCGCGCGTAGGAGTCGACATCGGCGAGCTCGTTCTTGAGCTTCGAGATCTTCGACGAGGCGCTGGCGACCGTGATGCCGAGCGAGTCGGCCTCGAGGTCCTTCACGATCCGCTTGAGCAGTGCGCGCTGATCGCCGGAGTCGTAGATGGTGAACGACTTCGTCATGCCGAAGTTCTCGGCCTCGCGCCGCAGGATCCGCACGCACGCGGAGTGGAAGGTCGAGATCCACATCCCCTCGGCGCTCTGCCCGACGAGCTTCTCGACGCGCTCGCGCATCTCGGCCGCCGCCTTGTTGGTGAACGTGATCGCGAGGATCTGGCTCGGCCAGGCCTCGCCGTTGCCGAGGAGGCTCGCGATGCGACGGGTCAGCACGCTGGTCTTGCCGGAGCCCGCGCCCGCGACGATCAGCAGCGCGTCGCCGCGGTACTCGACAGCCTCGCGCTGCTGCGGATTGAGTCCCGCGACGAGCTGCTCGTGCGCCGGATCGCTGAAGGAGGCGCCGTCGCGGCCGGGTGCGGCGAGGACGACCGGGGTGGCTCGGGAATCGCTCGGATCGAAGAGGAAGCTCATGTCCCTCCGAGTGTAGATCGACCCTCCGACACCCGGGGCCGGGTCAGACCGCCCGGGGGCGGGCCGTCGACGCCGTCAGCGAACCACCCACGTCCAGCCCGCGCCAGGCGAGCGAGAAGCCCACGAGGGCGATCGTCGAGGTCGACACCGCGAGCAGCTGCTGCAGCGCGAACGCGGTGAGGTCCTTCGTGTCGTCGGGGTAGTACTGGATGCCCTGCACGGCGAGTCCGGCGAGGACCACCACCACGACCGCCGAGCAGACAAGCAGCAGCCGGTTCACCCCGCGGCGCGTGCTGCGGCGCGGAGCCCGGCCGAGCTGCGCCCGCGTCGAGAGCCAGGCGCAGGCGAGCGAGGCGGAGGCGAGCGCCACGAGGTCGGCACCCAGCACGTCGCTCGCGCGGTGCCAGGACGCCGCCATGGTGAGGTTGCCGACCAGGATCACGACCGCGCCTCCCAGCAGCAGCACGACCGTGCGCCCGCGCGCCGGCAGCACCATCGCCAACGCGAAGACGACCGAGACCGCGGCCGCCGTGTGCCCACTCGGGAAGCTCCCGCCGGTGTACCAGGCGTCCGTCTCGACGAGGAGCGGCCGCTCGAGGACGATGTTCTTCAGCAGCTGGGTGAGCCCGGCGGTCAGCACGATCGAGCCGACGGAGGCGATCGCCAGGGCGGGGCGCCGGCGGATCAGCGCGATCGACGCGGCCAGGAGTGCTCCGGCGATCATCGACACCGGAGTGACGTCGGCCAGCGCGCCGGCGGCCGCGCCGGTCGCCCGTCCGAAGACGAGGTCCGCCCCGCGGAGCCCGGAGTTCTCGGCCGCCTGGCCCTGCGGCGTGAGCACGGCGATCCAGTAGACGAGCGCGACCCCGAGGGCGGCGAGCACGGCGGAGGTGAGCCAGCGGCGGGTGATGCGGGCGCGGGTGGACACGGGGCTCCTCCTCTCGACACGGGGCGATCGGCGGGGGTCGACCACCGGGCTCCGATGATGGCAGTCGACGCTCCCCGTTCCCTCCATCCTCGCCGCGAGGCTCCGGATCAGGCTCCGGCGGCCACGATCTCGAGCGCCAGGTCGGGGTGGTCGGCGAAGACGCCGTCCAGGCCCGTCGCCAGGATCATCCGGAACTCGTCCTGCCATGCGCCGAACGCGGCCGGGTCCTTGCCGCGCCGGTGCGCCTTCTCGAGGAACCGGTTCTCCGGCCGGAGGGTCCAGCAGTAGACCTCGAGGCCGACGGCGTGCGCGTGGGCGACCAGGTCGTTCGGCCCGACCGCGCGCCCGGCCGAGTCGCGCGCGAAGAGCATCCGCTTGTCGACGCTCACCCCGTCGACGGTGCCGGAGAGACCCCGCAGGCCCGCCGGGGTGACGAAGTCGGCGTAGGGGGTCGCGTGCGCACCGTGCGCGGCCACGAGGTCGGGAGCGGTGCCGGCGGCCTCGATCAGGTACACCCGCTTCGCGCCGACGCCCCGGACGGCGAGACGCTCGAGCACCGTCTTCTCGAAGCTCTCGATAGTCAGGCGCGGATCCCGCGGCCCCCAGCCGGCGGCGGCGAGCTCCTGCTCCAGCAGCACGTCCAGCGGCAGGCCGATCGAGTCGAAGTAGTCGGCGTGCTTGATCTCGGCGACGAGGCCGGGAGGCGCGCCGGCCGCGTCCTCGCCCGCCCGGTCGAGCAGAGCGAGCAGGTCCGAGAAGCGCAGGAGCGGGAACTGGCCGTCGAAGGTGGCGCTGGACGGACGGACGGCGGGCACCCGCTCCCGCGCCCGCAGCTCGGAGAGCTCGGCCCAGGTGAAGTCCTCGGTGAACCAGCCGGTGACGTCCTTCCCCTCGAGGCGCTTCGTGGTGCGCCGGTCGGCGAACTCCGGACGGCGCTCGATGTCGGTGGTGCCCGAGATCTCGTTCTCGTGGCGCAGGACGAGCACTCCGTCCCGGGTGGCGACCAGGTCCGGCTCCACGGCGTCGGCTCCCAGGGCGATAGCGAGGTCGTAGGCGGAGCGGGTGTGCTCGGGGCGGTACCCGCTCGCCCCTCGGTGGCCGATGACGAGCGGTCGGAGTCGGTCGGACATGCCGCGATCCTACGGGCGAGGACTCGGTCTCCTCGTGGGGAATAGCCAGACTCTGAGAGCTGTTCTCAGATACTGTGGAACACATCGTCGGAGTCCTCTCGGAGGACCCGGCGGCACCACAGCATCCCGACCACACCGCGACTCAGCTCCGTTGATCCACCGGACACCAGCGCACCTGAGAGAAGAGGAACCATGGCAAGCAGCAATCCGGCCTTCGGGCGTCCGGAGTTCAGCAACCGCGGCTACGCCGGCCGCGTGCAGGACCTCCCCGACGTCTCGTCCGACACGCTCGACCAGATGTACAACCGTCCGGCCGCGAGCTCGCTCGAGACCGACCGGATGACCGTCGAGGACACCCTCGCGAAGACGGCGCTCGCGTTCGTCGTGCTCCTGGCGGGCGCGGCCGTGGGCTGGTTCGTGCCGGGGCTCATCCTCCCCGCCGTCCTCATCGCGCTGGTCCTGGGCATCGTCAACGCCTTCAAGAAGGTGCCGAGCCCCGCTCTGATCCTCGGCTACGCCCTCACCCAGGGTGTCGCGGTCGGCGGGATCTCACGCTTCTTCGAGACCGCCTACGAAGGAGCGGTCGTCCAGGCCCTCCTCGCGACCGTCATCGTGATCGGCGTCACCCTGGCGCTGTTCATGAACGGCAAGATCCGCACCTCGCCGAAGCTGAACAAGATCTTCTTCATCGGCATGATCAGCTACGCGGTCTTCTCGCTCGTGAACCTGGGCCTCGGCCTCTTCGGCGTCGGCGGCGGCTTCGGTCTGCGCACCGGCTTCATCGGCATCGTGATCGGCCTGATCGCCATCGCCCTGGCGACCTACTCGCTCGTGATGGACTTCGAGTTCATCCAGCAGGGCGTGCGCAACCGCGCCCCGCGCATCTACGGCTGGACGGGCGCCTACGGCGTCCTCGTCACCGTCGTCTGGATGTACCTCGAGATCCTGCGACTCGTCGCGATCTTCCGCGAGTAGTCACTGCACCACGTCCGCGCGGGCGCTCGACCTCCGGGTCGGGCGCCCGTCGTCGTTCCGGCGCCGTGCCAGGCGCGCCTGGCACCATGGAGTCGTGACCGCCTCCTCCCCCGCCCGGATCGTCGGCCTCGACGTCGCCCGGGGGCTCGCCGTCCTCGGCATGTTCGCGGCGCACCTCGCCCCCACCGGCCGCGAGATGCCCTGGGACGGGCGCAGCTCCGTCCTGTTCGCCGTCCTCGCGGGCGTCTCGATCGGACTCATGACGGGCGGCGCGGGGAGGTCGACGCGACCCTGGCTCGACACGGCGTCGATCCTGCTGCGCGGTCTCTACCTCCTCGCGATCGGCGTCGCCCTCACCTTCCTCGGGACGCCGATCGCGGTGATCCTGTCGCACTACGGGCTGATGTTCTTCGTCGCCGCGCTGCTGCTGTTCCTCCCGAGAGCGGTCCTGGCCGTGCTCGTCGCGGTCTTCGCGGTCGCCGGGCCGATCGTCGTCGACGAGCTCGTGCTCCGGAGCACACCGTGGCTGGCGCTCCTCCCGCCCGATGAGGCGCTGATCGCGCGGCAGCCCCTCACCTGGCTCACGCAGTACTACCCGGTGCCGTCCTGGCTCGCCTACGTGGTCCTCGGCCTCCTCGTCGCCCGCTGCGACGTCCGCTCGGCGACCACGCAGCGCTGGCTCGTGATCGGCGGTGCCGCGTCGGCCCTGATCGGCTACGGCGGAGGACTGATGCTCGGTGGACCCGAGACGGTGGAGGCCCACGCGAGCACCACGGCCGAGCTGCTCGGCGCCGGCGGAGTCGCCGCGATCGCGATCGGCTTCCTGACCGCGCTGGGGCAGCGCTCGGGCACCTTCCGCCGTCTCGCGGCTCCGCTCGAGGCCGTCGGAGCGATGCCCCTGACGATCTACTCGCTGCAGATCGTCCTCCTCGCCCTCTACCTCATCCCCTTCGAGCCGTTCGACTTCGACGCGTGGCGCGGCTGGGACATCCTGCTGTACTTCGCCCTCGGCTCGATCGCCTTCGCGATGCTCTGGCGCCAGTACATCGGCCAGGGTCCGCTCGAGTGGCTCCTGGCGCGGGCCTCGCTGCGCCCGACCAGCCGGTCCCGTGTCCGGGCGCTGGGCTAGGGTGGCCCGATGATCACCCGACGCGAGGCCGCCCAGCGTCTCGACATCCCCGTCGAGATGGCGGCCCGCCACGGCCTCGCCGCCCGCCTCTCGGAGGAGGAGTTCGCGGCCCTGGAGCAGGAGCCGCCGCCGTGGCTGGTCCAGTCCCGTGAGAACCGCACGGGCAAGCGCCCGGTCTGGGTGACCCTCGACTGCACCGTCTGCGGTCGCTCCGAGGCCGCCCGCCCCAAGAAGTGGTGGCCCGACTTCACCTTCCTCGTCTGCGAGGATCACTCCCCCGACGAGTGGCCGCACCACCCCGACGGTCACCGCCGCGACGAGTACGACGGCATCGGCACCCGCTTCGTCGGCGTCGTCGACAGCCCCGCCTGACCCCGCCCGGAAACGCCGAACGGGCCCCCTGAGGAGCCCGTCCGGTCACAGCGACGCGTGAGGCGTCACTCCCATTCGATGGTTCCCGGCGGCTTCGACGTGACGTCGAGCACGACGCGGTTGACTCCGGCGACCTCGTTGGTGATGCGGTTCGAGATGCGCGCCAGCAGGTCGTACGGCAGGCGCGTCCAGTCGGCGGTCATCGCATCCTCGGAGGAGACGGGGCGCAGGACGATCGGGTGGCCGTAGGTGCGGCCGTCGCCCTGGACGCCGACCGAGCGGACGTCGGCGAGCAGCACGACCGGGCACTGCCAGATCTCGGAGTCGAGGCCGGCGGCGGTCAGCTCGGCGCGGACGATGGCGTCGGCCTCCTGGAGCAGGTCGAGCCGCTCCTGGGTGACCTCGCCGACGATGCGGATGCCGAGGCCGGGGCCGGGGAACGGCTGACGGCCGACGATGACCTCGGGCAGGCCGAGCTCGCGGCCGATGGCGCGGACCTCGTCCTTGAAGAGGGTGCGCAGCGGCTCGACCAGCGTGAACTGGAGGTCCTCCGGCAGTCCGCCGACGTTGTGGTGCGACTTGATGTTCGCGGTGCCCGTACCGCCGCCCGACTCGACCACGTCGGGGTAGAGCGTGCCCTGCACGAGGAAGTCGATCGACGCACCCTCGCCCTGCGCCTCGAGGACGAGCGCCTCGGCGGCCGCCTCGAAGGTGCGGATGAACTCGCGCCCGATGATCTTGCGCTTCTGCTCCGGGTCGCTGACGCCGGCGAGCGCGTCGAGGAACTGCTCGCGCGCGTCGACCGTCACCAGGCGGACGCCCGTCGCGGCGACGTAGTCCTCCTCGACCTGGCGGCGCTCGTCCTTGCGCAGGAGTCCGTGGTCGACGAAGACGCAGGTCAGCTGATCGCCCACCGCGCGGTGCACGATCGCCGCGGCGACGGCCGAGTCCACGCCTCCGGAGAGGCCGCAGATGACGCGGCCCGAGCCGACCTGCTCGCGGATGAGGGCGACCTGGTCCTCGATGACGTTCGAGGAGTTCCAGTCGTTCGGGATCCCGGCCGCGCGGTGCAGGAAGTTCTCGATGACGGCCTGGCCGTGGGTCGAGTGCTTCACCTCGGGGTGCCACTGCACGCCGTAGAGGCGGCGCGCGTCGCTCCCGAAGGCGGCGACGGGGGTGGAGGTGGTCGAGGCGAGGACGTCGAAGCCCTCGGGCGCCTTCGCGACCGAGTCGCCGTGGCTCATCCAGACCGTCTGGTCGGCCGGCTGCTCGCCGAGGAGCACGCCGCCGTCGGTCGAGATCGCGGCGTCGGTCGCTCCGTACTCGCGGAGCCCGGTGTTCGCGACCTCTCCGCCGAGCGCCTTGGCCATCACCTGGAAGCCGTAGCAGATGCCCAGCACCGGCACTCCGAGATCGAAGATCGCGGGGTCGAGCTGCGGGGCGCCCTCCTCGTACACGCTGGACGGGCCGCCCGAGAGGATGATGCCGACCGGTGACTTCGCGGCGATCTCGGCCGCGGTGACGTTCGACGGCACGATCTCGGAGTAGACGTTCGCCTCGCGGACGCGGCGCGCGATCAGCTGCGCGTACTGCGCGCCGAAGTCGACGACGAGCACCGGCTGGGAGGCCAGCTGCGGGGTCGGAGGGGCGCTGGGCTGCTCGCTAATGGGGGGCCTCCACGGAGTCGGTCGGGGCTTTCGGATCGACGCCGGCGGTGCGGCGCGCGAGGTACTGCTCGACCTCGCGCGCGATGCGCCCCTCGACGAAGAAGGAGAGGGTGGGGATCACGCCGCCGAGCGCGATGAGCACGAAGCGGCTGAAGGGCCAGCGCATCAGGCTCCACAGGCGGAAGTCGGCGAAGAGGTAGACGACGTAGAACCAGCCGTGCGCGATCAGGATGCCGGTCGAGAGGTTCGCTCCCGTGCCGCTGGACTCGTACTCACCGCCCGGGACCTCGTACATCGGCGCGAGGTTGAGCACGCCCTGCTGCCCGAAGGCGAAGAGCTCGAGGTGGAACACGTACTTCAGCAGCATCTCGGCGCACAGCAGCAGGAGCATCACGCCCGTGATGATCGAGGTCACCTGGTAGAAGCGCAGAGCGCTCCGGATCGCAGGGAACTGCGCGGGCTTGGGCTCGAGGGGCATGGGGTCCAGTTTACGGTGCGGCGGAGGGGGCGGGGGCGCGGGCCGACTGCTCCGCGTCGAGCGCCTCCTCGACCTCGCGCTCCCAGGCGTCGCGGACGAGGCGGTACCAGAGGTAGAGCGCGAAGCCGGCGAAGACGACCCACTCGATCGCGTAGAACACGTTGAGCCAGTTCAGCGAGAGGTCCTGCTGGCGGGCGGGCGAGTCGATGGCCTCGAGGCCTTCGAGCGGCTCGTCCACGACGATGTAGCCCTGGTAGACGTCGGCCGGAGGGTCGGGCCAGCGGTTGATCAGCGCGGGGATCGAGAGCGCGGTGAGGGTCTGCGGATCCACATCCTCCTCCGGCGCCTCGGCCGCCTCGTTGGCGACCAGCCGGCCCGTGTAGGACGCCGGAGGCACGTCCTCGCCGGAGTTCAGGCGCTCGGCGACCGCGCGCGCCTCGCCCTCGTCGGCCGTCCAGCCGTAGGCGACGACGAGGTCGGCGGTGCTCGTGCGGGTCCGGGCGAAGACCCACCAGCCGGGCTCGCCGGCGTTCAGGCGCCCGCCGATCACCTCGGCGCCGCCGGGGACGAGCGCCGACGCGGCCTCGACCCGCTGGCCGTCGGCCGTCGCCGTGACGGGGGCGGAGGGAGCGGCTGCGGCGTCGAGCGGGACGATCGTCTCCGACGCGCCTCCGTCGGGCTCGGCGGCGTCGATCGCGCGACCGACCTGCCACTGGCCGAGGGCGGCGAAGAGACCGGCGATCACGAGGGCGAGCACCAGCGCGCCGATCCAGCGCGGGCGCCGGGCGAACTGCCAGACGGTGCTCTGCGTCATGCGCTCCTCGTTCGTGCGGGGTCACGGCAGCCCAGCGGGGCCGCCGGTGGACCCGACGAGCCTAACCGGTGAGCGTGGGAGCTCCCCGGGATCAGTAGTCGGGCTCGACGGGTCGGCGCGGGCGCCGGTCCTCCGCGCCGTCCGACTGCTGCATCGCCTGATCGATCAGCGCCTGGCGCATCGGGTCGGGGAACTCGTCGTCGAGCTCGTCGTGCTCGGGCTCCCGCCGGGGCGGGGCGTCGACGGACTCGGGGTCGGTCCGCGCGGGTTCCGTCCGCGTCGGCCCGGTCCGGGTCGCCTCCGGAGTATCGGCCATCGCCGCCTCGACCAGCGCGAACTCCTCCTCCTCGAGCGCACCGCGCTTCGCCGGCGCTCGGGACGGCCGGCGGCGCCGCTCCGACAGGAACTGCCCGATGCTCTCGGACCGCGACGCCAGGATCGGACCGACGATCGCCATGATCAGCACGTACAGACCCGCGAACGGCTGGATCCGGTCGTCGAGCCCGGCCGACAGCGAGAGGGTCGCGAGGATCAGCGCGAACTCGCCGCGGTTGTGCAGGATGAACGCCGCATTCAGTCCCGCCCGCGGCCCGAGCTTGTTGAGCCAGGCCACGAACTGGCCCGCTCCGAGGTTGAGGACGATGGTCATGACGGCCGCCGCGAGGACGGGGAGGACCACCTCCGGGAACGCGCTCGGGTCCAGGCCCAGGCCGAAGTTCACGAAGAAGAAGGCCCCGAACACGTCGCGGAGCGGGATGGCGATGTGCTCGACCCGGGCGCGGTAGCGGGTGGCGCCGATCACGAGGCCGATGAGGAACGCGCCGATCGCGTCCGTCACTCCGAGGACCTCGCCGATGCCGCCGAACAGCAGCGCCAGACCGAAGAACAGGATCGTGAAGAGCTCGTCGTCGCGGGTGCGGAACAGGCGGGACACCACGCGGCCGCCCCAGCGAGCGATCGAGAACATGACGACCAGGAACGCGAACGCGATGAGCAGCTTCAGGATCACGGGCCACGGCTCGGTCTCGCCCGAGAGCACCACCGAGACGATGGCCAGGTAGATCGCGATGAAGATGTCCTCGACCACGGTGACCCCGAGGATCATCGGAGTCTCGGGGTTGGCCAGGCGCTTCAGCTCGATCAGGAGCTTGGTCACGATCGCGCTCGAGCTCGTCGCCGTGATGCCGGCGACGATGAGCGCCTCCTGGCTCCCCCAGCCCAGCAGGAAGCCGAAGCCCAGGCCCACGGCCATGTTCACGCCGATGTAGCTGCCGCCCGACAGGATCAGGCGCCCGGCGTTGCCGAAGAACTCGTCCTGATCGAACTCCAGGCCCAGGTTGAACAGCAGCAGGATCAGGCCGAAGACGGCCGTCAGCTCGATGTAGGTGGACTCGAAATCGAGGGGGAACCAGTGGAAGTTCGGGCTCGCGAGGAGCCCCACGACCATGTAGATGGGGATCGCCGGGAGGCCGATCGTCCGGCCGAGACGGCCGAGCACGTAGGCGACGACGAACAGGATCCCGAGGACGATGAGGTCTTCACCGTGGTGCATCCTCAGGCTCCGGGCGCGTCGGCCGTCTTGTGGAACGCTCCCGTGCGGAAGAAGGCGAACGCCTTGGCGACCTTCTCGGGGCTGCCGGCGACCACCAGGGTGTCGCCCGGGAAGACGCGGAAGTCGGGTGCGGGCGCCGGGTTCGCGGCGTCCCCGCGCACGACGGCGACGACCGTCAGTCCGACGATGCCACGGTCGGCGGGCTTGCCGAGCTGCTGCCCGGCGATGTGGTCGTCGTAGTCGACGGTGAACCAGTCGATCGAGAGGCCGGGGATCTGATCCAGCGCGGTGAGCGACTCGGTGATCTGCGTGCCGCCGAGCAGCTCGGCGAGGGTGTGCGCCTCGTCGTCGCTCAGGCGGAGGGAGACCTTCGCGCCGTCCTGGTCGCCCTCGGCGAACGTGATGAGGTCGCTGTGGCCGGAGCGGTGCGCGATGACGCCGACCTTGCCGCCGTCGGCGGTGAGGAACGTGTGCAGCACTCCGACACCGGGCAGCTTGACCCTGCGGACCTCGACCATGCGTGCTCCATCCGCGCCCTGCGGCGCTCCTGACTCGGGATGCCTCCAGTTTAGGCGCGCCCGCTCCCCTCCCTCCCTCCGTTCGCCCCCGGGGAAACGCCGGACGCCGTCTGGCCGCTGAGGGAACCCCGGACCGTCGAGGGAGCCAGCTCTTCCGGGCCCCCTCGACGGTCCGGGGTTCCCTCACTGTCCACAGGGGCCGGCCGGGTTTCCACAGGGTGGTGCAGAAGGGGACCACGGGGTGATGCAGTGGGCCAGGGTGGGCGGATGAGTGCGGTGGAGCTACTCCGGGACGGAGCGTGCGGACGGTCGGACGAGTTCGTCCGGCTGCGCAGGGGCGTCTACGTGCGAGCGGAAGCCTGGACTCGGGCCTCGGTCGACGAGAGGCAGCGGGCGCGCATCGACGCGATCGCGGCGACGTGGTCGTCGCCCTTCTTCCTCCGCGAGTCGGCCGCCGCGATCTGGGGGCTCCCCCTGGTCGAGCCGCTCACCACGACCGTCCACGTCGAGGGAGCCACAGATGTCGGCAGCCGCACTCGGAACGGCGTGGCGGAGCACCGCAGCGCGCGCTTCCCGACGCTCGCGATGGTCGACGGCCTCGCCGTCTCGGACCTCGCCCAGACCGTGTTCGACCTCGCTCGGTTCTCGTCCTTCCGTCGCGCCGTCGTCGCCGCCGACCACGCCCTGCGTCTGGTCGACGACGACGGCCGTCCCCTTCTCCGGCGCGAGGAGCTGCTCGAGCGGCACGCCGACCTGCCGCCCGGCTCGCGCGGCCGGACGGCGAGCGCCGCCGTCATCGCGTTCGCGGACCCCGCCTCGGAGACACCGCTCGAGTCGATCAGCCGCGTGGCGATGCACGTGGGCGGGCTGCCGGCGCCGGTGCTGCAGCATCCGATCCACGACCTCGGAGGGCGGGCCGGAGTGGTGGACTTCTTCTTCGAGGACGCGGCTGTGGTCGGTGAAGCGGACGGCGATCACAAGTACGCCGACCCGGCGTTCCTCCTCGGCCGCACGCCCGAGGAGGTGCTCCTCGCCGAGAAGCGTCGGGAGGATCGCCTCCGGTCGTGCGTGCGCGGCTTCGCCCGCTGGTCCTGGCGCGACGCCTACGACACCCGGCCCCTGCTCGTCCGCCTGGCCCGTGCCGGTGTCAGGCGTATCGAGGGAACCCCGGACCGTCGAGGGAACCAGCCGGTGCGGGCTCCCTCGACCGTCCGGGGTTCCCTCGCGCGACGGGCCGAGGGTCAGCTGGGCTGGTAGGGGGCGACGACGACCTCGACGCGCTGGAACTCCTTGAGGTCCGAGTAGCCGGTGGTCGCCATGGAGCGGCGGAGCGCGCCGATGAGGTTCGCGGTGCCGTCGGCGCCGGTCGCGGGGCCGTAGAGGACCTGCTCGAGGGTGCCGACCGTGCCGACCTGCACGCGGCGGCCGCGCGGCAGCTGCGGGTGGTGCGCCTCCTGGCCCCAGTGCCAGCCGCCGCCCGGGGCGTCGGTCGCGCGGGCGAGCGCGGAGCCGAGCATGACGGCGTCGGCGCCGACCGCCGCGGCCTTCACGATGTCGCCGGAGGTGCCGAGTCCGCCGTCCGCGATCACGTGCACGTAGCGTCCGCCCGACTCGTCGAGGTAGTCGCGGCGAGCGCCGGCCACATCGGCCACGGCGGTCGCCATGGGCGCCTGGATGCCGAGGGTCGCGCGCGTCGTCGACGCCGCTCCCCCGCCGAAGCCGACGAGCACGCCCGCGGCCCCGGTGCGCATGAGGTGCAGCGCCGCGGTGTAGGTGGAGGCGCCTCCCACGATGACGGGGACGTCGAGCTCGTAGATGAACTTCTTGAGGTTCAGCGGCTCGGTGCCGCGCGAGACGTGCTCGGCCGAGACGGTGGTGCCGCGGATGACGAACAGGTCGACGCCCGCATCGACGACGGTCTGGTACAGCTCGGCGGTGCGCTGCGGCGAGAGCGCTCCGGCGACCGTGACGCCCGCGGCGCGGATCTCGGCCAGGCGCGCGGTCACCAGCTCGGGCTTGATCGGCTCGGAGTAGATCTCCTGCATGCGCTCGGTCGCCCGCTCGGCGGGCAGCTCGCGAATCTCGGCGAGGAGCGGCTCCGGGTCCTCGTAACGGGTCCACAGACCCTCGAGGTCGAGCACTCCGAGCGCGCCGAGACGTCCGAGCGTGATCGCCGTCGCCGGCGACACCACCGAGTCCATCGGAGCCGCGAGGATCGGCGTCCTGAACCGGTACGCGTCGATCGTCCAGTCGACCGAGACCACCTCGGGATCGCGGGTGCGGCGGCTGGGCACGACCGCGATGTCGTCGAAGGCGTACGCGCGGCGAGCGCGCTTGGCGCGGCCGATCTCGATCTCAGTCACCGTGCCACTTTAGCCGGGCGCGCTCCTCCCCGACGGCGCCGACGTCAGCGCCCGAGCGCGAGGCGGGTCGAGGTCTGAGCGGCGCCGGCCTCGCTCTTCAGGCGGCGGAGGAGCCGGTCGAGAGCGGCGGTGTCGGCGAAGCGGACCCGGAGCAGGTAGTCGAACGGACCCGTCACGTGGACGGCGTCGTGGACCGCCGCCACCGTCGCGGTCCAGGCGAGGAAGGCCTCCGAGTCCGCGTCGGCCGCGAGCCGGACGTCGATGAACGCCTCCAGCCCCGTCCCCAAGTCCGGCGCGTCGGCCGAGAGCAGGACGCGGTAGCCGAGGATCACCCCCGCCGCTTCGAGTCGGCGCACGCGAGCGGCGACGGCGTTCGTGCTCAGCCCCACCTCGCGGCCGATCGAGGCGAACGACGCCCGCGCATTCGTCTGCAGTGCACCGATGATCGTCTCGTCGAGGGCGTCCATGCCGCCCAGTGTGCCGTGCGACGGCACGATCGGCGACCGCGGTCGCGGCGGGCTCCGATGCTCTCCCCATGGACCTCCTCACCGCCGCCCTGACGGGCGCGCTCGTCGGGCTCGGCCTGGCCGTGCCTCTCGGCGCGATCGGCGTGCTCCTCGTGACGGAGGGAGCCGAGCGCGGCGTCCGCGCCGCGCTCCCCGCCGCCGCGGCCGTCGCCACCGTCGATCTCGCCTACTGCCTCGTGGCGCTCACCGTCGGCGCGGCGCTCGCCCCCGCCCTGACCGTCCTGAGCCCCTGGCCCTCGATCGCCGGCGGCCTCCTCCTGATCACCCTCGGCGCCCGCGGACTCCTCCTGCACCTGCACCGCTCTCCCCGAGTCGCCACCGCGCCCCTCGGCCCGCGCCGCTTCGCCCTCTTCGCCGCCCTGACCGCCGTCAACCCGGCGACCCTGCTCTACTTCCTCGCCACGATCACCGGCCACCCCGCACTCGTGACCACCTCAACCCCCACGACCGCCGCCTTCGCCCTCTCGGCCGCCACCGCCTCCTTCGCCTGGAACACGGCCCTCACCGCGATCGGCGCCCTCCTGCGCCGTACCGCCGGCCCTCTCCTCCGCACGGCCCTCCCCCTCGTCGGCCACTCCCTCATCGCCGCCTTCGGCACCGCCCTGATCCTGCAAGCCCCCCTCACCCCCTGAGTCCGCAGCCGCGGCGGGCCCCGCCCGCCCGCGCTGCCCCACCTCCCCCGGCGCAGCCGCGGCGGGCACAGCCCGCTCGCGCTGCCACTCCTCCCGGCGCAGCCGCGGCGGCGCCCCGCGCCGCTCGCGCTGCGCCGCGCGTTCCGCCTCACGCAGAACCGCCGCCGACTCCCGGGACGGGGTCGGCGGCGGATCGGGATGGCGGCCCCTCCGGTGTGGTGGGCGTATGGGCCGCAGGCCCATCGGGCAGAGGGGTCGCCATCGCGATCCGACGCCGACCCACCCCACCAGCAGCACTCAGCGCCGGTAGTTCGGCGCCTCCACCACCATCTGAACATCGTGCGGATGCGATTCCTTCAGCCCCGCCGCCGTGATCCGCACGAACTTCCCGCGTTCCTTGAGCTCGGTGATGGTGCGCGCGCCGACGTAGAACATCGACTGCCGGAGTCCGCCGGCGAGCTGGTAGGCCACGTTCGCGAGGGGGCCGCGGTAGGGCACCTGGCCCTCGATGCCCTCGGCGATGAGCTTGTCGTCGGTGGGGACGTCGGACTGGAAGTAGCGGTCCTTGGAGTAGGAGGTGCGCTCCCCGCGGGTCTGCAGCGCTCCGAGCGACCCCATGCCGCGGTAGGTCTTGAACTGCTTGCCGTTCTGGAAGACGAGGTCGCCGGGGCTCTCCTCGCAGCCGGCGAGCAGCGAGCCGAGCATGACGGTGTCGGCGCCGGCGACGAGGGCCTTGGCGATGTCGCCCGAGTACTGCAGGCCGCCGTCGGCGATCACGGGCACGCCGGATCCGCGGGCGGCGAGGGAGGCCTCGTAGACGGCGGTGACCTGGGGCACGCCGACGCCGGCGACGACGCGGGTGGTGCAGATGGAGCCGGGGCCGACTCCGACCTTGATGGCGTCGGCGCCCGCGTCGACGAGCGCCTGGGCGCCGGAGCGGGTGGCGACGTTGCCGCCGATGACGTCGACTCCGGCGAAGGCCGAGTCGGACTTGAGGCGGCGGATGATGTCGAGGACTCCGGCGGAGTCGCCGTTGGCGGTGTCGACGACGATGACGTCGACTCCGGCCTCGAGGAGCGCGGTCGCGCGCTGCCAGGCGTCGCCGAAGAAGCCGATCGCGGCGCCGACGCGCAGGCGCCCCTCGCCGTCCTTGGTGGCGTTGGGGTACTGCTCGGACTTGTCGAAGTCCTTGACGGTGATGAGCCCGGCGAGCTTGCCCTGCTCGTCGACCAGCGGCAGCTTCTCGATCTTGTGCTGGGCGAAGAGCGCGATGACCTCGCTGTCGGGGATGCCGACGCGGCCGGTGATGAGGCCGGAGCTGGTCATGACGTCGCGGACGAGGGTCGAGGCCTTCTCGAACGGCGAGACGAACCGCATGTCGCGGTTGGTGATGATGCCGACGAGGACCCCGGTGGAGTCGACGACGGGGAGGCCGCTGATCCGGTACTGCCCGCACAGCTCGTCGACCTGCGCGACGGTGGCGTCGGGGGTCGTGGTGACGGGGTTGGAGACCATGCCCGACTCGCTGCGCTTGACGCGGTCGACCTGGTCGGCCTGGTCGGCGATGGAGAGGTTGCGGTGCAGGACGCCCAGGCCGCCCTGGCGGGCCATGGCGATCGCCATCCGCGCCTCGGTCACCGTGTCCATGGCGGCCGAGAGGAGCGGCGTCGCGACGGTGATGCGCTTGGTGAGCCGGGAGGTCGTGTCGGCCTCGCTCGGGATGACGTCGGTGTGCCCCGGCAGGAGCATGACGTCGTCGTAGGTGAGTCCGAGGAATCCGAAGGGATCCGGCTGGTCCATCAATGCCCCTAACAGGTCGACAGCGGGTGCCCGGCGTGAGGTGGGGCATCCGGTCCGGGAGCCCCCGGATACTCGATCTTAAGCGTCGGAGGCGCTCCTCTATTCCTGCCCCTCGGGGCCCTGTCGCCCGTCCGGGAGGCGCCGCCGCCGACTCTGTCACCCGTTCGAGTCCGCTGGAGCGCTCTCCGCCCCGCATAATGTGGTCACGCGGATGTGCCGCCGGTGAAACACCGCCGACACATGCGGAACGTATGGTCAACCAACGTTGTTTGACGACGGCTGTTCGGGCGTGCCCGGAGTCAGTTTCCGTCTGTGCACCCTGACGAGAGGTAAACGTCTTGCTCACAGCTCCCCGGTCGACGCGCCACAAGCGCTCGACGACCCCGCACCCGACGGACAGGGAGGCGCCCCGTGGCGACAGCTAGCCCCTCCCGCGCACGGCCGTCGCGCACAGGCCCCCGGTTCGGCGCACTCCGCCGCCGACTCCTGGCCGTCGGCCTGCTCGCCGCGACCCTGACCGGTCTCGCGGCAGCGGCTCCCGCCGCGACGGCCGCGACCACCGCCGACCAGTCGATCATCGCCTGGGTCCGCGTCCAGGGCACCAACGAGAACCTCGCCGGCGTCTCGATCGCGATCGAGGGCGACTCCTCCGCGACGCTCACCACCGGCGCGGACGGCCGCGCGGTCTTCCCGCTCGACGAGCCCGGCACCTTCACCATCACCGTCGACGAGGCCACCCTCCCCGCCGACAAGGGCTACCCCGCCGCGGGTCAGAACCCGAAGGAGGTGACGATCGTCGGCTCGCAGAACCAGATCGTGAACTTCATCGTCTCGACGGCGAACCCGATCGGCACCGGAGCGACGGCCCCCGTCCCCACGGACTCCGCGGGTCCGACCTCCCCGGCGACCGAGGGCACGACCGGCAACACGGCGACGAACCCCGACGGCACCTCGAGCACGACGACCCCGCCGGTCTCGGCCGACACCTTCTGGATCACCTTCTGGCCCAAGGTCGTCACCGGTCTGATCTTCGGCCTCCTGATCGCCCTGGCGGCGATCGGAGCCTCACTGATCTACGGCGTCACCGGACTGAACAACTTCGCGCACGGCGAGCTCGTCACGTTCGGCGCGCTGACGGCGTACCTCTTCTCCGGGGTCTTCGGCCTCCCGGCGCTGGTGGCGATCCCGATCGCGGTGATCCTGGGCGGGGCGTTCGGCTACGTGCAGGACGGACTGCTCTGGAAGCCGCTGCGGAAGAAGGGCATTCAGCTCATCCCGCTGATGATCGTCACGATCGGCCTCTCGCTGGCCCTGCGCTACGTCTACGTCTTCTTCTTCGGAGCCGACCGCCTCTCCCTCCCCAACAGCACCGCGCCGTTCTTCACGGTCGAGGCGCTCGGGATCAGCCTGAAGTTCACCGACATCGTCGGCGCCGTCGTCGGCATCATCTGCATCGTCGGAGTCGCCCTCGTTCTGACGAAGACCAAGATCGGCAAGGCGATGCGCGCGGTGTCCGACAACCGGGCCCTCGCCTCCGCCTCCGGCATCAACGTCGAGCGCGTCATCCGCGTGGTCTGGGTGCTCTCGGGCGCGCTGGCGGCTCTCGCCGGCGTCTACATCGGCTACTACCAGTCGCTGCGCTGGGACACCGGAGCGTCGATCCTGCTGCTGATCTTCGCGGCGATCACGCTGGGAGGCCTCGGCTCCGCCTACGGCGCGCTGGTCGGCTCGCTCATCATCGGACTCATGATGAACATCTCGACCGTGTGGATCCCGGAGAACCTCAAGTACGTGGCTCCGCTCATCCTCATGATCATCATCCTCCTGGTCAGGCCGCAGGGAATCCTGGGCCGCAAGGAACGGATCGGCTAGGACACCATGAACCTCAACTTCATCTGGCTGGCGATCGGGCAGATCGTCGATCCCACCGTCGCGGCGTACGCCCTCGCGACGGTCGGCCTGGTCATCCACTTCGGATTCACCGGCCTCCTCAACTTCGGACAGGCCGGCTTCATGGCGGTGGGCGGGTACGCCTTCGCCATCACGTCGGTCAAGTTCGAGTGGCCCGTCTGGGGCTCGTTCCTCGCGACCATCGTCGCGGCGACCGTCTTCGCCCTGATCCTGGGCATCCCGACACTGCGACTGCGCGCCGACTACCTGTCGATCGTGACGATCGCCGCGGCCGAGATCATCCGGCTCTCGGTCAAGACGCCCGAGTTCTCGGCGATCACCGGAGGCTCGGAGGGCATCAACGGCGCCGCCCGCGCCTTCAACGACCTCAACCCGCTCCCGGAGGGGCGCTGGGGCATCGGGATCCTGACCTACAACCAGGACCAGTGGTGGGTGCGCATCGTGGGCTGGGGCCTCGTGGGCCTGGCCTGCCTCCTCGTCTTCCTCCTGATGCGCAGCCCCTGGGGCCGTGTCATCAAGGGCATCCGCGAGGACGAGGACGCCGTGCGCTCGCTCGGCAAGAACGTCTTCTCGTACAAGATCCAGGCGCTGGTCCTCGGCGGCGTGCTGGGCGGCCTGGCCGGAGCGCTGTTCATCCTGCCCCGCTCGCTGCAGCCCGACAACTACGGCACCCAGCTGACGTTCTTCCTCTACACGATCATGCTGCTGGGCGGCGCCGCAACGGTGTTCGGGCCCGTGGCCGGGTCGATCATCTTCTGGGTCGTCCTCGGTCTCACCGACGGACTGCTCACCCTGGGGATCGACACCGGTGTCCTCAGCAACGACATCATCCGCCTCACGACGGTGCAGACCGGACCCATCCGGTTCATCGTGGTGGGGGTCGCGCTCATGCTCCTGGTGATCTTCCGACCACAGGGGATCTTCGGCAAGAAGAAGGATCTGCACTTTGCCTAAAACGCCGGTCTCGGACATCACCGAGGACACCATCGTCCCCGGGGTCAAGAAGAAGGACCCCATCCTGGTCGCCGACAGCGTCAGCCGGCGCTTCGGCGGCCTGACCGCGGTCGACGTCGCGCACGTCGAGATCCCCCGCGGATCCATCACCGCCCTGATCGGCCCCAACGGAGCCGGCAAGACCACGTTCTTCAACCTGCTGACGGGCTTCGACAAGCCGAACACCGGGCGCTGGAACTTCAAGGGCAAGAACCTCGCGAACGTCCCCGCGTACCGGGTGTCGCGGATGGGCATGGTGCGCACCTTCCAGCTCACCAAGGCCCTCGGCGGCATGACGGTGCTCGAGAACATGCTCCTCGGGGCCAAGGGGCAGAAGGGCGAGAACATCTTCACGTCGCTCATCCGGCCGCTGTGGTCGAAGGAGGAGGACACGATCGAGGCGCGCGCGATCAGCCTGCTCGAGAAGTTCAAGCTGGACACCAAGAAGGACGACTACGCGTCGAGCCTCTCGGGCGGTCAGAAGAAGCTCCTCGAGATGGCGCGGGCGCTCATGTCCGAGCCCGAGCTGGTCATGCTCGACGAGCCGATGGCGGGCGTGAACCCGGCGCTGACCCAGTCGCTCCTGGGGCACATCGTGAACCTGAAGGACGAGGGCATGACCGTCCTCTTCGTCGAGCACGACATGCACATGGTCAACACGATCGCCGACTGGGTGATCGTGATGGCCGAGGGCAAGGTCGTCGCGGAGGGTCCGCCCTCCACCGTGATGAACGATCCGGCCGTCATCGACGCCTACCTCGGCGCCCACCACGACACCGACCTCGGCACCGTCGAGGGCCAGCTCGTGATCGCGGAGGAGATGGAGTCGGACCTCGTCCGCGAGGACGTCGAGAAGCAGGCGGAGGAGGCCGGTCTCGTACCGCCCACCCTTCCCGCCGCAGCCCCGGCCACCGGCTCCGCCACCACCGCGCACGCCGCGGACGTCGCGGACGTCGCTCCGACGAGCGTCGCGCCCACCACGGACGCGCCCGCCGTCGACTTCGGAAAGGACGACAAGTGACCGGCAACACCCTCGAGACGCACGACCTCCACGCGGGGTACGTGCCGGGAGTCAACATCCTCAACGGCTCGAACGTCTACGTGAAGAAGGGCGAGCTGGTCGGCATCATCGGCCCCAACGGCGCGGGCAAGTCGACGCTCCTGAAGGCGATGTTCGGGCTGGTGAACATCCGCCAGGGCACGGTGCTGCTCAACGGCGAGGACATCACCGGCATGAAGGCCGACAAGCTCGTCTCGAAGGGCGTCGGCTTCGTGCCGCAGAACAACAACGTCTTCCCGTCGCTCACCATCGAGGAGAACCTCGAGATGGGCATGTACCAGAAGCCGAAGATGTACCGACAGCGCCTCGAGTTCGTCACGGAGCTGTTCCCGGAGCTGTCCAAGCGCCTGAAGCAACGCTCGGGATCGCTCTCGGGCGGTGAGCGCCAGATGGTGGCGATGTCGCGGGCTCTGATGATGGACCCGTCGATGCTGCTCCTGGACGAGCCGAGCGCAGGGCTGTCGCCGATGCGCCAGGACGAGACGTTCGTGAACGTCCAGAGGATCAACCGCGCGGGCGTCTCGATCATGATCGTCGAGCAGAACGCGCGCCGGGCGCTGCAGATCTGCGACCGCGGCTACGTGCTCGATCAGGGCCGCGACGCCTACGAGGGCGCGGGACGCGAGCTCATGAACGACCCCAAGGTGATCGAGCTCTACCTGGGCACGCTCGCGACGACCAACGAGGTCACCACGAGCACGCCGACCGTCGGAGGCTGACGCCTCCGCCCAGCCGAGGGCCCGTCGTCCGCCGCGAGGTGGCGGCGGGCCCTCGTCGCCCCCCTGTGAGGAGGCACCGGATGAGACGCACCGCCGCGGCCGTGACGACCGCGCTGCTCGCGACGCTGCTCACGGGATGCGAACCCGCTCCCACCTCCGCACTGCCCGACGGCGTCTCGGTGAGCATCCGCCAGAACCGGGACGACTACGGCCCGAGACGGCTCGAGGTGCTCGTGGCCAACGACGGCGACGAGGCGCTGGAGGTCTGGGAGGCGCGACTGGACTCCCCCGCCTTCGTCGATCCCGCCTGGACGCCGCGGCCCACCCGCGTGCGGGCCGGCACGACCACGGCTCTGCGCCTCCAGCTGCCCGAGCCGGACTGCGCCGGCGACGACTCCGAGGGCCGCATCCGGCTCGCCTGGACGACCGCGGACGCCTCGGGGACCGCCGTCGTCGAGCCCGAGGACCCGTTCGGCACCCTCGCCCGGGTGCACGACGAGGACTGCCTCGCCCAGCGGCTCGCCGAGGTGGTGACGATCGAGGCCGCCGACGAGGTGACCGTCACGCAGGAACCCGGCGGGCCCGTCGCGCACCTCGCCCTGACGCTGACTCCGACGGGGGCCCCCGGCACGGTGCGGATCCCGGAGGTGCGCGGCACGATCCTGCTCCGTCCCGCTTCCGGTGACGTGTGGCCGGTGGACGCGCGACTCGACGCCGACTCGGACCCGCTCGTGCTGGATCTCGCGATCGTGCCCGTGAACTGCAGCACCCACACCGTCGCCGAGGACAAGCGCGGCACCTTCTTCCCGGTCGTCGTCGCTCTGGAGGGCGGCGCCGAGGGCGTCGTGCCGATCGGCGTGAGCGACGACGTGCGCGGCGAGCTGTACGAGTTCATCGCCTCGGACTTCTGTGACTGGAGCTGATCGTCGCCGCACCGTCGATCCGCGACAGACGAGGATCTCTCCGCCGCGGCACCCCTCATCGGAGGGCCAGATCGGCAGGGCCGGTGCCGTAATTTTGGGGACACGAGACGTCACCCCGGCGGGGCGCACCGAGCACGTTCCTCCTGATGGGAGGCACCTTCCGGTCGCAGCCCGACGGACGACACCGCCCGGGCGGTGGCCCCCGCCGCTCGACCCCGTTCGAAGGAGCCGCGCATGAAGAGCTACACCCCCGCCCCCGTCGCCCTCGGCGCCGTCTTCGGCACCGGAGCGATCGGCGACTACGAGCGCTGGTCGGTCGTCGGCGTGTACGCCCAGGTCGTCATCGCCGAGACCCGCGGCGGCAAGCGGAGCAGCTACAGCCGCTCGTTCGTGACGTACCGCCTCGCCCAGGAGGCCGAGCTGCTGCGCGCCTCCTAGAGCTTCCCGCACGGCCCTCGAGCGCGCGTCCCCGTCAGGCGGACGCGCGCTCGATCAGTTCGGTGGGCAGGATGATCGCGGCGGGCTTCTCCCCCGCGATGCTCTGCAGCAGCAGCCGGACCATCTCGGCGCTGATGCGGCCGAACGGCTGGCGCATCGTGGTCAGCGCGGGCTCGGTCGACACCGCGACGCTCGAGTCGTCGAAGCCGCCCACGGCGACGTCCTCCGGCACCCGCCTGCCGGAGCGCAGCAGCGCGTCGATCGCTCCGGCCGCCATCCGGTCGTTCGCCGCGAAGACGGCGTCGACGTCGGGGCGGTCGCGGAGGAGCTCCGTCATCGCGCGGTCGCCGCTCGCCCGGCTGTAGTCGCCGTAGCGGACGAGGCCCTCGTCGTACTCCTCGCCCAGCTCGCGGCGGTAGCCGGCCAGGCGCACGAGGCCGCCCGGCATGTCGGGCGGGCCGGCGATCGTGGCGACGCGCGTGCGCCCTCGGGAGCGGAGGTACGCGACCATCTCGCGCGCGCCCTCCTCGTCGTCCGCGGCGACGTAGCCCATCCGCTTCTCGTAGCCCAGCGGGATGCCGCACGCGATCGCCGGGACCGCGAGGTCCTGGATCTCGCGCAGCAGCCCCTGGCCGCCGTGCGCCGAGACGAGCAGCACGCCGTCGACGTGCCCCGCGCCGAGGTAGGCGAGAGCCCGCTTCTGCTCGGACACGTTGCCCGCCATGATCAGCACGAGCGAGACGTCGCGGTCGGCGAGCGCCGCGGCGGTGCCGGTCAGCAGCGTCGAGAAGTTCGGGTCCTCGAACAGCAGCTGGTGCTCCTCGGTCAGGAGGAACGCCACCGAGTTCGTGCGGTTCGTCGCGAGGCTGCGGGCGTGGGGGTTCACCCGGTAGCCGGTCTTCTTGATCGCCGTCTCGACGGCGGTCTTCGCATCCGGACTGACCCACTTGCCGCCGTTGAGGACGCGCGAGACGGTGCCGCGGGAGACTCCCGCCTCCAGCGCGACGTGCTCGATCGTCGGTCTCTGGCGGCCGGAGGCGGTGGTCACCCGGCCAGCTTAGGGCTCGGGCCGTCCGCCGCCCGCGGCTCGCCGGAGATCACGCCTTCACCGCGCCGGCGGCGAGATCGACCTTCCAGAACCGCTGCAGGACCAGGAAGATCGCGATCAGCGGGATGACCGAGAGCAGGGCTCCTGTGATCACCAGCGTGTACAGCGAGGGCGCCGACGCACCCTGGTTCAGCAGGCCGTTCAGACCCACGGTGAGGGGGAACAGCTCGTCGTTGCCGAGCATGATGTACGGCAGCATGAAGTTGTTCCAGATCGCGACGAACTGGAAGAGGAAGATCGTCACCAGTCCCGGGAGCAGCATCGGCGTCGCGATGCGGGTGAAGATGTACATCTCCCTCGCGCCCTCGGTCCGGGCCGCCTCGATCACGTCGGTCGGCACGGCCGCCGCGGCGTAGATCCGGGCCAGGTAGATGCCGTAGGGGCTGATGATCTGCGGGAGCAGCACTCCCCAGAAGGTGTTGGTCAGGCCCACGTTGGCGAGCAGGAAGTACTGCGGGATGGCGAGGATCACGCCCGGGACGAGCACGCCCATCAGCAGGACGTTGAAGACGACCTTCTTGCCCGGGAACTCGAACTTCGCGAGCACGTAGCCCGAGAGCGCCGAGATCCAGGTCGAGGCGATCGCGCCGAGCCCCGCGTAGAGCGCGGTGTTCAGCATCCAGCGCCAGAAGAGCCCGTCACGGTACGAGGTCAGCGCGACGATGTTGTCGACGAGGTGCGTGCTGGGGGCGAGGGTGAACGTCGAGAACAGCTCGCCGCCGTCCTTCGTGGACGCCATCAGCACCCAGAAGACGGGGAAGAGGCAGTAGACCGCGCCGACCAGGAGGATCCCGGTCGAGAGGATGCTCGGCCGCTCGCGACGGGCGAGGGGCGAGTGGGACGGGCGCCGCGAGGGAGCGGCGGTGCCGAGGCGGGGGGCGAGAGCGGTCATGGATCAGTCCTCCTGTCCGAAGGCTCGCTTCTGCACGACCCGGAGGAAGAGGAAGGAGACGATGAAGGTGGCCAGGGCGATCACGACGGAGGTCGCCGCAGCGGAGTAGATGTCGTCGCGGGTGAACGCGTCGCGGTAGACGAGCATGAGCGGGGACCAGCTCGTCGAGAGGCTGTTGGTCAACGGGCGCAGGGTGGTCGGCTCGGCGAACACCTGGAGCGTCGCGACCATCGAGAACAGCGCGGTCATCACCAGGGCCGGCGCGAGGATCGGGATCTTGATGCGCAGGGCGATCTGCACCTCGCTCGCGCCGTCGATCCTGGCCGCCTCGTAGATGTCCGACGGCACCGCCTTCAGGGAGGTGTAGATGACGATCATGTTGAAGCCGACGCCGCCCCAGAGCGCGATGTTCGCGATGCCGAAAATGACGGCGCCGGAGGAGAGCAGACTCGGGGCGTCCCACCCGAGCCGCTCGAACACGTAGTAGAAGGGGCTGACCGCGGGCAGGTAGAGGAAGCCCCAGAGCAGCGAGCTGATCACGGCGGGCACCGCGTAGGGCAGGAAGATCGAGATCCGCGAGAAGCCGACCGCGCGGGTGCGCTGCGAGTCGAGCAGCAGCGCGAACAGCAGCGCGAGGCCGAGCATGCACGGGATGAGGATGAGGCCGTAGAGCAGGACCCGGCCGACGCTCGCGCCGAACTCGGGGTCGGACAGGGCCGAGACGTAGTTCTCGACGCCGGCGAAGACCTGCGTCTGCGCTCCCGAGCCCAGGCCCAGGCCGGTCACCTGGCGCTTCTGGAAGCTGAGGAAGAGCGTGTAGACGATGGGCGCCGCCATGAAGGCGACGAAGAGCACGATGCCGGGGGCGAGCATCGCGTAGGGGATGCCGACCCGCGAGCGCCAGCCGGAGCGGCCGGAGCGGCGGGCGGCGGGGCGGCTCGAGCGGTTCGACGAGACGGAGCCGTCCGGTGCTCGGGTGATCGTGGGAGCGGTCATCGCTGGTCCTCGTCCTGCTTGCTGGGGGTCTGCGCGTGCAGGAGGGATGCCGCTGCACGGGAGGGGACAGTGCGGAGGCGGGGCCGGGGGACCCCGCCTCCGTCACCGTCAGTTCACGGAGAAGCCGCTGGAGACCAGGTCGTCCGTGGTGATCGACTGCATCTCGGCGACCGCGTCGACGAAGGCCTGGCGGGTCCTCGCGTCAGCGGCCTTGGCGAACTCGTCGTTGTAGGCGCTGAACGCGACGTTCACGTTCGGGCCGTAGGTGAAGCTGGACACCGAGCCCGCCGCCTCCGACGCGATGTCGTAGAAGTCGGCCTGCTGGCTGAAGAACTCGGGAGAGGTAGTCAGCGCGTCGGCGGCGGCCTCGGTCGCGGCCGGGTAGACGCCCGAGATGTCGGCCAGAGCGGCGACGGCCTCCGGGTCGCTGTTCAGCCAGGTGGCGAACTCGACGGCCGCCTCGACGTGGTCGGACTGGGTGGTGACGGCCGTGCTCGAGCCGCCCCAGTTGCCGTTCGAGGGTGCGGAGGCGTCCCACTGCGGGAGCGTCGCCGCGGTCCAGAGACCGGCGGTGTCGGGGGCGTTGCCGCCGAGGACGCCGGGCGCCCAGACCGAGCTGATCCAGCCGACCTGCGAGCCGTCGTTGAGTCCGGCGTTCCACTCGGGCGTGTACATCGGCTTGTTGTCGATGGCGCCCTCCTCGACCAGTCCGCCCCAGTACTCGGCGACCTGCTCGGTCGGACCGGCGTCGATGTCGACGCCCCAGCTCTGGTCGTCGATGGACCACCAGGAGGCTCCGGCCTGCTGCGCGAGGCCGGTGAACCAGCCCGCGTCGTTGGCCGAGAAGGTGCCGAGGTACTTCGTCGGGTCGGCCGCGTGGACGGCGCGCGCCACCTCGGCGTACTCGTCCCAGGTGGTCGGGACGGCGAGGCCGAGGCTGTCGAGGATGTCGGTGCGGTAGTAGGCCATCATCGGGCCCGAGTCCTGCGGGATCGCGTAGACCGCGTCGCCGCCGAGGGTGACCGAGTTCCAGACGCCCTCGGAGTACTCGCCGGCCAGGTCGTCCGAGACGGAGCCGGAGATGTCGGCGAGCGCGTCGGAGGAGACCAGGGTCGGGATCTTCTGGTACTCGGCCTGGATCAGATCGGGAGCGCCGCTGCCGGCCTTGATCGCCGTGAGCAGCTTGGTGATGGCGGGGTCGCCGCCGTCCTGCTTGTTCACGGTGACCTGGATGTCCGGGTTCTGCTCGTTCCAGATGTCGACGACCTGCTCGAGGTTCGGCGCCCAGGCCCAGTAGTTGAGGTTCACGGTGCCGGACTCGCCGGCGTCTCCGGATGCGGTGCAGCCGGTGAGAGTCAGGGCGGCGGCGGCCGCGGTCGCGATGGCGGCCCTGCGGAGTGATGTGCGCATTCGTCCTCCTTGTCGAAGTGCTGTGTGGTGGTGGTGCACGGGCGCTCCGACGAGGGGTGGACGACGGTGTACCTGTGAGCGGTTACAGTTACACACACGGGACCGAGGGCTGTCAACTCGACGGAATGCGCGGATCCAGGCGGCTCTCGGGCCGGCACTGCTTCCGGCCGCGCTGATTTCCCGTGCTAGAACTGGGAGCGCACACAGTTCGAAGGAGATCTCCGCATGACCACCGACCTCAGCTCCCCCGTCGCCGACGCGGTCGCGGAGACCCCGCGCACCGCCGCCCTCGGCCGCCCCGGCCGGGCGCTGCTCAGCGGCCGCTCCGAGATCCGCTACGGCGGCGACTACAACCCCGAGCAGTGGCCGCGCGAGGTGTGGGACGAGGACATCGCCCTCATGCGCAGCGCCGGGGTGAACCTCGTCAGCATCGGCATCTTCTCGTGGGCGCTGCTCGAGCCGCGCGAGGGCGAGTACGACTTCTCGTTCCTCGACGAGCTGATCGCCCTGCTGCACGACGCGGGCATCGACGTCGACCTCGCCACTCCGACCGCGGCTCCCCCCGCCTGGTTCTGGAAGAAGTACCCGGAGGCGCGCCCCGTCACCCGCGAGGGCGTCACCCTCGGCTGGGGATCGCGCGGCATGGTGAGCCCGAGCTCACCCGAGTACCGCGCCGCCTGCGTCGCCCTGACGGAACGGCTCGCCGAGCGCTACGGCTCCCACCCCGCCGTCGTCCTCTGGCACGTCCACAACGAGTACGGCGCTCCGATCAGCGACGACTACTCCGACCACAGCGTCCGCGCGTTCCGTGCCTGGCTGCAGCGCCGCTACTCCTCCCTCGACGCGCTCAACAGCGCCTGGGGCACGCTCTTCTGGGGCCAGGTCTACGGCGAGTGGGACGAGATCGACGCACCGCGCGTCTCGGCGAGCGTGGTGAACCAGACGCAGCGCCTCGACTTCGCGCGCTTCACCTCGGACGCCCTGCTCGAGTGCTTCCGCGCCGAGCGCGACGCGATCAAGCGCTTCGCCCCCGATACGCCGGTGACCACCAACTTCATGGCGACCAACTGCCCGTCGGTCGACCTGTGGAAGTGGCGGGACGAGGTCGACCTCGTCGCCAACGACCACTACCTCGTGGCCGAGCGCTCCGACAACCACGTCCTCCTCGCCCTCGACGCCGACCTCACCCGGTCCCTGGCCGGCGGTGCCCCGTGGATCCTGATGGAGCACTCCACCTCGGCCGTCAACTGGCAGCCGCGCAACATCGCCAAGCGCCCCGGCGAGCTGGCCCGCAACAGCATGAGCCACCTCGCCCGCGGCGCCGACGCGATCCTCTACTTCCAGTTCCGCGCCTCGCGCTACGGAGCCGAGAAGTTCCACTCGGCGATGCTGCCGCACGTCGGCGTCGGCAGCAGGATCTGGAAGGAGGTCGTGGCCCTGGGCGACGAGCTCGCCGGACTCGCCGAGGTGCTCGGCTCCCGGGTGCACGCCCGCGCCGCGATCCTCTGGGACTGGGAGTCGTTCTGGGCCCAGGACCTCGAGTGGCGCCCGTCCGTCGAGCTCGAGCACCGCGAGCGCGTCATCGCGTACTACACCGAGCTCTGGCGCCGCGGGGTGAGCGTCGACTTCGCGCATCCGCACGCCGACCTCTCCTCCTACGACATCGTGCTCGCCCCCGCGCTCTACCTGGTCGACGCGACGTCGAAGGCGAACGTCGAGGACTACGTGCGACGGGGCGGCACCTTCCTGGCCTCCTACTTCTCGGGCGTGGTCGACGAGAACGACGCGGTGCACGCCGGTGGCGCCCCCGGCGCCTTCCGCGAGGTCCTCGGAGTGGCGGTGCCCGAGTTCCTGCCGCTGCACGCCGACGAGACCGTCGCGCTGAGCACCGGCGCCTCGGCGTCCGGCTGGGCCGAGGAGCTCGTGCTCGAGGGCGCGGATGCGGTGGCGGAGTACGTCGGCGGACCGGCCGCGGGCGGACCGGCCCTCACGCGCCACGGCTACGGAGAGGGCCGCTCCTGGTACGTCTCCACGCGCCTCTCCGGCGACGACCTCGGCTCGGTCGTCGAGGACGCCCTGCGCGACGCCAGCATCGAGGCCGACCTCTCCCCCGAGGGCCTCGAGACCGTGACCCGCGAGGGCGACGAGGCCGACTTCGCGTTCTTCCTGAACCACTCCGCCGACGACGTGGCCGTCGACGCGACGGGTGTGGAGCTGCTGACGGGAGCGGAGACGTCGGGGACTTTGACGGTGCCGGCGGGTGCGGTGCGGGTCGTGCGCCGAGCCCGCTGAGGCGCGACGATCACGAGGGCGCCCCTCGGACCTCGGTCCGGAGGGCGCCCTCGTGTCGTCCGGGGTGCGATCCGCCGTCCCCGCACCGACCTGAGGCGCACGCACCACCCGCGGGCATCCGCACCGTCCGCACTGTCTGCAGGTATCCGCACGATCTGCAGGCATCCGCACCGTCCGCAGGCCTGCGGACCATCTGCAGGTATCCGCACCGTCTGCAGGTATCCGCACCATCTGCAGGCACTGCGGGCCGGAAACAGCTTTCCGCCGCATCGACGAGGCACGCACGACGAGGATCCCCTGCAGATCGCACAAGCACCCCTCCGACCGTCGGATCGGAGGCGGTCCCGCCGCCCCTCTCCGCGCACGCAGAAGGGGCCCGGTCCGAAGACCGAGCCCCTTCCGGTGTCACGACCGAGGTCGCGTCACGGGGTGGTCGTTACTCGAGCGAGCCGTCGACGGTCTCCTCGAACGAGGTGACGTTGCCTTCCGAGTACTTGTAGATCGACACGGAGGCCTCGCTCGGGTCGCCGTTCTCGTCGAATGAGATCGGGCCGGAGAGACCGTTGTAGTCGATGTCCTCGTCGTCGGCGAGCAGAGCCGCGCAGTCGGCGAACGTGGTGCACTCCGTGCCGTCCTTCGAGACCGACTCGAGGTTGTCGCGGAGGGTCGCGCCGTCCGTCGCTCCACCCTGCAGCGCCGCGAGGGCGAGCAGGACGGTGGCGTCGTAGGACTCGGGAGCGTAGCTGAACACCGTCAGCGGGTCGTTGCCCTGCTCCTCGACGAGGGCCTGGAGGTTCGACTGGAAGTCCTCCGACGCCTGCACGCCCGGGTTGGTGAACTGGGCGCCGGCGATGTCGACGTTGGTGTCCGACTCGCCGATGACGCCGTAGTTGCCGTCCGTGCCGTAGAGCTTCGAGAAGTCGAATCCCTTGGCCGCGAGCTGCTCCGCGATCGTCTTGATCTCATCGAACGAGATCACGACGAGCGCGTCGGGGTTCGGGGCCAGCACCGTGGTCAGCGCCGAGTTGAAGTCCGTCGAGGCGGGCTCGAAGATCTCCTCCGCGGCGACGGTCGCTCCGCCGGCCTCGAGGGTCTCCTTGATGTTCTTCTCGAGACCGGTGCCGTACGCGTCGTTCATGTACAGGATCGAGACGTTGGTCTTGCCGTCGCCCAGGATCTTGTTGCCGAGGATGCGTCCCTGGAGCACGTCCGAGGGAGCGGTGCGGAAGTAGTATCCGTCGTCCTCGTAGGTCGTGAAGTCGGGCGAGGTGTTGGCCGGCGAGATCTGCACGACGCCCGCCTGGGTCACCTGGTCGATGAAGGTCTTCGACACACCGGACGACGCGGCGCCGATGATGGCGGAGACGCCGTCGGCGATCAGCGAGGTGGCGGACTGCGTCGCGATGTCGGTCGACGTGTCGCCCGAGTCCTTCGGCTCCGCCTCGATCGTGATGCCCGCGGCGGCCTCGTTGATGTCGGCGACCGCGAGGTCGACACCGGCGAACTCGGGCGGGCCGAGGACGGCCAGCGTTCCCGTCTGCGGCAGGATCGCGCCGATCTTGAGGGAGAGGTCACCGGATGCGCCGCTGTCCGTGCCCGCGTCGGTCTCGCCGCCACCGGCGCAGCCGGCGAGGACGAGTGCGCTGGCGCCCAGGATGGCGACACCGCCGAGGGTTGCCCGGAGGGACCGTGCGCGAGCCGAACCGGCCTTCGCGTAAACGCCCATGTTGCTCCTTGAGAGTGATTGTCGTCAGAGCGGTGCCGGAGGCAACCGCTCGGCAAACGTAACCTTCGAGGGGGCCGTGAACAATACGGGGGTGTTACGAACGGATTTCGCGACCGGATCGTTACTTCCGGCAGCAGCAACCGCTCTCAGCGACGCGATCCGCACTTCACGCCAGGATACGGCGCCTTCTGCGCTCGGCCGCGACGAGGTCGACTGAGAAGATCACCAGCGCGGTCCACACCAGCGCGAAGCCGAGCCAGCGTTCGGGCGGCATCGCCTCGTGGAGCACGAACGCGCCGACGAGGAACTGCAGGAACGGCGTCAGGTACTGGATGAAGCCGACGATCGAGAGCGGCAGCCGACGGGCGGCTCCCGCGAACAGCAGCAGCGGGACGGCCGTGACGATGCCGGCGGACGCCAGGATCAGCGCGTGCCCCGTGCCCTCCGTCCCGAAGGTCAGACCGACCAGCGAGCCCACCACGGCGAGCTGCACGATCGCGAGCGGAGTGAGCCAGAGCGTCTCCAGCGTCAGTCCCGACACGGCGTCGATCCGTCCGCCCACCCGGCTCTTCACGAGTCCGTAGAACCCGAACGAGAAGGCCAGCGCGAGCGAGACCCACGGGAACGAGCCGTAGCCGACGGCGATGACGAGCACCGCGACCGCGCTGATCGCCATCGCGATCCACTGGGCCGGTCGGAGCCGCTCCCGCAGCACGAGCACGCCCAGCAGCACCGTGACGAGCGGGTTCATGAAGTAGCCCAGCGCAGCCTCGATGACGTGCCCGGTGGTCGTCGCGATGACGTAGACCTGCCAGTTCACGTAGATCAGGGCGCCGGCGAGAGCCATCGCCCCCAGCAGCCGCGGCTCGCGGAAGAGGCCGAGGAAGCCCGCCCAGCTGCGCGTCACGGTGAGCAGGATCAGGCAGAAGACGAGCGAGAACATCACCCGGAACGCGACGATCTCGAACGGCGAGGCCGGTGCCATCGCGATGAAGTAGAGCGGCATCGCGCCCCACAGGAGGTAGGCGCCGAAGCCGAACCACAGTCCGGTCGAGGACATCGCACCGCCGCGCGCCCGCGACTCGGCGAGGGCCTCGACGCCCTCGCCCTCTGCGGCCGCGGTACCGGTCAGGTCGGGCTCGGAAGGGGTGCGGGAGGCGGACACCCGTCCGATGCTACGCACGCGGGCAGCCGCTGATCGGCACGGAACGGTCATCGGACGGCCGGATCAGGCCACCCGTCGCCAGGAGGACCGGCCCGGGACGACGAAGGGCCCGGCGACCTGGGTCGCCGGGCCCTTCTCGGGACGCGTCCTAGCGGACGACGACCGCGAGGACGTCGCGAGCGGAGAGGACCAGCAGGTCCTCGCCCGAGAACTTGACCTCGGTTCCGCCGTACTTGGAGTAGATGACCTTGTCACCCACGGCCACGTCGAGGGGGACGCGGTTGCCGTTGTCGTCGATGCGGCCGGGGCCCACGGCGACGACTTCACCCTCCTGCGGCTTCTCCTTGGCGGTGTCGGGGATGACGAGACCGGAAGCGGTCACCTGCTCCGCCTCGACCTGCTTGATGACGATGCGATCTTCGAGCGGCTTGATGGACACCGACACGGTTGACCTCTTTCTTGACGACGATGTGGCGGAGCGCGGTTCTGGCACACACGCTCCGAGAGTGCTAGATCCACTGTAGAGGCTGTGCTGGCACTCGTGCAATCAGAGTGCCAAGCGGAGCGTCGCGGAACGACGTCGGAGCGGCGCGGACGCCGTGGCCTACCATGGCCGGATGCATCGCGACGAGCTGGTCGAGCTCCTCTCCCCGGAGGGGCTCCGGCTCCTCGACTCCCTCGACGGATACCGCTCGGACGACCTCGTGCGGGCCGTCGCCCGGCTCCGGTCCGCGGGTCACTCCCCCGCGCTGGTCGCCGCCGTGCTCACCCAGTCGCGACTGCGCGAAAAGGCGCAGGGCAAGTTCGGCGAGTTCGCCCGCTCGATGCTCTTCACCGACGCCGGCCTCGAGCAGGCCACGCGGCTCCGTGTCGCCGCACTGCACGCGGGCCGCTTCGCGGCAGCGGGCACCAGGAGGGTCGCGGACCTGGGCAGCGGGATCGGCGGCGACGCACTCGCTCTCGCCGCGATCGACCTCGAGGTGACCGCCGTCGACGCCGACGAGATCACCGCGACGCTCGCGAGCTTCAACCTCGCCCCGTTCCCCTCCGCTCGCGCCGTGCACGCCGATGCGGAGTCCTTCGACCTCGACGGCTACGACGCCGTCTACCTGGATCCGGCTCGGCGCACCGCCGGTCACCGCGAGACGCGGCGCCTAGACGATCCCGACGACTACTCCCCGTCGCTCGACTTCGCTTTCGGCCTGGCCGCGCGCCTGCCCGTGGGCGTCAAGGTCGGCCCGGGCTTCGACCGCGAGCGGATCCCGGCCGACGCCGAGGCGCAGTGGGTGTCCGTCGAGGGCGACCTGGTCGAGACCGGACTCTGGTTCGGGTCGCTCGCCCGGCCCGGTGTCCGCCGATCCGCTCTGCTGCTCGGTGCGCAAGGCGCCGCCGAGCTGACCGCCGACTCGGACGCCGACGACGAGGAGGTCGGCGAGCTCGGCGCCTACGTGCACGAGCCGGACGGGTCCGCCATCCGGGCGCGATTGCTCGGTGAGCTGGCGCGCTCGAGCGGTTCGCGGATGCTCTCGCCCGGCATCGCCTACCTCACGGGAGACGAACCGTCCGCCTCGCCGTTCCTGCGCAGCTTCCGCGTCCTCGCCGAACTCCCCCTCGACGAGCGGACGCTCGCGAAGGAGCTGCGCGGACGCGGCATCGGCGTGCTCGAGATCAAGAAGCGCGGGGTCGACGTCGACCCCGCGCGGTTCCGCAAGAAGCTGGGACTGTCCGGCCGGGGCAGCGCCGTGCTGATCCTGACGCGGGTGCAGGGGCGCCACCGCGCCCTGCTGGCCGAGCGGGTGGCGCAGGCGGGCGTTTAGTAGTCGGCCGACTGGATCGCCACCACGAAGATGACGACGGTGATCGCGAGGTAGATCAGCGAGATCACGATCCCCGCGAAGCCCGTGATGATCGCGGTCAGGGAGAACCCGCGCGCTCCGGGCTCGCGACGACGCCCGAGGAACCCGAGGACGACGGCCGGTGCGGACAGGAGGAATCCGAAGCCCCAGGCGAAGATCGTGATCACGAGGCCGGCGATGCCGAGGATCATGCCCGTCAGGCTGAGGGTCCTCGGCGGGGCCGGTGCGGGCGGTGCGGAGGCGTACGCCGGCGCGGTGCTCGGAGGCGTCGGCGTCCCGTAGGACGGGGCGTCCGTGCGCGGAGCTCCGTAGCCGGGCGCCGAGGGCGGAGCTTGGTACCCGGACGCGGGCGTCGCGGGCGGAGCAGGCGGCGCTGGAGGCACGGGCGGAGCCGGCGGCACGGGCGGGACGGGGGCGGGACCCGGACGCTCCTCGGAGCCGGGCGCGGTGCTGTCGCTCATGCGGCCGAGTCTAGCCAGCGGCCGGTCTCAGCTCGGGAGGTACCCGTCGGTCCGCAGGTCCCCCACGAAGGCGGTGTACGCCAGGAAGCCCAGGACCGCCAGGACGACGACGAGGTAGCCGAGCACGAAGCCGGCGATCGCGAAGCCTCCGCCGCGGCGGCCGGACCGGCGGGCCCGGAACAGCCCCACGTGACCGAGGACGATCGCGGCCGGCGCGAGCCCGAGGATCCCGCAGAGGAGGGCGGCGACCGCGAGACCCTCGAGAGGCGGGCGGAGCGCTGGAGCGTTGGGCGAGTACTCATCCGGGTGCGCGGGACCCGTCGGCGGCGGGTAGGCCGCCGACGGGTCGACCGCGTCGGGAGCGGGAGGCGGGGGCACCGGCGTCCCGGCGGACCGATCGATCGCCGATTCGTCGTTCACGCGCTCTCCCCTCGCACAGGCTGGCTCCAGCCTACGGTCCCCGGCGGGACCGGTCGGCTCAGTACCCCGTGGAGGGGACGGTGGCCAGGGCGGCGAAGAACAGGACGCCGACGATCGTGTAGACGATGATCGCGACGAACCCGATGACGATCGCGGCGATCGCGAGGCCGCGGCCCTTCTCCCCCGTGCGCTTGATCTGCGACAGGGCGATGAAGCCCAGCACGATGCCCACGACGGAGACGAAGAACGAGGCGATGAAGCCGATGATCGCCAGGATGTTGTAGCGGTCGGTGGTGGGCGTGTACGGAGTCGTCATGGGATCCCCCTTGATCGGAACAGGAGACGCCAGCGTGGCAGCCGACGCTGCACACTGTCAAAAGGCTGAGCGACGCTTGTGTCGCCCCGAGACGTCGGCTAGCGGACCTGGATCTCGGTCACCGGGAGCGTGGAGTCCGCGCTGAAGTCGAGGCTCGACGGCGGGTGCCCCGCCTCGATGAGCTGAGCGGCGAGCGCCGCGATCATCGCGCCGTTGTCGGTGCAGAGCGAGAGCGCCGGGATCCGCAGCGCGATCCCCGCGGCCGCGCACCGCTCCTCCGCGAGCGCCCGCACCCGTGCATTGGCGACCACTCCGCCGCCCAGCAGCAGTCTCGGCACCCCGCGGTCGCGGCACGCCGCCACCGCCTTCGTGAGCAGCACATCGGCCACGGCCTCGCGGAAGCTCGCGGCCACGTCCGCGACCGGCACCTCCTCGCCGGCGTCCTGGCGCTTCTCCACCCACCGCGCCACGGCGGTCTTCAGCCCCGAGAACGAGAAGTCGTAGCGGTGCCGCTCGAGGTCCTTCGGCAGGCTCAATCCGCGCGGGAACCGGATCGCGCGGGGATCGCCGTCGGCCGCCACCCTGTCGATCTGCGGACCGCCGGGATAGGGCAGCCCGAGGACGCGCGCGACCTTGTCGAACGCCTCCCCGGCCGCGTCGTCGATGGTCTCGCCGAGCATCTCGACGTCCGAGACCAGGTCGCGCACGTGCAGGAGCGACGTGTGCCCGCCCGAGACGAGCAGCGCGATCGTGGGCACCTCGACCGGGCTCCCCTCGCTCCCGTCGGCCCGGAGCACGTCGGCGCCCACGTGGCCGACGAGGTGGTTCACCGCGTAGAGGGGCTTCCCGAGCGAGACGGCGAGGGCCTTGGCCGCGCCGACGCCGACCATCAGGGCGCCCGAGAGCCCGGGGCCGCTCGTGACGGCGATCGCGTCGAGCTCCTCGAGCGCGACTCCGGCGTCGGCGAGCGCCGTGCGCAGCGCCGGCTCGAGCGCCTCGAGGTGCGCGCGGGCCGCGACCTCCGGCACCACGCCTCCGTAGCGCGCGTGCTCGTCCATCGACGAGGCGATGGTGTTGGCGAGGAGATTCGTGCCGCGGACGACGCCGATGCCGGTCTCGTCGCAGCTGGTCTCGATCCCGAGGACGAGCGGTCCGTCGCTCATGCGGTCTCCTCCGACGCCCGCGGAAGTGGCGCGCGCATGACGATCGCGTCCACCCCGTCGGGCTGGTAGTAGGCGGGACGGACTCCGATCTCCTCGAAGCCCTCCGAACGGTAGAGGGTCTGCGCGCCGGGGTTGTCGGCGCGCACTTCGAGGAACACCTCGCGGGCCCCGCGCCGGGCGGCCTCCTCGAGAAGTTCCCGCAGGAGGCGCCGGCCGGTGCCGCGGCGGCGCGCGGAGGCGAGCACGGCGATCGTCTGCACGTCGGCCTCGTGCGCGCCGCGAGGGCAGAGCAGCCCCGCGTAGCCGAGCACGACGCCGTCCTCCTCCGCCACGAGGTAGCGGGTGTGCACGCTCCGGATCTCCTCCGCCATCATCCGGCTCGACCAGGCGTCGCTCGTGAACTCCGACTCCTCGATCGCCATGATCGCGTCGAGATCGGCGGGGGTCGCCTCGCGGAGGACGCTCACGCGGTCACCCGCTTGGGGCCGGCCGAGAGCGTCACGTCGGGCGAACGGAGGTAGAGCGGCTCGTCGGCGGGCAGGGAGCGGCCGGCGGCGCGGGCGAGTGCGGCGACGACTCCCAGCGCTGCTGCCGAGACGATGGACGCCTCGAGCCTCGGAAGCTCGGGGAACGGCAGAGCGTCGGGCTTGTCGAGGCCGGGGCCGCTCCGACGGACGGGCAGACCCTGTCCGTCGAGTCCGTCGTAGGCGCTCCAGTAGAGCTCGCGCCGACGCGCGTCGGTGACCACCAGGAACCCGGCGTCGCGGCCGTCGAGCAGCGCGGCCAGTGCGACGGCGTCGTGGGACACGACGGGGAGCGTCGGGATCCCGCGGCCGAAGGCGAAGGCGCGGGCCGCGGCGATGCCGACGCGCAGCCCGGTGAAGGGCCCCGGGCCCATCCCCACGGCGACGGCGTCGATGCCGACGGGAGCGACCCCCGCCTCCTCCAGCGCCTCGGCGATCAGGCGGCCGACGACCTCGGCGTGCCGCATGGTGTCGGTCTCGACGCGGTCCGAGCGGACTCCGCCCGCGTCGTCGACGACGGCGACGGAGGTTCCGGAGGAGGTGTCGATCGCGAGCAGCACCCTGACAGGCTACCCGCGCGCGGCGGGCGCGCTCAGGCCCAGCGGGTGCCGCGGAAGCGGACCGTCCGCGGCTCGATCGGCTCCTCGCCCTCCGCCGCGTCGGATCCGGCGGTCGGCCGCTCGATCACGATGTCGAGCCAGGAGTCGGCGACTCCGTCGAGCAGCCCCGCGCCCCACTCCACCACCACGACCGAGCGCTCGAGGTCGAGATCGAGGTCGTCCAGCTCGACAGCCGAGCCGACCCGGTAGGCGTCGACGTGCACGAGCGGGGGGCCGTCGTGCAGCGGAGGATGGGTGCGCGCGATCACGAACGTCGGGCTGGTCACGGGGCCGCGCACGTCGAGCCCCTCCCCCAATCCCCGGGTGAACGTCGTCTTGCCCGCGCCGAGAGGGCCGGTGAGGACGAGCAGGTCCCCGGCCTGCAGGGTCCGGCCGAGCTCGCGACCGAGCTGCTCCATCGCCTCGGGATCGACGACCTCCACGGTCAGATCGGCGAACCGGGCGCGCTCAGCCACGATCGCCGCCCAGCACCCGCCGCTGCACCCGCGGTCCGATCCGCGTCACGAGCTCGTAGTTGATCGTGCCGCACCAGCGCGCCCACTCGTCGACCGACGGGACGCCCGTCGTCGGGTCGCCCCAGAGGGTCACGGCGTCGCCGACCTCGATCGGGGCGTCGCCCACCTCGACGACGAACTGGTCCATCGCGACGCGGCCCGCGATGCGATGGCGTCTCCCCCGGATCGCCACCTCGGCGACTCCGGAGGCGCTGCGCGGGATGCCGTCGGCGTAGCCGAACGGGACGAGCGCGAGGCCGGTCTCCCCGTCGGCCCGGTAGGTGTAGTCGTAGCTGACCCCCGTGCCCCGGTCGACGCGGCGCACCCCCGCGACCCGTCCGTGCAGCGTCATCGCGGGGACGAGGCCGAGCTCGAGCGACGTCTCGTCGTCGAACGGCGAGAGTCCGTAGACGCCGATGCCGGCGCGCACCATGTCGCGGCGCGCCTCCGGGATCCTCAGCGCACCGGCGGTTGCCGCCAGATGCACGATCGGGGCGGGGACGCCGCTCGCCCGCAGGAGCTCCTCCCCCCGGGACAGGAGCGCGAGCTGCGCGAGGTCCTCGGCGCGCGAGGTGTTCGAGAGGTGCGAGAGCACGCCCGTCAGGTGCACGGTGCCGCGCTCCACGTGGCGCACGAGCGTCTCGACGAGCAGCGGCCACTCCTGCTCGGGAGCGCCGTTGCGGCTGAGCCCCGTGTCGAGCTTGAGCTGCACGGCCGCCCGGCCGCCGCGGTCCTCGGCGGCCTGGGCCACGGCCTCCAGCTGGGTGAGCGACGACACCGCCACGTCGATCCCGTGCTCGATCGCCGCGTCGAAGTCCTCGCCGGGGTCGTGCAGCCAGCAGAGCAGCGGAGCGAGGACGCCGGCCTCGCGCAGCGCCACGGCCTCCTGGAGGTCGGCGGTGCCGAGGGCGTCGGCTCCACCCGCGAGCGCGGCCTGGGCCGCTGTCACGGCGCCGTGCCCGTAGCCGTTCGCCTTGACGACGGCCATGAGGCGGCGGGCGCCGGTCAGCTCGCGGAGCCGGGAGACGTTCCTCCGGATCGCGTCGGTGTCGATCAGCGCTTCGCGGAAGGACAGTGGAGCGGTCACGACTCGGCCACCACGAACGCCGTCGCGATGCCCGCGTCGTGGCTCATCGACAGGTGCACCCGCGTGATGCCGCGCGCATCGGCGGCGGCCCGGGCCGCTCCGTGCAGGGCGAAGGAGGGGTTCCCGTGCTCGTCGCGCTCCACGACCATGTCGTGCCAGCGCGCACCCGCCGAGTCGCCGAGGGCCTTGATGAACGCCTCCTTCGCCGCGAACCGCCCGGCGAGGGAGGCGATCGGCAGGTCGCGTTCGCTGGCGGCGAACAGGCGGTCGCGCAACCGCGGGGTGCGGTCGATCGCCCGGCCGAACCGGGCGAGGTCCACGACGTCCACGCCGATCCCCACGATCACGGCAGGGTCACTCGACCGTGACCGACTTGGCGAGATTGCGCGGCTGGTCGACGTCCAGGCCCTTCGCGGTCGCGAGCTCCATCGCGAACATCTGCAGCGGAGTGACGGCGAGCAGCGGCTCGAACAGCGGGTCGGCGAGCGGGATCGGCACGACCTCGTCGGCGATCTGGATCGCCGCGGTGTCGCCCTGCTCGGCGATCGCGATGACGCGGGCGCCGCGCGCCTTGATCTCCTGGATGTTCGAGATCACCTTGCGCTGCAGCTCGTACGACTCGCTCGGGCTCGGCACGATCACGAAGACGACCTGGCCCGGCTCGATGAGCGCGATCGGCCCGTGCTTGAGCTCCCCGGCCGCGAAGCCCTCGGCGTGGATGTAGGCCAGCTCCTTGAGCTTGAGCGCACCCTCGAGCGCGACCGGGTAGCCGACGTGGCGGCCCAGGAACAGCACCGCGCGGGTGTCGGCCATCCAGCCGGCGAGCTGGACGATGGCGTCCGAGGCGTCGAGCACCTTCGAGAGCTTCTCGGGGATCGCCGCCAGCTCGGCGGCCTGCGACGCGACGACCTCGGCGGAGGAGGCTCCGCGCAGCGTCGCGAGGTGCAGACCGAAGAGGTAGAGGGCCGCGATCTGCGCGACGAAGGCCTTGGTCGACGCGACCGCCACCTCCGGGCCGGCGTGCGTGTAGAGGACCGCGTCGGACTCGCGCGGGATCGTCGCGCCCTGGGTGTTGCAGACCGAGAGCGTCTTCGCGCCCTTCTCGCGGGCGTACTTGACCGCCATGAGCGTATCCATGGTCTCGCCCGACTGGCTGATCGAGACGACGAGCGTGCGGGGCGTGAGCACCGGGTCGCGGTAGCGGAACTCGTGGCTGAGCTCGACCTCGACGGGCACGCGGGCCCACTTCTCTATCGCGTACTTGGCGACCATGCCCGAGTACGCGGCGGTGCCGCAGCCGATGATCGTGATCCGGTCGATCTCCGTCAGGACAGGGTCCAGGCCCTCGAGCTCGGGGAGGGTGATCGTGCCGTCGGCGATCCGGCCGCGCAGGGTGTTCGCGACGGCCTCGGGTCCCTCGGTGATCTCCTTCGCCATGAAGCTCGACCAGCCGCCCTTCTCGGAGGCGGAGGCGTCCCAGGCGATCTCGAACGGCTCGGTCTCGACCGGCTGCCCGAAGAAGTCGGTGACCGTGACGAGGTCCGGGGTGATCGTGACGATCTGGTCCTGCCCGATCGCGACGGCGCGGCGGGTGAACTCGACGAACGCCGCGACGTCGGAGCCGAGGAAGTTCTCGCCGTCGCCCAGGCCGATCACCAGCGGGGAGTTGCGCCGCGCGCCGACGACGACGCCCGGCTGGTCCTGGTGCAGGGCGAGCAGCGTGAAGGCGCCCTCGAGCCGCGCCACGATCGCCTGGAACGCGAGCACGAGGTCGCCGGTCCGGCGGTACTCGCGGGCGATGAGGTGAGCGGCCACCTCGGTGTCGGTCTCGCTCTCGAAGACGACGCCCTCGGCGGCGAGCTCCTCCTTCAGCGGCTGGAAGTTCTCGATGATGCCGTTGTGGATGACGGCCAGCTTGCCGTCGTCGGCGAGGTGCGGGTGGGCGTTGCGGTCGGTCGGCCCACCGTGGGTCGCCCACCGGGTGTGCCCGATGCCGGTCGTGCCCTGCGCCAGCGGGTGCGCTTCGAGGTCGTCGACCAGGACGCTGAGCTTGCCCGAGCGCTTGCGGCTGTCGATCACGCCATCGGCGTCGATCACGGCCACGCCCGCGGAGTCGTACCCGCGGTACTCCAGTCGCTTCAGGCCCCCGAGCAGCACGGCCAGGCTGTCACGCGCGCCGACGTATCCCACGATTCCACACATGCGCTCGATCCTAACGGCGCGGGAGGGGCGGATCGCGGCGGCCGGGCCGCAGGGTCGCCGGCCGCTAGGATCGGTGATTGTGCCGTCGTCAGCTCGCGAACCCGGGCGAGAGGCGCAGCCCTCCCCGTTCGTCGAGATCGTCCGCTCCGACTGGGCCGAGCTCGCCCGGTCGACGGAGCTCCCGCTGACCGAGACCGAGGTCGTGCAGCTGCGCGGACTCGGCGACCGGTTAAGCCTCACCGAGGTCGCCGAGGTGTACCTCCCCCTCTCGCGGCTCCTCGCCCTCTACGCGGCGGGAGCCCGCCACCTGCACCGGGCGACCAGCACCTTCCTCGGCGAGCGCGCTCAGCCCACGCCCTTCGTCATCGGAGTCGCCGGCTCCGTCGCCGTCGGCAAGTCCACGATCGCGAGACTGCTGCGCGAGCTCCTCGCCCGCTGGGAGGACACTCCCCGGGTCGAGCTGGTGACCACCGACGGGTTCCTCCTGCCCAACAGCGAGCTCGAGCGGCGCGGGCTGATGAGCCGCAAGGGGTTCCCGGAGTCGTACGACCGCCGCGCGCTGCTCCGCTTCGTCTCGGAGGTGAAGGGCGGGGCCGCAGAGGTGCGCGCGCCCTTCTACTCGCACCTCTCGTACGACATCGTCCCCGATGCCGAGATCGTGGTGCGCCGACCCGACGTGCTGATCGTCGAGGGCCTGAACGTGCTGCAGCCTCCGGTCCCGGGCCACGGCCTCGCGGTCAGCGACCTGTTCGACTTCACCGTCTACGTCGACGCGCGCACGGGCGACATCGCCCGCTGGTACGAGGAGCGCTTCCTCGCTCTGCAGCAGGGCGCGTTCGCGAACCCGAACTCGTACTTCCACCGCTACGCGTCGCTCACGCCCGACGAGGCCCGTGAGCGGGCACGGAGCATCTGGACCGCGATCAACGAGCCGAACCTCGTGCAGAACGTGCGTCCGACCCGCAGCCGCGCGAGTCTGGTGCTGCGCAAGCAGTCCGACCACGCCGTGTCGTCGGTGCTGCTCCGCAAGATCTGACGCAGGGTGGACACGGTCTTCCTGGAGTCCGTGGGTCTCGATACGCCCCTCCGGGGCTACTCGACCAGCAGATGATGGCGGGCCTCCTCCGAGGAGGTCTTCCACTGCTTGCTGATCGAGTAGCCCGCGCAGCGGGCGTATCGAGATCCACCAGCGCCGGAGCGCCGACCCCTAGGTGCGCAGCTGCTCCAGCACGACGTCGGCCAGAGACTGCGCGAGACGATCCGCCGTCTCCTGCGTCTTCGCCTCGACCATCACGCGCACCATCGGCTCGGTGCCCGAGGGGCGGAGCAGGACGCGGCCGTCGGTGCCGAGCTCGGCCGAGGCGTCGGCGACGGCCGCCGCGATGACCTCGTCGGCGTGCACGCCCTCGCGGTCGACACCGCGGACGTTGACGAGGGTCTGCGGGAACACGCTCATGACCGCGGCCAGATCGGCGATGCTCCTGCCGGTCCGGGCCATCTCGGCGGCGAGCTGGAGCGCGGTGAGCACGCCGTCGCCGGTGGTGGCGAAGCGGCTCATGATGACGTGGCCGGACTGCTCGCCGCCGAGCGAGTAGCCGCCGTCGTTCATCGCCTCGAGGACGTAGCGGTCGCCGACGGCGGTCTCGATGACGCGGATGCCCGCGTCGGCCATCGCGAGCTTCAGACCGAGGTTGCTCATCACGGTCGCGACGAGCACGTTGTCGCGCAGCACGCCGCGGCGGGCCATCGATGTGGCGAGGATCGCCATGATCTGGTCGCCGTCGATCGTCCGGCCGGTGGCGTCCACCGCGAGGCAGCGGTCCGCGTCGCCGTCGTGGGCGATGCCGAGATCCGCTCCGGCCGCGACGACCGCCTCGGCGACGTGCTCGAGGTGGGTCGAGCCGACGCCGTCGTTGATGTTGAGGCCGTCGGGGTCGTTGCCGATGACGGTGACCGTGGCGCCCGCGTCCGTGAAGACCTCGGGCGAGATGCCGGCGGCCGCGCCGTGGGCGCAGTCGATGACCACGTGGAGCCCGTCGAGGCGGGTGCTGCCGAGCGAGCCGAGGAGGTGGACCACGTAGCGGTCCTCCGCGTCGGAGAAGCGGCGGATGCGGCCGACGTCGGCACCGGTCGGGGTCAGCGGCGGAACGCCGAGAGCCGCCTCGATGCGGTTCTCGAGCTCGTCGGGGAGCTTGCGCCCGCCCGCGGCGAAGAACTTGATGCCGTTGTCGGCGGCGGGGTTGTGCGAGGCCGAGATCATCACGCCGAAGTCCGCCTGCTCGTCCGCGATCAGGTACGCGGTGGCAGGGGTCGGGATGACGCCGGCGTCGAGGACGTCGACTCCCGCACTGGCGAGTCCGGCGGCGACAGCGGCGCCGATGAACTGACCGGAGATTCTGGGGTCGCGGGCGAGTACCGCGAGGGGGCGTCGACCCTCCGCACGGGCGGCCGCACCGAGTACACGGGCGGCCGCCTGGGCGAGGCCGAGAGCCAGGTCGGCCGTGACCTCGCGATTGGCGAGGCCACGGACGCCGTCGGTTCCGAACAGGCGCGTCATAGTGCGCAGTCCACTTCTCGAGCTACTGATCGAGCGGCCCGTCGGGCCGCACCGACTAGCGCTTCGAGAACTGCGACGCCTTGCGGGCCTTCTTGAGACCGGCCTTCTTGCGCTCGATGACGCGAGCGTCGCGGGTCAGGAAGCCCGCCTTCTTGAGGATCGCGCGGTTGTTCTCGCGGTCGATCTCGTTGAGCGCACGCGCGATGGCGAGGCGCAGCGCGCCGGCCTGGCCGGAGGGGCCGCCGCCGGTGATCTTCGCGACGACGTCGTACGAGCCGACGAGGTCGAGCACCTTGAAGGGGTCGGTGATCAGCTGCTGGTGCAGCTTGTTGGGGAAGTACTCCGCGAACTCGCGGGCGTTCACGGTCAGGCTGCCGGAGCCCGGGACCAGGCGCACGCGGGCGATGGCCTGCTTGCGTCGGCCCACGGCTGCGCCGGAGACGTTGAGGACGGCGCGGGGCGTCGAGGACGCCTCGGTGGCCGCGCTTTCGGTGGAGTAGCTCTCGGGAGCCACGTCGATCTGGTCTGCGATCTTCGCCACGGTGTAGGTGATCCTTTGTCTTCGAAGTCTGAGGTGTCGGGGAGGGCCGGAGCCTACTGGGCGACCTGGGTGAAGGCGTACGCCTTGGGCTGCTGCGCCGCGTGGGGGTGCTCGGTGCCCGTGTAGACCTTCAGCTTGCGCAGCTGCGCACGACCGAGGGAGTTCTTGGGGAGCATTCCGCGGATGGCCTTCTCGACGGCGCGGATCGGGTTCTTCTCGAGGAGCTCGGCGTACGTGGTGGCCGAGAGGCCGCCCGGGTAGCCGGAGTGGCGGTACGCCTTCTTCTGGAGGAGCTTCTGACCGGTGAGGGCGACCTTCTCGGCGTTGACGATGATGACGAAGTCGCCCATGTCCATGTGCGGCGCGAAGGTGGCCTTGTGCTTGCCGCGCAGGAGCGCCGCGGCGTGGGTGGCGAGACGGCCGAGCACGACGTCGGACGCGTCGATGACGATCCAGTCGTGCTGGACGTCAGCCGGCTTCGGAGAAAAAGTGCGAGTCACGTGAGTGCTGCTTTCTGGTCGGAGTGAGGTGTTCGTGAATCCCGCTCCGTGGCCGTTCGCCCCGCGAGGGGGCGAACCGATCCGGTGGAGGGCTCAACTTCGGGCGCTCGGCACACGGCCGAAAACACCAAAGGTCAACATTACAGCAAGGACGCCGTCAGCGGTAGCGCGGAGGCCGCAGCCACTCATCGCAGCCACGCGTCGGAGTCACTCCTCGGCGTCGAGCGCCGCGATCACGTCCTCCGCCAGCGTCTCGAGCGCCGCCTGATCCCCCACCGAGGATCGGAGCGACAGCAGCCGGTCCCCGGACAGCACCGTGAGCGTCGACGCCGGATCGAGCGCGGCGTCCGCCGGCCGGAAGAACGCGGCCTCTCCGAGATCGCTGGCGAGCGCACCGGGCGTCGCGGCCTGCCGCGTCGACACCTCTGCGAGCGTCGCTTCCGTCGCGGTCTGCAGCAGCAGGGCCGAGGGGTTCCCCGCCATGGTCCAGGCGCAGCCGGCGGGCTGCTCTCCGGGTGTCGCGAATCCGCTCGGCAGCTCGAGCACGGACTCGATCGTCTCGACCGGCAGGACCGCCTCGCAGTCGAGGGTCTCGATCGTCGGGGACGGCACGACGGGCTCGGCGGTCTGCTGCGGCGCGACGGAGGCGCCCGGCTCCTGCGTCGCGATCGTCGGCTGCGACGACTCCGGGATGTCGACCGCACCGCCGGAGCAGCCCGCCAGAGCGAGCACCAGTGCGGCAGCGGGCAGCGCGAGACGCGGGGAGCGGATCATGACGGGTCCTCCGGCACGGGCTCGACGACCGGCAGGGTCCGGCGCATGCGCGTCAGGACGGCGCGCTCGGCGAGCGAGGAGTCCTCAGGATAGTCGACCTCGCGCAGGACGAGCCCCCGCGCCGGCATCACGGCGAAGGCGTTGGTGCGGGCGACGGCGTCGCGCAGCGGCTCGACGTCGCCCTCGGCGAGGCGTCCGTTCCCCACCGCGACGCACGCGCCCACGAGCGCGCGCACCATGCTGTGGCAGAAGGCGTCGGCCCTCAGGTGCGCGTGCAGCACTCCGTCGCGATCGCGCTCCCAGTCGAAGTCGAGCAGCGTGCGGATCGTCGTGGCGCCGACCCGCGCTCGGCAGAACGACGCGTAGTCGTGCAGCCCCAGGAGGGACTGCGCCGCACGGTTCATCGCGGCCTCGTCCACCGACTCCGTGATCCAGGTCGTGTACGCGCGCTCGAGCGGGTGGCGGAGGGAGGAGGCGTCGGCCAGGCGGTACTCGTAGCGCCGCCAGCGCGCCGAGAAGCGCGCGTCGAAGCCGTCGGGCGCTCGCGAGACGCGGTGCACGCTGAGGTCGGAGTACTGACCCAGGATCCCCCGGAGCCGCCGTTCCAGCACCGCCTCCTGCGGCAGGACGCCCTCCCCCGCGCGCCGCCCGCCGCTCAAGCGGGTCCACTGCTCCTCGGTGAGGTCCGCGTGCGCGACTTGGGCGCTCGCGTGCACCCCGACGTCCGTCCGACCCGCGACGGTGACGGTGGTGCGCTCGGGAGTCCGGAGCACCTTCGACAGCGCGTCCTCGAGCACCCCCTGCACCGTGCGGAGTCCGGGCTGGAGGGCCCAGCCCGAGAAGTGGGAGCCGTCGTAGGCCAGGTCGAGGCGGACGCGGTGAAGCACCCGACGAGTCTAGGTGCCGTGCCCCGATGAGGTCGGACGGCCCTCAGACCACCAGGCGGACGTCCACCGAGGCGAACACGGTCTGGGCCCACTGCACCACGACGGCGGAGTCGCCGACGTAGGAGACGATGCGCAGCTCATACCCGCCGGCGAGGACAGCGAGCTCGGACGGCTCGGTCCCGCCCTCGGGCGCAGTGCGTCGGTACGCCGCCTCCCCCAGAGGTACGGACACGGCTCCGACCGCCTCCCCCGCTCCGCGGAACGTCTCGAGGAGCCGGGCCGGCGTGAGCGTGACGACGACCGCCTCGGGGTTGCCCGCGATGGCGTAGGAGCAGCTCGAGCCGTCGTCCGCGAGGCCCGCTGCGCCGCTCGGCAGGCCGAGGTCCTGCTCGAGCCTCGACCCGGGCAGCACGACCGCGCAGTCCAGAGCAGGGCCGGCGGACGACGGCGTCGAATCCCGGGTGGCGATCGGAGTCGGAGTGAGCGTCGCTCCCGCTCCCGCCGTCGCGGGGACGTCGACGACCGGCTGCGAGGAGCATCCGGCGAGTCCGAGGACGCAGGCCAGGACGACCGGTGGCCAGAGGCGCGAGCGCACGGATCTCCTTCCGGACCTCCACCGGAGCGGCGGCGGCCGCGCCCTGTGGCGCGGTAGCGCCGAACCGGCGCGATCACGCCATCGTATGCGACGTTCCGCGCCACCAGCGGAGACGACGAGAGCCCCCCGTCCCGGAGGACGGAGGGCTCTCGCGGATCGCGCGGGACTACTTGGTCTCGCTGGTCTCCTCGACCGGGGCGTCCTCGACGGGAGCGTCCTGGGCGGTCGCGGCCTCCTCGGCCGGAGCGTCCTGGACGTCGGTCTCCTCGACGGGCGCGTCCTCGACGGGAGCCGCCACGGGCGCCGTCGCGGTGCGGGTCTTCTTCGCCTTCGGGGTCACGGGCTCGAGGACGAGCTCGATGACCGCCATGGGGGCGTTGTCGCCCTTGCGCGGGCCGATCTTCGTGATGCGGGTGTAGCCGCCCTCGCGCTCGGCGACGAGCGGAGCGATCTCGGTGAAGAGCTCGTGGACGACGGACTTGTCGCCGATCGTCGCGAGGACGCGACGACGGGCGTGCAGGTCGCCGCGCTTGGCGAACGTCACGAGACGCTCGGCGAGCGGACGCAGGCGCTTGGCCTTGGTCTCCGTCGTCTTGATGCTCTTGTGCGTGAACAGGGCCGCGGCCAGGTTCGCGAGGAGCAGACGCTCGTGTGCGGGACCGCCTCCGAGGCGGGGGCCCTTGGTGGGCTTGGGCATGGGTTTACTCCAGTACTAAAGGGGTGTCAGCAGGTCGGTCGCGAAGAGCCGCAGGCTCCGGAAGCGGAGACCTAGATGCTCTCGTCGTCGTAGCTGTAGAAGTGGGCGCCGTCGAACCCGGGGACCGAGTCCTTGAGCGACAGGCCGAGCTCCGTCAGCTTCTCCTTGACCTCATCCACCGACTTCTGACCGAAGTTGCGGATGTTCATGAGCTGCGTCTCCGAGAGGGCGACGAGCTCATTGACGTTGTTGATGCCCTCGCGCTTCAGGCAGTTGTAGCTGCGCACCGAGAGGTCGAGGTCCTCGATGGGCATCGACAGCTCGGTCGAGAGGACGGCGTCGACCGGCGCGGGGCCGATCTCGATGCCCTCGGCCGCGTTGTTCAGCTCGCGGGCGAGTCCGAACAGCTCGGTCAGCGTGCGACCGGCGGAGGCGATCGCGTCGCGCGGCGTGATGGCCGGCTTGCTCTCGACGTCCACGACCAGGCGGTCGAAGTCGGTGCGCTCGCCGGCACGGGTGGCCTCGACGCGGTAGGTGACCTTGAGCACGGGCGAGTAGATCGAGTCGACCGGGATCTGGCCGGCCTCGGAGAACTCGCTGCGGTTCTGGGTCGCCGAGACGTAGCCGCGGCCGCGCTCGATCGTGAGCTCCAGCTCGAACTTCGCCTTGTCGTTCAGCGTGGCGATGACGAGCTCCGGGTTGTGGATCTCGACACCGGCCGGAGCCGAGATGTCGGCGGCGGTGACCTGGCCGGCGCCCTGCTTGCGCAGGTAGGCGGTGATCGGCTCGTCGTGCTCCGAGGAGACGACCAGGCCCTTGATGTTCAGGATGATCTCGGTGACGTCCTCGCGGACGCCCGGGACCGTCGTGAACTCGTGCAGGACTCCGTCGATCCGGATGCTGGTGACAGCGGCGCCCGGGATGGAGGACAGCAGGGTGCGACGCAGCGAGTTGCCGAGCGTGTAGCCGAAGCCGGGCTCGAGGGGCTCGATGACGAAGCGGGAACGGAACTCCGAGATGTTCTCCTCGGTGAGCGTCGGACGCTGTGCGATAAGCACTGTTGATTCCTTTCGATCACGTGTCCGCTATATGACACGTGCGTTTGCGAGGTATGAAGTTGTGAAAGAAATGCGCGATCCGCCGGTCGACCGGCCCCCGCCGCGGAGGACGGGGCCGGCCGACCGGCGGCTGCGAGTGCTGGTGCTAGACGCGACGGCGCTTGGGCGGGCGGCACCCGTTGTGCGCCTGGGGCGTGACGTCGTTGATCGAGCCGACCTCGAGGCCTGCGGCCTGGAGGGAGCGGATCGCCGTCTCGCGACCCGAGCCCGGGCCCTTCACGAAGACGTCGACCTTCTTCATGCCGTGCTCCTGAGCCTGGCGCGCGGCCGACTCGGCGGCGAGCTGAGCGGCGAACGGCGTCGACTTGCGCGAGCCCTTGAAGCCGACTCCACCGGACGAGGCCCAGCTGATGACGGCCCCGGAGGGGTCGGTGATCGAGACGATCGTGTTGTTGAACGTCGACTTGATGTGGGCCTGGCCCACGGCGATGTTCTTCTTCTCCTTGCGGCGCGGCTTACGAGCGGCCGACTTGGGGGTAGCCAATGTGTATCTCCTCTAGGTCCGTGTCGCCCGCGTTACTTGCGGCCGGCCTTCTTCTTGCCGGCGACGGTGCGCTTCGGGCCCTTGCGGGTGCGCGCGTTCGTCTTGGTGCGCTGTCCACGGACCGGGAGGCCGCGACGGTGGCGGAGGCCCTCGTACGAGCCGATCTCGACCTTGCGGCGGATGTCGGCGGCGACCTCGCGGCGGAGGTCTCCCTCCACCTTGTAGTTGCCCTCGATGTGGTCGCGGAGGGCGACGAGCTGGTCGTCGCTGAGGTCCTTGACGCGGATGTTGCCGTCGATCCCGGTGTCGCTGAGGGTCGCGAGCGCCCGAGTGCGGCCGACACCGTAGATGTAGGTCAGTGCGACCTCCACGCGCTTCTCGCGCGGGATGTCTACTCCTGCCAGACGTGCCATTGTGGCTTCTCCTGTTGAGTGAGTGGAGGTGTGATGCAACGTCGGTGCCCCGGCCTCCACCGGGGGTGTCCTCGCCGTTCATCCGCCGCCGGAGCGGGGATGCAGCGCGATTGGTGACGTTGCGGTTCTGTGGTTCTGTCGTGGGGCGGCGGACCGCCCCGGCGCTCCCTGCCGGGAGCAGCGGTCGGGACTAGCCCTGGCGCTGCTTGTGGCGGGGGTTGCTGCTGCAGATGACCATCACGTTGCCGTGGCGGCGGATGATCTTGCAGTGGTCGCAGATGCGCTTGACGCTGGGGTTGACCTTCATGGTTCTGTTCCTTGATTTCGCTGGCGTCGTGCTCCCGGCGGATGCCGGGGCCGTTCCTTACAGGACACGCACGTCGCGAACGGAGCGGGGCGAACGCCTACTTGTAGCGGTAGACGATCCGGCCGCGGGTCAGGTCGTAAGGGCTCAGCTCCACGATCACGCGGTCCTCGGGGAGGATCCGGATGTAGTGCTGACGCATCTTGCCCGAGATGTGGGCGAGAACTTTGTGTCCGTTGGTCAGCTCCACGCGGAACATCGCGTTGGGGAGCGCCTCGACAACCGCACCTTCGATTTCGATGACACCGTCTTTTTTGGCCATAGCCTCACTGTCGTTCGGAAGTAGTGTGTGTACTGGTCGTGCGAATGTTTCCGCGACGAACCTCCCCCGGGCGAGTGCCCGGGATGCGGTGTGCGGGCGTGCCGGAGCACGCGCAAAACACCAAGGGTCGATGCTACGCGATTCCGGCCTCCTCCGCCACCTCGGGCGTGTCGCGGCCTCCCTCCTCCGGACGCCCACCGGTACGCGCCTCAGCCGGACTCCGCCGGCCCGCCGCCTAGGCTGACTGCAGTCGAGCGGAGGGAGCGCGGATGGCGCGCAATCGGGAGTCGTCGGAGCACGAGCGGCGACGCTGGTACTCGCATCCCCTGGTGACGGTGCTGGGCGCGATCGTCGTCATCGCGCTGGTCCAGACCTTCTTCGTGAAGGTGTACACCGTGCCGACCGGCTCGATGGAGCGCACCCTGCAGGGCGGGGGCTTCTGGGGCGACCGGATCCTGGTGGACCGCACGGCGGCACTGCAGGGCGATCCGACGACCGGCCGCATCGTCGTCTTCTCGCGCGACGAGGAGTGGGGTGCCACCGACACCGTCGGGAGCCCGCTCTCCGAGGCGGTGAAGTACTTCGGCGACGTGACCAGCATCGGCCCGTCGCACGAGGAGTTCCTCGTGAAGCGCGTGATCGCCACCGGTGGGCAGACCGTGTCCTGCTGCGACGCCGAGGGGCGCGTGCTGGTCGACGGGGAACCGCTCGACGAGGACTACGTGTTCGAGGACTTCCCGTTCGGGGACGGCGCGACCTGCACGACCGAGATCCGGTCGACGCGGTGCTTCGACGAGTACACGGTGCCCGAGGGGACGCTCTTCGTCCTGGGCGACCACCGGTCGAACTCGAACGACTCCCTGGGGCTGTGCCGCGGCGCACTCGGGCCGATCGACTCGTGCGTGAAGACGGTGCCCGTGGAGCGGGTCGTCGGGCGCGTGTTCGCGGTCGCGTGGCCGCTCACCCGCTGGCGCCTCTTCTGACCCTCGGGCCCGAACGGACGAGATCCCCCGCCGTGGCAGGGGATCTCGTCGCGGGTGCGGCACTCGCGGAGTCCCGGCGGAAGCACGCTAGGCGCGCACGACCTCGACCAGCTGCGGGAACAGCGGGTGCTCGGGAGCGAGCCCGGTCACGTCGGCGACGAACTCCTCCGGCGACAGCGACGCGAGCTTCTCGCGCAGCTCGACGCTCTGCGGATCCTCCGGCACGTCGAAGCGCAGTGCGGCTCCGACGGCGGTGAGCAGTCCCGACGGGACGAGCCCGCGCTCGGCGAGCTCGGCGGCCGGGCCGATGAAGCGCTCGTGCCTCGAGAGCTTGCGCAGCGGCTGGCGGCCGACCCGGTCGACGGTGTCGGTCAGGTACGGGTTGCCGAAGCGCTTGAGCGTCTTCTCGAGGTAGGCCTGCTGCTCCTCGTCGCTGAAGCCGTGCTTCGCGACGATGAGCCTCTTCGTGTCCTCCAGCGCCGCCTTCACCGCGTCGTGCACCGCCGGGATCGCGAGCGCGTCCGAGAGCTTGTGCGCTCCGGCGGCGAAGCCGACGTAGGCCGCCGTCGCGTGCCCGGTGTTGACGGTGAAGAGCTTGCGCTCGATGAAGGGCTCGAGGTCGTCGACGTACGTCGCGCCCGGGAGCTCCGGCTCGCCGCCCTCGAAGGGCGTGCGGTCGATGACCCACTCGAAGAAGCTCTCGACGGTGACGTCCAGGCCCTGCCCCGGCTCCTGGTTCGGCACGATGCGGTCGACGGCCGTATCGGCGAAGACCGCGCGGGAGCGCAGCGTCTCCCACTCGTCCGCGCCGAGGTTCGCGGCGACCTCGGTCTGCAGCAGACGGGTCGCGTTGATCGCGTTCTCGCAGGCCATCACGCTCAGCCGCGGTGCCGACTCCGCTCGGGCGGCCAGGCCCTTGGCGATCACCGGAGCGACGAAGCGCAGGATGTTCGGGCCGACCGCCGTGGTGACGACATCGGCCGTCGCGATCTCGCGCACGAGCGCCTCCTCGTCGGAGGCCGAGTTGATCGCGCGGAAGCGGTCGACCACGTGCGTGACCGACTCCTCCCCCACCTCGTGCACCTCGTAGCTGTCCGCGGCGGCGAGCTGGTCGATCAGAGCGGCGTTGACGTCGGCGAAGACGATCTCGTAGCCGGCCCCGTGCAGGATCAGCCCGACGAAGCCGCGGCCGATGTTGCCGGCGCCGAAGTGGACGGCCTTGGGCATCAGGAGTTGACCTCCCCGAGGAGCCCGTAGAGCGCCTGCGCGTCGGGGGCGTCGAGGAGCTTCTGCACCTCGTCCTCCTCCGAGAAGATGATGGCGATCTTGGAGAGGATCTCGAGGTGCTCGTTGTTCACTCCGGCGATGCCGACGACGAAGCGCACCTCGTTGCCGTCCCAGTCGATCGGCTGGCCGTAGCGGACGAACGACAGCGCGGAGGAGCGGATCTCGTCCTTCGCGTCGTTGGTGCCGTGCGGGATCGCGAGCAGGTTGCCCATGTAGGTGGAGACGGTCGCCTCGCGGGCGAGCATGGCCTCGTGGTAGGCGGGCGTCACCGCGCCGACTCCCACGAGCATGTCGGCGGCCTCCTTGATGGCGGCCTCCTTCGTGGTGGCGGTGCCGGAGGCGTTGATCTGTCCGATGGTGAGCACTTCGCTCATGGCTTCAGTCCTTCCGATGGTGGGAACAGGCGAGGGAGCCCGCGGGGGCGAGCGGAGCGTGTCCGCCTCGTCGCACCCTACGGGCTCCCTCGTCGTGCTTACTGGATGGCCGCTCGGGCTACTGGCCGTGCTGCTCGCGGACCAGGGAGACGACCTCGTCGTACTTCGGGCTGTTCATGAAGTTGTCGACGGAGACGTGGATCGCGCCGGGCGTGCGCTGGCGGGCGCGCTCGGTCAGCTCGGCCTGGGTGATGACCAGGTCGACGTCGTCCTCGAGGGCCGCGATCGCCTTGTTGGTGACCGTGACGTCCTCGAAGCCCGCCTTCTTCATCTTGTTGCGCAGGACGGAGGCGCCCATGGCGGACGATCCCATCCCGGCATCGCAGGCGAACACGATGTTGCGGACCTGGGTCGCGGTGGCCGTGGCTCCCGCGACCGAGGCGCCGCTGGAGTCCTGCGGGGTGTTGGCTCCGCCGGCGTTGATGAGCGAGCCGACGGCGCTGTCCTTGCCCTTGTTGGCCTGGTTCGCGGCGACGGCGGCGGCGAGCTTGTCGTCGCCCTCCTGCGCTGCGGCGAGGTCGCTCTTGCGGCCGGCCCGGATGATCACCGAGGCGACGGCGAACGAGACGGCGGCCGCGAGGATGACCGACAGGATCACGCCGATGAAGCTGTCGTTCGCGGTCTGCAGGAGCACCGCGATGATCGAGCCGGGCGACGCCGGGGCGCGAAGGCCCGAGTTGAAGGCGACGTTGGTGGCGACACCGGTCGCGCCGCCGAGGATGACGGCGGCGAGGAGGGCCGGCTTCATCAGCACGTACGGGAAGTAGATCTCGTGGATGCCGCCGATGAAGTGGATGACCGCGGCGCCGGGAGCGGAGGCGCGGGCGGCGCCGACTCCGAAGATCGCGAAGGCGAGGAGCACGCCCAGGCCGGGGCCGGGGTTCGCCTCGAGGAGGAAGAGGAAGGACTTGCCGGTCTCCTCCGCCTGCTGCACGCCGAGCGGGGTGAGCACGCCGTGGTTGATCGCGTTGTTGAGGAACAGGATCTTGGCGGGCTCGATGAAGAGGCTCGTCAGCGGGAGCAGGCCCGCGCCGACCAGCCACTCGACTCCGGCGCCGAGGATCGCCGAGAGGCCCTCGACGAGCGGAGCGACACCGGCGAACGCGACGAGCGCCAGCAGGAGGCCGAGGATCCCGGCCGAGAAGTTGTTGACGAGCATCTCGAAGCCGGGCTTGATCTTGCCGTCCCAGATCGCGTCGACCTTCTTCATGAGCCATGCCGAGAGCGGGCCCATGATCATGGCGCCGATGAACATCGGGATGCCGGCGCCGACGATGACGCCCATGGTCGCGATCGTGCCGACCACGCCGCCGCGCGCGCCGTAGACCATGCGGCCACCGGTGTTCGCGATGAGCAGCGGGAGGAGGTACGTGATCATCGGGCCGACGAGGCCGGTGTTCACGACGTCGGGGTCGCTGCTCCAGCCGCCGAACTGCTGGACCCAGGTGGCGTCGACACCGAGCAGCGGCAGCCACCCGGTCTCGATGAAGAGCGCCGTGATGAAGCCCCAGGCGATGAAGGCCGCGATGTTCGGCATGACCATCCCCGAGAGGAAGGTGCCGAAACGCTGGACGTGGACGCGCGCTCCACCGCGCGTCGACGTCGCTGACGTCGTTGTCATGTGGTGTTCTCCGATTCTTGGTGCGGGGTCCCGGTCGTTCCTGAGGCGGCCGGGTCCCTGCGGGCGGGTCGTGATGAGGGGGTGGTGCGAGGGGAAGGTGGTGCGTGGCGGGCGGCCCGGAGGCCGGGGATCAGGAGGCGGCGATCGCCTCGGTGACGGCGGACCGCGCCGCGGCGGCGCTGTCCGTCGCGAGGGCGAGTTCCGCGAACCGCTTCGCGTCCTCGAGGGTGTGCTCGGCCAGCTCGGCCCGCACGTCGGCGAGGGCCGACGGCGACATCGAGAGGGTCGTCGCGCCGAGGCCCACGAGGACCACGGCGAGCAGGGGGTCGGCGGCGGCCTCGCCGCAGATGCCGACGGGCTTGCCCAGTGCGGCTCCCGCGCGCCCGACCTCGCCGACGAGGCGGAGGACGGCCGGGTGCCACGGATCCTGGTAGGCCGAGACGGTGCCCAGCATCCGGTCGGCGGCCAGCGTGTACTGGGTGAGGTCGTTCGTCCCGATGGAGGCGAAGTCCGCGACTCCGAGGATCCGATCGGCGAGCAGGGCGGAGGAGGGGACCTCCACCATCACGCCCGCGGTGCGGATGCCGAGCTCCCGCGCCATCGAGGTGAAGTAGCGCGTCTCGTCGACGGTCGCGACCATCGGCGCCATGACCCAGAGGTCGGCGTCCGTCGCGGCGTCGGCCTGCGCGAGGGCGGTGAGCTGGTCGCGGAGGATCTGCTCGCTGGCACGGAGCGCGCGCAGTCCGCGGAGTCCCAGGGCGGGGTTCTCCTCGTGGTCGTCGTTGAGGAAGCTCAGCGGCTTGTCGGCGCCGGCGTCCAGCGCGCGGACGACGACCTTCTTGCCGGGGAACGCGGCGAGGAGGCGGGTGTACTGCTCGGCCTGGTCGGCGACGGTCGGCGCCTCCTTCGCGTCGAGGAAGAGGAACTCGGTGCGGAACAGGCCCACGCCCTCCGCGCCGAGCTCGACCGCTCCCTGCGCGCCGTCGGCCGAGCCGAGGTTGGCGAGCAGCGGCACGGCGTGGCCGTCGGCCAGCGCGCCGGGGACGACGGGAGCGGCGAGACGCTCGGCGCGCTCCGTGATCGCGGCCTTCGCCTCGGTGATCTCAGCGTCCGAGGGGTTCACCGTGACGACGCCGGTCGTCGCGTCGAGGATCACGAGCTGTCCGTCGCGGAGATCGAGTGCGCCGGTGGTGCCCACGATGGCGGTGATCGACTTCTCGCGGGCGAGGATCGCGGTGTGCGACGTGGGGCCTCCGTCGCTCGTGACGAGTCCGAGGACCTTGTCGAGATCCAGCAGAGCGGTGTCGGCCGGCGCGAGGTCGCGGGCGACGAGCACGAAGGGCTCGTCCGACTCGGGCACGCCGGGGGCGGCCACTCCGCGCAGGTGCGCCACGACGCGCTGCGAGACGTCGTCGAGGTCGGTCGCGCGCTCGGCCATGTAGCCGCCCATCGCGACGAGCAGATCGCGGAAGCCCGCGAACGCCTCGTGCACTGCGCGCTCCGCGGTCTTGCCGTTGGCGATGCGCGCCTTCACGTCGTCGGCGAGCGACGGGTCCTCCGCCATCAGCGCCTGCGCGTCCAGCACGTCCTTGGCCGACCCGCCGGCGCGCTCACCGCGGTGGCGGATGGTCGCAGCGGTCGCGGACAGCGACGACACGGCGCGCTCCTCCTCCTGCACCGGCGTGCGAGTGCTCGCGACGTCCTCCGGCTCGGGCAGCGGCTCGGGCATGCGCAGGACCGGCCCGAGGGCGAGCCCGCGGCCGACTCCGGTGCCCTGGAGCTTCGCGGAGGCGTAGGCGGTGTGGGGAGTGGACAGCGTCATGAGTGCTCGGTTCCTGTCGTGCTCTCGTCGGTGAGAGAGCGGGGGTGATCGAGTGGGGTGCTGGCGGGGATCTAGGCGTCGTGGTCCGTGGTCAGGAACTCCGCCAGCTCGTCGAGGACGGCCTGCTCGTTGTCGCCCTCGACCGTGAGGGTCAGGTCGTCGCCGTGCTCGATGCCGAGGGAGATGATCCCGAGGATCGACGCGGCGTTGACCGCGGTCGCGTCGCCCTTCTTGACGAGGACCTTCTGCCCCGACTTCGCCGCGGCCTGGCTGAAGAGCGAGGCGGGGCGGGCGTGGAGGCCCTTCGACGATGCGACCTGAACAGTGCGCTCGACCATGAACGTTTCTCCTTGGGATCTGCAGCGGTGGCTGCGTCAGTGGTGGCCGGCGTCGGGCTCGGTGCCCGGTGCCGGTCGGACGGAGGGATCCCCGTCCGCCCCCGCCCCGACCGCGCGAGCGGCGAAGAGGATCGGGAGGGTGTCGAGCACGGTGTCGGCACCGTGCACTCCGAAGACGTCGTGCGGGAGGAGGGCGGCCGCGGCTCCGACTCGCTCCGCACGCCGGCGGAGTCCATCGAACTGCGACTCGAGGTGCGGACCCACCAGGAGGACGTCGGCCTCCGGGAGGGAGTCCGCGAGACCGGTGAGGGTCTCCGACCGGAACGAGGCGTCCATGCCGCGCTCCTTCGCGCCCGCTCGCAAGCGGTGCGCCAGGAACGTGCTCGACGCTCCCGCACCGCAGACGATCAGGATCTTCCGCACGTGATCCGCCTCCTCGCGCCCGTGTCGTACTTCAGTGAATCATCCCCGTCCGGGGGCGGAGGGCTCCAGCAGAGAATCTTCCGCGGGGCCGGAAGAGCGCTTCCATGGCGTCGGCGCGGGGATTTCCCGGGCCGCCCCGCAGATGGTTGACTGCGAGGACCGACGACTCGCCGACTTCGCGACGAGCGGGCCCGCGGCGGGGCGGGAGCGCTCTCCGAGATCCCCCTTCGCGCCTGGAGCCCCCTGGATGCCTGACAACCGCGAACGCCTGCTGGAGTACCTCTCCCGCGCGGACGGCTGGGTGACGGCGCACGAGCTCGCCGACCGGCTGGGAGTGACGACCCGCAGCGTCCGCAGCTACGTCACCGCCGTCAAGACGCAGGCCGCGCCGCTCGAGCCGGTCGAGTCCTCCGCGAACGGCTACCGCCTCGCCCGCGACGTCTACGCCGCGTTCCTGGAGGCGCAGCGCAGCCGGGACACGGAGCCCGACACCCCCCGCGACCGGCTCTACGCCGTGGTCCGGCGGCTCGTCGACTCCGACGACGGGCTCGACCTGTTCGCCCTCGCCGACGACCTCTCGGTCAGCGAGTCGACGGTCGAGGCGGACCTCCGCCGGGTGAAGACGCTGGCCGACGAGGCCGGGCTCGCCCTCGCCCGCAGCGGTTCCTCCGTCCGACTGGAGGGCAGCGAGGAGGCCCGGCGCCGCCTCATCTCGCGGATGTTCCGCGACGAGAGCGCCCAGGGCGTCTTCACCCTCGACGACGTCCAGCGCGAGTTCGCCTCCCCCGGCCTCGGCGCGTTCAAGACCGAGCTGCTCGCGGCGCTCGAGGAGCGCGGCTACTACATCAACGACTACGGCGTGAACAGCGTGCTGCTGCACATCGCGATCGCGGTCGACCGGGTCTCCCGCGGCATCGGGGACGCCTCCGGTTCCCGCCCCTCCCCCGGTCGGCACGGAGAGCTGGCGGCACTCCTCGCCGACCTCGTCGAGCGCCACTTCGCCACGCGGCTGACCGACGCGGAGCTCGCGCAGCTCGCGATCCTGATGACCACCCGCGTGGCGACGCCCGGCCAGAACGAGCCGGTGGCCGCCGTCGTCGAGAACTACGTCGACCCCGAGGACCTCGCGGTCGTCCGCGCGCTCGTCGCCGACGTCAACCGCGAGTACCTCGTCGACCTCGACGACGAGGGCTTCATCGTGCGCCTGGCCCTGCACGTGCGGAACCTGATCGCCCGCGCGTCCGAGGGCGGGTACTCCCGCAACCCGCTGACCCGCTCGATCAAGACCAGCTTCCCGATGACGTACGAGATCGCCGTCTTCCTCGCCTCGGGGCTGCAGCGCCGCCGCGGGATCCTCGTGAACGAGGACGAGATCGCCTACATCGCTCTGCACGTCGGCTCGTTCCTCGAGCGGGTGTCTCGGCGCGAGGAACGGCTGTCCTGCGTCATCGTCTGCCCCAATTACTACGACCTCGCGCACATGCTGCGGCTCCGGGTCGAGCGCTCCCTCGGCACCGAGGTGGAGGTGCGATCCCTGATCACCCGGAGCGACGTCGACTGGGACCGACTGACCGCCGATCTCGTGATCACGACGATCGACGAGCGCCCCTACGCCGACGACGTCGTCGTGGTGCAGCCGTTCCTCACCGATCACGATGTGGAGGCGGTGCGCCGCGCGATCGCGGGCGTCCGGCGTCATCGCCGTCGGGCGCAGATCAAGGACGAGCTGCTGCAGTTCTTCGACGAGTCGCTCTTCTTCCGCAATCTCCACGCGCGCGACGAGTCGGCGATGATCCGCCTCCTGGGCGAGCGGATGACCGAGCAGGGCATCATCGACGACGCCTACGTCGAGGGCGCGATCGAGCGCGAGCGGATGAGCTCCACGGCTTTCACCGACAACCTCGCCGTGCCGCACGCCATGGCGATGAGCGCGCGGCGCACCTCGATCGCCATCGTCGTCAACGACGTGCCCATGCAGTGGGGCGAGCAGCGGGTGAACGTCATCGCCATGATCGCGTTCGCGTCGGCCGGCCGCAGCACCTTCCAGTCGGTCTTCGACCAGTTCGTCGAGGTCTTCTCGGAGCGGGCGGAGGTGCAGCGGCTCATCCGCCGCTCCACCGACTTCGGCGCGTTCATCGAGGAACTGGTGAGGGTGTTCGACAGCTAGCTGTCGAACACCCTCACCAGGTCCTCCAAGGCGGCAGCCGGGCGGTCCAGTGGACCGCCCTCGCCGCGGAAGACCGCGCTCCGTGACAGCGACCCTCAATGGGTCGCACCGGCATCCTCAGAAAGCCGCGGGCGAGGCGAGGCCCTGTACGCCGTTGCGCGGCCACTCGGCCACCGGCTCGTGCCCTGCTCGCGCCGACCTCAGGCGATCGGCGTGGGCACGATCCCGTACGGAGCGAGCCCGGCGGCTCCCCCGTCGGCGAGGGTCGTCACCCAGATCCCGTCGCGGTGCACCGCCACCGAGTGCTCCCAGTGCGCCGCCATGCTGCCGTCGACGGTCGCCACGGTCCACTCGTCCTCGAGGACCGAGGTCTCGGCGCTGCCCGCCGTGACCATCGGCTCGATCGCGACGACGAGTCCGGGCTTCACCTCGGGCCCGCGCTGGCGCACCCGGTAGTTGAAGACGGGCGGAGCCTCGTGCATCGTGCGGCCGATCCCGTGGCCGATGTAGTCGGTGAGGATCCCGTAGACGCGTCCCGACTTCTCGGCCTCGTCCTCGATGTACTCCTCGATCGCTGCACCGACCTCGTTCAGGTGCCGTGCGGAGGAGAGGGCCGCGATGCCCCGCCAGAGGGAACCCTCGGTGACCCGGGAGAGCTCCTCCCGCGCCGCGACCTCGTCGGGACGCGACGCGTCGGGCAGTACCAGCGTCATCGCCGAGTCGCCGTTCCAGCCGTCGATCTCGGCGCCGCTGTCGATCGAGACGATGTCGCCGGGAGCCAGCACGCGGCCGCCGGGGATGCCGTGCACGACCTCCTCGTTCACCGAGGCGCAGACCGTGTGCCGGTAGCCCGGCACGAGCTTGAAGTTCGAGTGCCCGCCGAGCGCGACGATCGCCGCCTCGGCGACGGCGTCGAGCTCGAGAGTCGTGATCCCGGGACGGATCGCGGCCCGCACGGCGTCGAGGGAGGCGGCGGTCGCGAGCCCGGGAGCGATCATCGATCGCAGCTGGGCGGGCGTCTTGTACAGGGAGGAGCGGAATCCCACGGCGTCAGGCGGCCGACGGGTCGTCGACCAGACGACCCACGCGGTGGCCTTCGAGCGCGACGACGATGCGGTCGGTGACCTCCTCGACCGGCCCGAGGCCGTCGACGATCACGACGAGTCCGCGGCCGGCGTAGACATCGATCAGCGGCGCCGTCTGCTCCTCGTAGAGCGCGAGACGGCGACGGATGACGTCCTCCGTGTCGTCGCTGCGCCCCTGCTCGTGCGAGCGCTTGAGGAGACGCGAGACGACCTCGTCGGGGTCTGCCGTGAGCTGCACGACGGCGTCGAGGCTGTTGCCGTCGGCGGCGAGGATGCGGTCGAGCTCGTCGACCTGCTCCGTGGTGCGCGGGTAGCCGTCGAGCAGGAAACCGGTCGAGACGTCGGCCTCCTGGAGGCGGTCGTGGACGATCGCGTTCGTCAGCTCATCGGGGACGTAGCGCCCCGCGTCGAGGAACGCCTTCGCCTGGAGGCCCAGCTCGGTCTCGTTCGCCACGTTCATCCGGAAGATGTCGCCGGTCGAGATGGCCGGCACGCTCAGGATCTCGGAGAGCCGCGACGCCTGGGTCCCCTTGCCGGCGCCGGGAGGGCCGATCAGCAGGAGACGGAAGCCCACCACCGGGGTCGAGGTCATCGGAGGAGCCCTTCGTAGTGGCGCTGCTGCAGCTGCGAGTCGATCTGCTTCACGGTCTCCAGCCCGACTCCGACGATGATCAGGATCGACGTGCCGCCGAACGGGAAGTTCTGGTTCGCGCCGACGAGCGCCAGGGCGACGAGCGGCACGAGCGCGATCAGACCGAGGTAGATCGAGCCGGGCAGCGTCACGCGGGTGAGCACGTAGTTGAGGTACTCGGCCGTGGGGCGTCCGGCGCGGATGCCGGGGATGAACCCGCCGTAGCGCTTCATGTTGTCGGCGACCTCGTCCGGGTTGAACGTGATGGCGACGTAGAAGTAGGTGAAGCCGACGATCAGGAGGAAGTAGAGCGCCATGTAGAGCGGGTGATCGCCCTGCGTGAGGTAGTTGGTGATCCAGGTCACCCACGCGGGTGCCTCCTGGCCCGCTGCGGGCTGGTTGAACTGAGCGATCAGCGCGGGCAGGTACAGCAGCGACGACGCGAAGATGACGGGCACGACGCCGGCCATGTTCACCTTGATCGGGATGTAGGTGTTGTTGCCGCCGTAGGTGCGACGACCGACCATCCGCTTGGCGTACTGCACCGGGACGCGGCGCTGCGACTGCTCGACGAAGACGACGGCGACGACGAGGAGCAGGCCCACGCCGAGGACGAGGAGGAAGGTCTCGAAGCCGCGCGACTGCGCGATCGACCAGAGCGAGGTCGGGAACTGGGCGGCGATCGACGTGAAGATCAGCAGCGACATTCCGTTGCCGATGCCGCGCTCGGTGATGAGCTCGCCCATCCACATGATGATGCCGGTGCCGGCGGTCATGGTGATGACCATGAGGAGGATCGAGTACCAGGCGTCGGTCGTGATCAGCTGCGAGCACTCGGGGACGCCGGAGGATCCGAACAGCGCGCCGGAGCGGGCGACGGTGATCAGCGTGGTCGACTGCAGGACACCGAGCGCGATCGTCAGGTAGCGCGTGTACTGCGTCAGCCGGCCCTGGCCGGACTGGCCCTCCTTGTAGAGGGTCTCGAAGTGAGGGATGACCACGCGCAGCAGCTGCACGATGATCGACGCCGTGATGTACGGCATGATGCCGAGCGCGAAGATCGACAGCTGGAGCAGGGCTCCACCGCTGAAGAGGTTCACGAGCTCGTAGAGACCGGAGGTCCCCTGGTTGCCGGCGAGACAGGCCTGCACGGCGCTGAAGCTGACGAACGGAGCAGGGATGAAGGATCCCAGCCGGAAGATCGCCACGATCGCGAGAGTGAAGCCGATCTTGCGGCGGAGGTCGGGGGTGCGGAAGATCCGCGCGATTGCGCCAAACACTACCTAAGGTCTCCTGCTCAGTTCTTGGTGCGGGATACAGGTCGAGCTTGCCACGCGCTCCCCGGAGGGAGTCGGCGTGACAAGCTCGACCGACAAGCTGCTGGTGCTACTTGATGGATCCGCCCGCAGCGACGATCTTCTGCTCAGCGGAGCTGGAGACCTTGTCGACCGCGACGTTCAGCTTAACCGCAATGTCCCCGTCGCCGAGAACCTTGACCTTCTCGTTCTTGCGAACGGCACCCTTCGCGACGAGGTCGCTGATGGTGACGTCACCGCCCTGAGGGTAGAGGTCGGCGAGAGCCGACAGGTTCACGACCTGGTACTCGACGCGGAACGGGTTCTTGAACCCACGCAGCTTCGGGGTGCGCATGTGCAGCGGCATCTGCCCACCCTCGAAGCCGATGCGCACCGTGTAGCGGGCCTTGGTGCCCTTGGTGCCGCGACCGGCGGTCTTGCCCTTCGAGCCCTCACCGCGACCGACGCGGGTCTTGGCCTTCTTGGCTCCCGTGGCGGGACGCAGGTGGTGGACCTTGAGCACGTGCTCCTTGGTCGCCGGAGCGTCGGCCGCGGCCGCGCCCTTCGTGGAGGTCTTCGCGGGAGTCGTGGACTCCGTCGCGACGGCCTGGTTCTTGTCAGCCATTAGTCAATCTCCTCGACCTTCACCAGGTGGGCGACGGTCTTCACGTATCCGCGGTTCTGAGAGTTGTCCTCGCGGACGACGCTCTGACCGATCTTCCTGAGACCGAGCGAGCGCAGCGTGTCGCGCTGGTACTGCTTCTCGCTGATCTTCGACTTGATCTGGGTCACCTTGAGCTGGGCCATCACTTGCCTGCCTTCGCGCTGGACGCGGCGGCGAGGGCATCGGCCTCGGCACGGACGAGACGGGCCGGAGCGACCTGGTCGAAGTCGAGACCACGACGGGCGGCAACGGCGCGCGGCTCCTCGAGCTGCTGAAGAGCCTCGACGGTCGCGTGGACGATGTTGATGGTGTTCGACGAGCCGAGCGACTTGCTCAGGACGTCGTGGATGCCGGCGCACTCGAGCACGGCGCGGACGGGACCACCGGCGATGACACCGGTACCGGCGGCGGCGGGGCGCAGGAGCACCACACCGGCCGCGGCCTCACCCTGGACGGGGTGGGGGATGGTCGAGCCGACGCGCGGGACGCGGAAGAAGTTCTTCTTCGCCTCCTCGACGCCCTTGGAGATGGCGGTCGGGACCTCGCGGGCCTTGCCGTAGCCGACACCGACCAGTCCGTTGCCGTCGCCGACGACGACGAGAGCGGTGAAGCTGAAGCGACGACCGCCCTTGACGACCTTCGACACGCGGTTGATGGTCACGACGCGCTCGAGGAACTGGCTCTTCTCGGCGTCACGGCCACCGCGGTCGCGGCCACCCTGGTTGCGGTCACGGCCGCCGCGGCGGGGCTCGCGAGCCTCCTGCTGCGGCTGCGTGGACGCAGCGGTCTCGACGGGGGCCTCCGACACGGCGGCGACCTCGGGTTCCTTGTTCTCTGCGGCGCTCACAGGTTGAGCCCTGCCTCTCGTGCTCCATCGGCGATCGCGGCGACGCGACCGGCGTACTTGTTGCCTCCGCGGTCGAAGACGACCGCCTCGACACCGGCGTTCTTGGCGCGCTCGGCGACGAGCTCGCCGACCTTGCGGGCCTTGGCGGTCTTGTCACCGTCGAACACGCGCAGGTCGGCCTCGAGCGTGGACGCCGACGCGAGGGTACGACCCTGCGCGTCGTCGACGATCTGCACGAAGACGTGGCGGGCCGAGCGGTTGACGACGAGGCGGGGGCGCTCGGCGGATCCGACGACCTTCTTGCGCAGGCGGTCGTGACGACGACCGCGAGCGGCGGACTTGCTCTTTCCTCTGGTTCCGAGACCCATGATTACTTACCGCTCTTTCCGGCCTTGCGGCGAACGACCTCGCCGGCGTAGCGCACGCCCTTGCCCTTGTAGGGCTCGGGCTTGCGGATCTTACGAATGTTGGCGGCCACCTCACCGACGGCCTGCTTCGAGATGCCGTGCACGGTGAGCTTGTTGTTGCCCTCGACCGTGAACGAGATGCCCGCAGGCGGGGTGACGACGACCGGGTGCGAGAAGCCGAGCGCGAACTCGATGTCCGAGCCCTTGGCGACGACGCGGTATCCGGTTCCGACGACCTCGAGGCCCTTGGAGTAGCCCTGCGTGACACCGATGATGTCGTTCGCGATGAGCGTCCGGGTGAGGCCGTGGAGCGAGCGCGACTCGCGCTCGTCATCGGGACGCGAGACCAGCACCTGGCTGTTCTCGACGGAGACCTGAATGGGGCTGGCGACCGGGACGGTCAGCTCGCCCTTGGGGCCCTTGACGGTCACGACGGATCCGGCGACGGAGACGTCGACGCCCGCCGGGATCTCGATGGGGAGTCTTCCAATACGCGACATGAGGGGTTACCACACGTAGGCGAGGACTTCCCCACCCACGCCCTTCTTCTCGGCCTGGCGGTCGGTCAGCAGACCGCTCGAGGTGGACAGGATGGCGACGCCGAGGCCGCCGAGGACGGTCGGGATCTCGGTGGACTTCGCGTAGACGCGCAGTCCCGGCTTCGAGACGCGCTTGATGCCGGCGATCGAGCGCTCGCGGTTCGGGCCGTACTTGAGGGAGATGGAGAGCGTCGTGCCGACGCGCGCCTCCTCGACCTTCCAGTCGGCGATGTAGCCCTCGAGCTTGAGGATCTCGGCGATGTGCGCCTTGAGCTTCGAGCCCGGGAGGGTGATGGAGTCGTGGTGCGCGGAGTTCGCGTTACGGATTCTGGTCAGCAGATCTGCGACCGGATCAGTCATGGTCATGGCTGATGGTGCCTTTCTCGCCTGGTTTCGGCACCCTTTACAAGAGTGACGACCTGTGGTGTGGGACGGCGCCGACGACGTCGACGCCCATGCGGCCGCGCGAACGCAGGCCAACGAGCCATGCTACATGGCGCGGGGCCGGCGGTCGAGGGCTGATTCTCGCCGCGACTCGCTGCGGAGTGCGGCACCTCGCTGCACGCGGACGTGCAACGAGGTCGGAGGGCGGTTCTCACCACCCTCCGACCTCGGAGGTTCTGACTACGCGTTGTCCGCCGACTTGAACGGGAACCCGAGCTGCTTGAGCAGCGCGCGACCCTCGTCGTCGGTCTTCGCGGTGGTCACGACGGTCACGTCGAAGCCGCGGACGCGGTCGATGCGGTCCTGGTCGATCTCGTGGAAGATCGACTGCTCCGTGATGCCGAAGGTGTAGTTGCCGTTGCCGTCGAACTGGCGGTCCGACAGACCGCGGAAGTCGCGGATGCGCGGCAGCGCCACCGTGACCAGGCGGTCCAGGAACTCCCAGGCGCGGTCGCCGCGGAGCGTGACGTGAGCACCGATGGCCTGGCCCTCGCGCAGCTTGAACTGGGCGATGGACTTGCGGGCCTTCGTGACCTGGGGCTTCTGGCCGGTGATGGCCGTGAGGTCCTTGATCGCGCCGTCGATGATCTTGCCGTCGCGGGCGGCCTCGCCGACACCGGTGTTCACGACGACCTTGACCAGGCCGGGGACCTGGTGGATGTTGCCGAAGCCGAACTGCTCCTTGAGCGCCGGGACGATGTCGGCCTGGTACTTGGCCTTGAGCCGCGGCTGAACCTTCGCAGCCGCTGCGGTGGTGTCAGTCATCAGAGTTCCTCACCCGACGCCTTCGCGTAGCGAACGCGAACGGTCTTGGTCACGCCGTCCTTGGTGACGGACACGTTGCGGTGCCCGACCCGGGTCGGCTTCTTGGTCTTCGGGTCGACGAGCGCGATGTTCGAGATGTGGATCGAGGCCTCGACGGTCTCGATGCCACCCTCCTTGGAGCCGCGCTGCGTCTGGCCGACGCGGACGTGCTTCTTGACGAAGTTCACGCCCTCGACGACGACACGGTTCTTCTCGACCAGGACCTCGAGAACCTTGCCCTGCTTGCCGCGGTCTCCGCCGCGGGCCTGGGTAGCGCCCGAGATGACCTGGACGAGGTCACCCTTCTTGATCTTGGCCATGACTAGATAACCTCCGGTGCCAGCGAGACGATCTTCATGAACTTCTTGTCGCGGAGCTCGCGACCGACCGGTCCGAAGATGCGGGTGCCGCGGGGGTCCCCGTCGTTCTTGAGGATGACGGCGGCGTTCTCGTCGAACTTGATGTACGAACCGTCGGGACGACGGGTCTGCTTGACGGTGCGGACGATGACCGCCTTGACGACGTCGCCCTTCTTGACGTTGCCACCGGGGATCGCGTCCTTGACGGTGGCGACGATGATGTCACCGAGACCGGCGTAGCGGCGGCCGGAGCCACCGAGGACGCGGATCGTGAGGAGTTCCTTGGCGCCGGTGTTGTCGGCGACCTTCACTCGGGATTCTTGCTGAAGCATGTCTCTCTCCTGCTAACTCAAGTAGGCCGCGGCCTACTTGGCCTTCTCGAGGATCTCGACCAGGCGCCAGCGCTTCGTGGCGCTGAGGGGACGGGTCTCGCTGATGACGACGAGGTCGCCGATGCCCGCGGAGTTGAGCTCGTCGTGAGCCTTCACCTTGGACGTGCGGCGGATGACCTTGCCGTAGAGCGGGTGCTTCACGCGGTCCTCGACCTCGACGACGACGGTCTTGTCCATCTTGTCGCTGGTGACGTATCCGCGGCGGGTCTTGCGGTATCCGCGAGTGCCCGCCTCCTTGACGTCGTGGGCGGCCGACTCGTGGCCGGCGGTCTCGTTGGCCGTTGCCATTACTTGGCCTCCTCATTCGACTCGGTCGCCGCGACCTCGGCCTTGGCGGCCTTCTTGGTGGTCTTCGGCTTCTTCTCCGCCTTGGCCGGGGCCTCGACGGGTGCGGGGGTGGCGCGGATGCCCAGCTCGCGCTCACGGATGACCGTGTAGATGCGGGCGATGTCGCGCTTGACGGCACGCAGGCGGCCGTTGGTGTCGAGCTGTCCGGTGGCCGACTGGAAGCGGAGGTTGAACAGCTCCTCCTTGGCCTTCTTCAACTCGGTGACGAGACGCTCGTCCTCGAAGGTGTCGAGCTCGGCGGGGGCGAGCTCCTTGGATCCGATCGCCATTACGCGTCTCCCTCCTCGCGCTTGATGATGCGTGCCTTCAGGGGCAGCTTGTGGATGGCACGAGTCATAGCTTCGCGAGCGAGCTTCTCCTCGACGCCGGCGACCTCGAAGAGGACCCGACCCGGCTTGACGTTGGCGACCCACCACTCGGGCGAGCCCTTACCGGAACCCATGCGGGTCTCGGCGGGCTTCTTGGTCAGCGGGCGGTCGGGGTAGATGTTGATCCACACCTTTCCACCGCGCTTGATGTGACGCGTCATGGCGATACGAGCGGACTCGATCTGACGGTTGGTCACGTAGGCCGGGGTGAGCGCCTGGATACCGAAGTCACCGAACGACACCTTGGTGCCACCGGTGGCCTGGCCCGAGCGGCCGGGGTGGTGCTGCTTGCGGTGCTTGACTCGACGGGGAATCAACATGGTTATGCCTCAACTCCTGCTGCGACGGGCGCCTCGCCCTGCTGGCGGGGGGCGCGACGCGGTCGGTCGCTGCGCTCGGGGCGCGACGACTTGCTGTTCGCCTGCTCCCGCGCGAGCTCCTTGTTCGTGATGTCGCCCTTGTAGATCCAGACCTTCACGCCGATGCGGCCGAAGGTGGTCTTGGCCTCGTAGAAGCCGTAGTCGATGTTCGCGCGGAGGGTGTGCAGGGGCACACGGCCTTCGCGGTAGAACTCCGAACGGCTCATCTCGGCGCCGCCGAGGCGGCCGGAGACCTGGATGCGGACGCCCTTGGCGCCGGCGCGCTGCGCGCCCTGCAGACCCTTGCGCATCGCGCGGCGGAAGGCCACGCGGGCGGAGAGCTGCTCGGCGATGCCCTGCGCGACGAGCTGGGCCTCGGCCTCGGGGTTCTTGACCTCGAGGATGTTGAGCTGGATCTGCTTGCCGGTGAGCTTCTCGAGGTCGGCGCGGATGCGCTCGGCCTCGGCGCCGCGACGACCGATCACGATGCCCGGACGGGCGGTGTGGATGTCGACGCGGACGCGGTCACGGGTGCGCTCGATCTCGATGCGGGCGACGCCCGCACGGTCGAGCTGCGTGGCGAGCAGGCGGCGGATCTTGACGTCCTCGGCGAGGTAGTCGCTGTACCGCTGGCCCTTCTTGGTGCTGTCGGAGAACCAGCGCGACACGTGGTCGGTGGTGATTCCCAGACGGAAACCGTAGGGGTTTACTTTCTGACCCATTACTTGGTCCCCTCCTCAGGAGTGGCCAGCACGACGGTGATGTGGCTGGTGCGCTTGTTGATGCGGAAGGCACGACCCTGAGCACGGGGCTGGAATCGCTTGAGGGTGGTTCCCTCATCGACGAAGGCGCGGGACACGAACAGGTCCTGGTCGTCGAGGTACTCGTTCGAGGCATCGGCCTTGACGCGAGCGTTGGCCATCGCCGAGGCGACGAGCTTGTAGACGGGCTCGGACGCGCCCTGCGGCGCGAACTTCAGGATGGCCAGTGCCTCCTGAGCCTGCTTGCCGCGGATCAGGTTCACGACACGGCGAGCCTTCTGGGGGGTGACGCGGATGTGTCGCACGCGTGCGATCGACTCCACCATTTCTCTCCTCCTTCTCGTCGCCGCTTAGCGGCGACGGCCCTTCTTGTCGTCCTTCTCGTGACCGCGGAAGGTCCGAGTGGGGGCGAACTCGCCGAGCTTGTGGCCGACCATGGTCTCGGTCACGAACACGGGGATGTGCTTGCGACCGTCGTGGACCGCGATGGTGTGGCCCAGCATCGCCGGGATGATCATCGAACGGCGCGACCAGGTCTTGATGACGTTCTTGTTGCCGGCTTCGTTGGCCGTGAACACCTTGCGGAGCAGGTGGTCGTCAACGAAGGGGCCCTTCTTGAGACTGCGAGGCATCTTCTACAACTCCTACTTGCGCTTCTTACCGGCGGTGCGGCGGCGGACGATGAGCTTGTCGCTCTCCTTGTTGGGGCGACGGGTGCGTCCCTCGGACTGTCCCCAGGGGCTGACCGGGTGGCGTCCACCGGAGGTCTTGCCCTCTCCACCACCGTGCGGGTGGTCGACCGGGTTCATCGCGACACCGCGGACGGTCGGGCGGACGCCCTTCCAGCGCATGCGGCCGGCCTTGCCCCAGTTGATGTTCGACTGCTCGGCGTTGCCGACCTCGCCGATCGTGGCGCGGCAGCGCGCGTCGACGTTGCGGATCTCGCCCGACGGCAGACGGAGCTGCGCGTAGGGGCCGTCCTTGGCGACGAGGCGGACCGAGGTGCCGGCCGAGCGGGCGAGCTTCGCTCCCCCACCGGGCTTGATCTCGATGGCGTGGATGACCGTACCGGTCGGGATGTTGCGCAGCGGCAGGTTGTTGCCGGGCTTGATGTCGGCGCCGGCGCCCGACTCCACGATGTCGCCCTGCGAGAGCTTGTTCGGGGCCAGGATGTAGCGCTTGGTGCCGTCCACGAAGTGGAGCAGCGCGATGCGCGCCGTGCGGTTGGGGTCGTACTCGATGTGAGCGACCTTGGCGTTGACGCCGTCCTTGTCGTTGCGACGGAAGTCGATCAGACGGTACTGGCGCTTGTGGCCACCACCGATGTGACGCGTCGTGATGCGGCCGGAGTTGTTGCGGCCACCGGTCTTGGACAGCGGGCGAAGGAGCGACTTCTCGGGCGTCGAGCGGGTGATCTCGGCGAAGTCGGCAACGCTGGAGCCGCGGCGACCAGGGGTCGTGGGCTTGTACTTACGAATAGCCATTGTCTGTTTCCTCTACGCTTCTTCGGCTCAGCCGACGTTCGTGAAGATGTCGATGGAGCCGGACTTCAGCGTCACGATCGCGCGCTTGGTGTCCTTGCGCTTGCCGGTGCCGAACTTGGTCCGTCGGGTCTTGCCCTGGCGGTTCAGCGTGTTGATCGACGCGACCTCGACTCCGAAGATCTTCTCGATGGCGAGCTTGATCTCGGTCTTGTTCGAGCGGGGGTCCACCACGAAGGTGTACTTGCCCTGGTCGATCAGGCCGTAGGACTTCTCGGAGACCACCGGGGAGATGATCACGTCGCGGGGGTCCTTGTTGAACGCGGCGGACTGGCTCATGCGTTCACCTCTTCCTTCTTGGACTCGGCGCCGGTCTTGAGGGCGACGAAGCCCTCGAGAGCAGCCTGCGAGAAGACGATGTCGTCCGAGACGAGCACGTCGTACGCGTTGAGCTGGTCGAACGGCAGGATGTGCACGAACGGCACGTTGCGGAGGGACAGCTCGGCGATGAAGTCGTCGCGCTCGAGGACCACGAGGACGTTGCGCGACACCGAGAGGGCGTCGAGCAGGACGAGGACGTCCTTGGTCTTCGGGGTCTCGCCGAGGGCGAGGGACTCGACCGCGTGGATGCGGCCGCCGCGGGCGCGGTCGGAGAGAGCACCGAGCAGGGCTGCGGCGATCATCTTCTTGGGGGTGCGCTGCGCGTAGCTGCGGGGGGTCGGTCCGTGGACGACGCCACCACCGGTCATGTGCGGGGCGCGGATCGAGCCCTGACGAGCGCGACCGGTTCCCTTCTGCTTGAACGGCTTGCGACCGGCTCCGGAGACCTCGCCACGGTTCTTCGTCTTGTGGGTTCCCTGGCGCGCCGCGGCGAGCTGGGCCACGACGACCTGGTGGATGAGGGGGATGTTGGTCTGCACGTCGAAGAGCTCGGCGGGGAGCTCGAACGAGCTCGCCTTCTGGCCCTTGACGTCGAGGATGTCGATAGAGGTAGCCATGGAACTACGCTCCCTTCACGGCGTTGCGAACGAACACGAGGCGACCGCGCGCACCGGGGACGGCGCCCTTGACGAGCAGCAGGCCCTTCTCGGCGTCGACGGAGTGCACCTTGAGGTTGAGCACGGTGACGCGCTCGCCACCCATGCGACCGGCCATGCGCATGCCCTTGAAGACACGGCTGGGGGTCGAGGAGGCTCCGATGGAGCCGGGCTTGCGGTGGTTGCGGTGCGAACCGTGCGAAGCCGAGACGCCCTTGAAGTTGTGACGCTTCATGACACCGGCGAAGCCCTTGCCCTTGCTGGTGCCGACGACGTCGACCTTGGTGCCGGCTTCGAAGACGGCGTCGACGGTCAGCTCCTGGCCGGCCGAGTACTCGGCGGCGTCGGCGGTGCGGACCTCGGTGAGGTGGCGGCGGGGGGTGACTCCCGCGGCGTCGAAGTGACCGGCGGCGGGCTTGTTCACCTTGCGCGGGTCGATCGCTCCGGCGGCGATCTGGACGGCCGAGTAGCCGTCCTTCGCCTCGGTGCGGATCTGGGTCACGACGTTCGGGCTGATCTCGATGACGGTGACCGGGACGAGCTTGTTCTCGGCGTCCCAGACCTGGGTCATGCCGAGCTTGGTGCCGAGGAGGCCCTTGGAGGTCTTGGTGGCGACAGACATGTGTTACCCCTCCCCTTAGAGCTTGATCTCGATGTTGACGTCGGCCGGGAGGTCGAGGCGCATCAGCGAGTCGACGGCCTTGGGCGTCGGGTCGATGATGTCGATGAGGCGCTTGTGGGTGCGCATCTCGAAGTGCTCGCGGCTGTCCTTGTACTTGTGGGGAGAACGGATCACGCAGACCACGTTCTTCTCGGTCGGAAGCGGCACGGGGCCGACGACCGTTGCTCCGGCACGGGTGACCGTGTCGACGATCTTGCGCGCCGACGTGTCGATGACCTCGTGGTCGTACGACTTCAGTCGGATGCGGATCTTCTGTCCCGCCATGTGTGATCTCTCACTCTCTTGTTATTGCGTCGTACGCTGCGGACCCGTGGGCCCGCGTCGCATTGGACGCGCTCGCGAAGGAACTCCGGGGAACCGGGGAGTGCACCAGTGTTCTTCTGTCAAAAGCACCGCGCTCGGGGCGCTCCAGCGACGTGCAGAACGCACGACGCACGGAGAGCCCGTTGAGTTGTCGGTTGTTTCGTTCTGCTACCCGCTGCCTCGACGTCGCACCGGCTGGGCCGCCCTCTCGGGTCGAGCCTCAGCGGTGCCGTCTCGGCACTGCCTGGCAGTGTTCCACCGGTCGCAGCACGCTGCTTCGGCGGAAATTTTGAACTAGAAGAGTCTCCCACAGAACGGGCACCCGTGCAACCCGGGCGTGTCGCGGATCGAGGACCCCTCCTCGCCCGGGATTCCGGGGCGGCGCCTCATTCGTAGAGGAGGGCGCGGAGGGTCGTCTCGGCGGAGTTCGGACGGGCAGGGTCGATCGTCTCACCCGCGCGGTAGTGGTCGAGGACCCGCGGGTCCACGTAGCTGGCGCGCGCCACCGTCGGGGTGTTGCCGAGCACCTCGGAGGCGTCGCGCATGGCCTGCGCGATGGCGGAGTTCCGGGCCCGCTGCGTCGGCTTCGGTCCCGTGCGCGCAAGGCTGAGCGCGGCGGCGACGGTGCCGTGGAGAGTGCGGAAGTCCTTCGCGGTGAAGTCGTCGCCCGCCTTCTCCCGGACGTAGTCGTTGATCTCGGGAGCGGACAGCGGCCGCCACTCCCGCCCGTCCTTCCACGCGAGCAGGCGGGCGTTCGGGCCGCGGCGCTTCAGCGAGCGCACGACGCTCGCCAGGTCGTGGTCGAGGATCTCGCTCGTCCAGGCCTGATGGCTCTTGCCCGGGAAGGCGAGGGCGACGCGATCGCCGTGGGTCGTCGCGTGCGAGCACAGCAGCGTCGACAGGCCGATGCTGCCGTGCTCCTTGGCGTAGCGCTCGCTCCCCACGCGGAGGGAGCCCGTGTCGAGCATCCGGAACGCGGTTGCGAGAGCACGCTCGCGGCCGTAGCCGTCGCGACGGAGGTCCATCGTCACCGCGCGGCGCGCGCTCGGCAGCGACTCGGCCAGACGGAGTGCGCGGTCGAACTTGATCCGGTCCTTCTGCTCGCGCCAGGTCGGATGGTAGATGTACTGCCGACGGCCGGCCGCATCGACGCCCATCGCCTGGATGTGACCGTTGGGGTACGGCGCGATCCAGACGTCCTTCCACGCCGGGGGGATGCCCAGCGCATCGAAGCGGGCCCGGAGCTCGGGGTCGGTGACCGTCACGCCCTTCGGGTCGCGGTAGCTGAATCCGGAGCCAGCGCGGACGCGGGTGTACCCGCGACTGCTCGAATCGGTCCTGCGGAGTCTCTGCGCACGCGTCTCAGCCATCGGCCCGACCCTAGGCCGGGCTCCGTCCGCTCTGCACCCGCTTGACGGGAGGGTGCAGAACGAGCCAGGAGGGGCCGCTACTCGTTGCCGAGGCGCTTGTCGGCCTGGCGCTTGAGGTCCTCGATGCGCTCGTCGTACTTGCCCTTGGTGAGCCTGCTGGCGATGTCGCCCGTCTTCTCGAGCACCTGGTCGGAGACGCGCTCCGCCTTCTCGCTGCGCAGCGCCTCCTGCGCCTTCTGGCTCTTCAGCAGCTCCGCTGCCTGACGTCCGAGCTTCCCGAGATCCACCATGACTGCTCCTTGTTCGAGGGCGCGACGATCCGCGCCGAGCCAGTGTGGCGGGCGGGGCTGGACGAACGGTGGGGCGCTAGAGGGCGAGGACCCGGGCCGCGGCCTCGGCGAGGGCGCGACCGTAGGAGGGTCCGTGGCCGGCGGCGTGCACCGCGAGCGGGTGCAGCTGGTGCAGCGGGACGCGCTCCTGCCAGCCGTCGGCGAGAGGGTACGCCTCGTCGTAGCCCCGGAGGATCTCGTCGAGGTGAGGCGCGCCGAAGAGCGCCAGCATGGCGAGGTCGGTCTCGCGGTGGCCGCCGTGCGCGGCAGGATCGATCAGCACGGCGCCGGAGACGGACCAGAGCACGTTCCCCGTCCAGAGGTCTCCGTGCAGGCGGGAGGGCCGCTCCTCGCCGTCGAACTCCCCCGCCGCGACACGATCGAGCGCCTGCGCGACGGTCCCGGCATCGGAGCGCGAGAGGTTCCCCTCCCGGACCGCGACGGGGAGGAACGGACGGACACGCTGCTCGGCGTAGAAGACGCCCCACGACTCCTCGGGGCTGCAGGGCATCCGCCGGCGGCCGATGTACGCGGGGCCGTCCCAGCCGTCCGGGGCGGCACCGAACGCCGCGGCTCCCGCGTCGTGCGTCCGGGCCAGCGCTCGGCCGAAGGCCCGCGCAGCGACCGGATCGGGGCGGACGACCTCGATCTCCTCCAGGTCGATGCGGCCCGAGCCGACGGAGAGGACCTCGACGCAGGGCGCGCCGCCGGACGCCTCCGCCTCCCGCAGCCACTCCAGGCCCGCCGCCTCCCACTCGAAGAACCGCGGGGCCGCGGACGGATCGCTCTTGACGAAGGACATGGAGATCACGGTAGCCCGCACTCCGTGACCCCGCCCGGACACACGGAAGGGGCCGCCCGCACGAAGCGGACGACCCCTCTCGAGAGATCGAGCAGGCGAACCTACTTGACGATCTTGGTGACCGTTCCGGCACCCACGGTGCGTCCACCCTCACGGATGGCGAAGCCGAGGCCCTCCTCCATGGCGATCGGCTGGATCAGCGCGACCGTCATGTCGGTGGTGTCGCCGGGCATGACCATCTCGGTGCCCTCGGGCAGCGTGATGACGCCGGTGACGTCGGTGGTGCGGAAGTAGAACTGCGGGCGGTAGTTCGCGTAGAACGGGTTGTGACGCCCACCCTCATCCTTGGACAGGATGTACGCGGTGCCCTCGAAGTCGGTGTGCGGCGTGACCGAACCCGGCTTGACGACGACCTGGCCGCGCTCGACGTCCTCGCGCTTGGTGCCGCGGAGGAGCAGACCGCAGTTCTCGCCGGCCCAGGCCTCGTCGAGCTGCTTGTGGAACATCTCGATACCGGTGACCGTGGTCTTCTGCGTCGGGCGGATGCCGACGATCTCGACCTCGGAGTTCAGAGCGAGGGTTCCACGCTCCGCACGGCCGGTGACGACGGTTCCACGACCGGTGATCGTGAAGACGTCCTCGATCGGCATGAGGAACGGCTTGTCCTTGTCGCGGATCGGGTCCGGGATGGACTCGTCGACGGCGTCCATCAGGTCGATGATCGACTGGGTCCAGGCCTCGTCGCCCTCGAGGGCCTTGAGACCGGAGACGCGCACGACGGGGGCGTCGTCGCCGGGGAAGCCCTGCGACGAGAGCAGCTCGCGGACCTCGAGCTCGACGAGCTCCAGGATCTCCTCGTCGTCCACCATGTCGGCCTTGTTCAGGGCGACGAGGAGGTAGGGGACGCCGACCTGCTTGGCGAGGAGGACGTGCTCACGGGTCTGAGCCATGGGGCCGTCGGTGGCGGCGACCACGAGGATCGCGCCGTCCATCTGCGCCGCGCCGGTGATCATGTTCTTGATGTAGTCGGCGTGACCCGGGGCGTCGACGTGCGCGTAGTGGCGCTTCGGCGTCTCGTACTCGACGTGCGAGATGTTGATCGTGATGCCGCGCTGGCGCTCCTCGGGAGCGGAGTCGATCGACGCGAAGTCGCGCTGAACGTTGGTCGCGGACGGGAACTTGTCAGCGAGAACCTTGGAGATCGCCGCGGTCAGCGTGGTCTTTCCGTGGTCGACGTGACCGATGGTTCCGATGTTGACGTGCGGCTTGGTCCGCTCGAACTTGGCCTTAGCCACTGTGGGTCCTCCTCAGGACTTAGGTGCAAGCATCCGCATCCGACGCCGCACGGGGCGGCACGAGGACATGAGGGCTTGCGGGGGTTTTGTGTACTTATGTTACCGGCAGAGGTCGTGCGGGTTTCCACGCGCGTAAGCGGCAGCAAACCCGCACGACACTACCAGTCCCCCGCCGTCCGGTCGAACGGCGGGGGGAGGGGGCGGAGTTACTCGCCCTTGTTCTTCTGGACGATCTCCTCGGCGACGGCCTTGGGGACCTCGCTGTAGGTCTCGAACGTCATCGAGTAGACGGCGCGGCCCGAGGTCTTCGAGCGCAGGTCGCCGATGTAGCCGAACATCTCGGACAGCGGCACGTTGGCGCGGATGACCTTGATGCCGGTGGCGTCCTCCATCGACTGGATCATCCCGCGACGCGAGTTGAGGTCGCCGATGACGTCGCCCATGTACTCCTCGGGAGTGCGGACCTCGACGGCCATGAGCGGCTCGAGGAGGACGGGCTGCGCCTTGCGCGAGGCCTCCTTGAACGCGATCGAGCCGGCGATCTTGAACGCCATCTCGGAGGAGTCGACGTCGTGCGCGGCACCGTCGACCAGGGTCGCCTTGACGCCCACCATCGGGTAGCCGGCGAGCACGCCGACCTGCATGGCGTCGCGGATGCCCGCGTCGACCGACGGGATGTACTCGCGGGGGACGCGTCCGCCCGAGACGCCGTTGACGAACTCGTAGGTCTTGTCGGCCTCGACCTCCATCGGCTCGATGGTGATCTGGACCTTCGCGAACTGACCCGATCCACCCGTCTGCTTCTTGTGGGTGTAGTCGTACTTCTCGACGGTGCGGCGGATCGTCTCGCGGTAGGCCACCTGCGGCTTGCCGACGTTGGCCTCGACGTTGAACTCGCGCTTCATGCGGTCCACCAGGATGTCGAGGTGCAGCTCACCCATTCCCTTGATGACCGTCTGACCGGTCTCCTGGTTCTGCTCGGTGCGGAAGGTGGGGTCCTCCTCCGCGAGCTTCTGGATCGCGGTGCCGAGCTTCTCCTGGTCGGCCTTCGTCTTGGGCTCGATGGCGACCTCGATGACGGGCTCCGGGAAGGTCATCGACTCGAGGACGACCTGCGCCTGCGGGTCGCTGAGGGTGTCACCGGTGGTGGTGTCCTTCAGGCCGATGACGGCGTAGATGTGGCCGGCGGTGACCGAGTCGACCGGGTTCTCCTTGTTGGAGTGCATCTGGAAGATCTTGCCGATGCGCTCCTTCTTGCCCTTGGTCGAGTTGATGACCTGGGCGCCGGAGTCGAGCTTGCCCGAGTAGACGCGGACGTAGGTCAGGCGACCGAAGAACGGGTGCACGGCGACCTTGAACGCGAGCGCCGAGAAGGGCTCGGTCGAGTCGGCGTGCCGCATGATGACCTTCTCCTCATCGCGGACGTCGTGCGCCTCGATGGCGGGGACGTCGAGCGGGGAGGGGAGGTAGTCGACGACCGCGTCGAGCATGGGCTGGACGCCGCGGTTCTTGAACGCGGAGCCGCAGAGCACGGGGTAGATCTCGGAGTTGACGGTCAGCTTGCGGATCGCGGCCTTGACCTCGGCCACGGTCAGCTCCTCGCCGCCGAAGTACTTCTCGAGCAGCTCGTCCGAGGTCTCGGCGACGGTCTCGAGCAGCTTCTGGCGGTACTCGGCGGCCTTGTCGGCGAGGTCGGCCGGGATCTCCTCGATCTCGTACTTCGCCCCCAGCTGGACGTCGCCCTTGGAGTCGCCGCGCCACGTGAGCGCGCGCATCTCGACCAGGTCGATGACGCCCTCGAAGGACGACTCGGCGCCGATCGGGAGCTGGATGACCAGCGGCTTCGCGCCGAGGCGGTTCACGATGGTGTCGACCGTGTAGTAGAAGTCGGCGCCGAGCTTGTCCATCTTGTTGACGAAGCAGATGCGCGGGACGTCGTACTTGTCGGCCTGGCGCCAGACGGTCTCGGACTGGGGCTCGACGCCCTCCTTGCCGTCGAAGACGGCGACGGCGCCGTCGAGGACGCGGAGCGAGCGCTCCACCTCGACGGTGAAGTCGACGTGACCCGGGGTGTCGATGATGTTGATCTGGTTCTTGTTCCAGAAGCAGGTCGTCGCGGCGGACGTGATCGTGATGCCGCGCTCCTGCTCCTGCGCCATCCAGTCCATCGTGGCGGCGCCGTCGTGGACCTCACCGATCTTGTGCGTGATACCCGTGTAGAACAGGATGCGCTCGGTGGTGGTGGTCTTGCCGGCATCGATGTGGGCCATGATGCCGATGTTGCGGACCTTGTTCAGGTCGGTGAGCACATCTTGTGCCACGGAGTTCCTCCGATGAGTGATGGAGCCAGCGCAACGGGCTCATGGCCGATCGGCTGGGGTTCAGGTGGGACGATCGCCCGACCGCGGGGATCGGGCGATCAGCCGCCGGGCCGGGTCCGCAGCGCGGACGCTGCGGACCCGGGGGTCGCGGCCGCTCGGGAGCGGCCGCGGGACGCGCTACCAGCGGTAGTGCGCGAAGGCCTTGTTCGACTCGGCCATCTTGTGGGTGTCCTCGCGACGCTTCACAGCGGCGCCGAGACCGTTCGACGCGTCGAGGATCTCGTTCATGAGACGCTCGGTCATCGTCTTCTCGCGACGGGCCTTCGCGTAGCTGGTGAGCCAGCGGAGCGCGAGGGTGTTGGCGCGGTGGGGCTTGACCTCGACCGGGACCTGGTAGGTCGAGCCGCCGACGCGGCGGCTGCGGACCTCGAGGGTCGGACGGACGTTGTCGAGCGCCTTCTTGAGCGTGACGACGGCGTCCTGGCCGTTCTTGGCGGAGACTCCCTCGAGGGCACCGTAGACGATGCGCTCGGCGAGTCCCTTCTTGCCGTCCAGGAGGATCTTGTTCACGAGCTGGCTGACGACCGGTGCGCCGTAGACGGGGTCTGCGACGACGGGGCGCTTGGGAGCGGGGCCCTTACGAGGCATTACTTCTTCTCCATCTTCGCGCCGTACCGGCTGCGAGCCTGCTTGCGGTTCTTGACGGCCTGGGTGTCCAGGGCGCCGCGAACGATCTTGTAGCGGACACCGGGGAGGTCCTTCACACGACCGCCGCGCACGAGCACCATCGAGTGCTCCTGCAGGTTGTGGCCCTCGCCGGGGATGTAGGCGGTGACCTCGGTGCCGTTGGAGAGCTTCACGCGGGCCACCTTGCGGAGGGCCGAGTTCGGCTTCTTGGGCGTGGTCGTGTAGACGCGCGTGCAGACGCCGCGCTGCTGGGGGTTGGCCTTCAGGGCGGGCGCCTTGGTCTTGGTGACCTTGGGCGAGCGTCCCTTTCGGACCAACTGCTGAATCGTTGGCACTGATTTGCTCCTTGAATGCTGCACGGTGACAGCGGATCGATGGTCGACATTCGGCCTGTCCGTCGCCGGACGCGGCCGAGTTCATCTGGACCCGACGCACCCTCCTGCACCGGCGAGCGGCGCAGAGGGGAGGAGGACGGGTATGCCGTGGGGGCCGTCCGATCGGACGAACCCGCGGACCCTTGCGGACCCGGTGGAGCGAAGCGCGGCACGCGATCGACCCGGAGGCACGACACGAGCGCACGGCAAAGCGCACACCCGAAGAATATTACGGGGAGTGACGGGGCCGGTCAACCGGACGGCGTCCGCCGTCAGCGAGCAGGGCGGCGGGCGGGCTACTCCCGCTCGTCCCCCTCCCAGCCCCAGTGGGGCGTGCCTCCGCCGGCGTCGCGTCGCGCCAGCAGCAGCAGGAAGACGATGTGGACGGCCGCCGCCAGCACCCCGGTCGCGACCGCGAAGGCCGTGCCGGCGTGGTCGAGCGCGTAGCCCAGGATCTCGGCCGGCTGCTGGAGTCCGAGACCGTAGATCGCGCCGCCGACGAGCAGGAAGAGGAGGTAGACGACGACTCCGGCGAGCAGCGACGGCCCGAGCACGCGGGTGACCGACGGGCGCGCGGCGAGGGTGATCATCGAGAGCAGGACCGCCACGACGCACGCGCCGACCGCCACCGGGCCCAGGATCGGGCCGGCGTCGCGCTCGGGCACGACGTCCTGGTCGAGCAGGAGGCTCAGCACCCCGAACGCGCAGACGACCAGGGCGAGGTAGAGGAACGCGGCGAACGCGGCCAGGGCGATGCCGTAGCCCAGTCCCGCTCCCCTGCCCTGCTCCCCCGGCGAGGTCACGACTGCGCGGCGGCTTCCCGCTGGGCGTTGCGGCGCTTCACGCCGCGCGCGCGGGCGGCGATGAGGGCGCCGCCCCAGACGCTCACCTCGCGGCCGAGCACCGCGGCCGCGGCGACTTGGAGGAGGACGGCCGGGTCGCTCAGGAACTCCACGAGCTCGGTGCGGTCGGCGGGCGGAACGGCTCCCCCGATGTCGTACCAGGCGCCGGCGAGCGCCGCCGCTCCTGCGAGCAGGGCGATGAAGAAGCCGCCGAGGACGTACGCCCACCATCCGGCGCGGTTCACGGCGAGGACGAGGAGGGCGAGACCGATCAGGAACGCGGCGACGGGCGCCAGGAACGCGGCGGTGGGACCCTGCGCGAGGGCGACGGCGAGAGGGTCGCCCTGCGCGGCGTCCACGACGAGGCGGATCGCCGTGAGGCACGCCAGCAGCAGGGCCGCGAAGACGGCGGTGGCCAGCAGGGCGACGGCGAGGCCGGCGATCCGGTTCCCCTTCCGGCGCGGCGGAGCGGGCTCGGGCTCCACCGGTCCCAGCGGCGAGCGCTCGGCGGGCCCGGCGGCCGCGGGCGCCGTGGCGGGCGCCCCGCCGGTCAGCGGCTCGGGCCACACGTACTCGCGGGTCTTCTGCGGCCCGGTCGCAGTGCCGGACCCCTCGGGCGCGGACGGCATGCGCTCGGTCTCGGCGTCGCTTCTCCAGGTCACCCGGTCAGGATAGGCACACGCCCGCGCGGGAGTGGTCAGGCGCGCGGCCACCCGCAGAAGGGTGGCACGACCGCCTCACTCCAGCGGGTTCAGCAGGCGGTGGAGGAACTGCCGGGTCCGCGGCTCCCGCGGCTCGCGGAGGATCTCGGCGGGCGCGCCCCGCTCGACGACCACTCCGTCGGCCATGAAGACCACCTCGGAGGCGACCCTCCGCGCGAACTCCAGCTCGTGCGTGACGACGAGCATGGTCCAGCCCTCGGCTGCGAGCTCGCGCATCAGCGACAGCACGTCGCCGACCAGCTCGGGATCGAGCGCCGAGGTCGGCTCGTCGAAGAGCAGGAGCTCCGGACGCAGCGCGAGCGCGCGCACGATCCCGACGCGCTGCTGCTGCCCGCCCGAGAGCTCGAAGGGGTAGGCGCCGCCGCGGCCGCCCAGGCCCACCCGCTCGAGCAGCGCCTCGGCCTCGGGGACCACCTCGGACGCCGGGCGGCGCTGCACCCGCAGCGGTCCCTCCGTCACGTTCTCGAGCACGCTGAGGTGCGGGAACAGGTTGAAGTGCTGGAAGACCATGGCCGAGCGGTCGCGGAGCGCCGTGAGCGGGCGCCGGCCGACGCCCGCGGCGAAGTCGAGCGAGGTGCCGTCCGAGAGCACGACCACACCCGCGTCGGGCACCTCGAGGCTGTTGAGCGAGCGCAGCACGGTGGTCTTGCCCGAGCCGGACGGGCCGATCAGGGCGATGACCTCGCCGCGGCGGATGTCGAGGTCGATGCCGCGGAGGACCTCGACGGAGCCGAACGACTTGCGCAGGCCCCGGACGGAGAGCACGGGGCGCGCGTCCTGCGGGGCGTCAACGGGCGACATAGCGGTCCAATCGCTTCTCGAGGATGCTCTGCCCGCTCGAGAGCACGAGGCAGATGAGCCAGTAGATCAGGGCCGCCTCGAGGTAGAGCAGCATGAACTCGCTCGACGCCGTGGCGATCTTCTGCGCCTGGCGGAAGAGCTCGGTCACCAGGATCAGCGAGGCGAGCGAGGTGTCCTTCACCAGCGAGATGAACGTGTTCGACAGCGGCGGCACCGACACTCGAGCGGCCTGCGGGAGGATGATCCGCCGCAGGGCCAGTCCCCGGCCCATGCCGATCGTGTGCGCCGCCTCCCACTGCCCCTTGGGCACGCTGAGGATCGCGGCCCGGATGACCTCGGCCGCGTAGCCGCCGACGTTCAGGGCGAACGCGATGATGGCGCTGGGCCACGGGTCGATCCGCACGCCCAGGCTGGGCAGGCCGTAGAAGATGACGAAGAGCTGCACCAGGAGCGGGGTGCCGCGGATCACGGAGATGTAGACGCGGGCGATCCACGCGAGGATCCGGACCTTCGAGAGCCTCATCAGCGCGACGGCCAGAGCGAGGACCAGTCCGAGCACGAAGCTGGCGAGAGCGAGCGGGATCGTGCCCACGAGGCCGCCGGACAGGATCGGCCAGAACGACCGCAGGACGAGGTCGAGGTCCATGTGGTCTCCTCTCGCCGGGGCGATGGGCGGTGCGGGCGGCCGGGCGGTGCGCGTCGCTCCCCTGGGATGCTGTCACGCATCCGGGACGGACGCGGGAGGTTGCCACGGAGCCGGCCCGCGTGGGAGGCGCCGTGGACGACGGGAGGGAGCCGGCGCGAGCGACCGACCCCCTCCTGTGCGGTCCTACTCGGAGACGTCGGCTCCGAAGTAGCGCTCGGAGATCTCGGTCAGCGTGCCGTCGGCGCGGAGCTCGTCGAGCGCGTCGTCGACCGCGGCGACGAGGTCGTCCGAGCCCTTCGGGAAGGTGAAGGCGCTCTCGGAGCTGTCGTCGGTGGTCACCGCGACCTTGAGGCCCGCGGCCTGGTCCGGGAAGTTCGTCGACCAGTCGAGCCAGGTGAGGCGGTCGTTGATGGTCGCGTCGACGCGACCCTGCTCGACGAGGGCGACGGCCTGCGCCCAGCCCTCGACGCCCTCGACCTGCGCGCCGGCGTCCTGCGCCAGCTCGTACCAGTTGCTCGAGAGGGACTGCGCGGTCGTCTTGCCCGCGAGCGAGTCGAGCGAGGTGATCTCGGTGTCGGCGGTCGGGACGACCACCACTCCGGGGCTCACGGCGTAGGGCTCGGAGAAGTCGTAGCGGGCGCTGCGCTCGTCGTTGATCGAGACCTGGTTCGCGATGACGTCGAAGCGGCCCCCGTCCAGGCCCGCGAACATCGCGTCCCACTGCGTCTCCTCGAACTCGGGCTCGACGCCCAGCTTCTCGGCCACGGCCGTGATGATCTCGACGTCGTAGCCCGTCAGCTCGCCCGTGCCGCCGTCGGCGTGGAACGAGAACGGCTGGTAGGTGCCCTCGGTGCCGATGGTCAGCACGCCCGCGTCCTGCACCTCGGCGAGGCTCAGACCGGAGTTCGCCGCGGTGGTCCCCTCGTCGGTGGAGCCGGAGACGGCGTCCTCGGTGGAGGCAGGCGCGCAGCCGGCGAGGACGAGGGCGGTGGCGGCTGCGGCGGTGCCGAGCAGGACGCGCAGGGGGGTGCGGGCGGGGAGGTGCGTCACGGTGGGTGTCCTTCGGTGCTTCACGATGTGGTCGCGCCGGTGGTCGGCGCGGGTTCCCGAGCGGGGGCTCCGGGAGCGGGACGGCGCGGACCGGATCCGCGGCCGCCCGGAGTGACCATAACCACCGGGAGGGGGCGGCCTATTCCCCGATGTCCCCGGATGACGGTGCGAGCGCGGCGAGGAACTCCTCCGCTCCCGACACCTCGTCGGCGGTGAGGCCCTCGGCCGACTCCGGACGGACGAGGTGGAACGGGGTGTCCTGCTCGCGCGCCCAGGCGTAGGCGTCCTCGCGGAGGTTGTCGTCGATCCAGACCACGGCGTCGATCGGCGCGGTGGCACGCGCCCGCTCGAGCCACAGCGCGACGGGCTGCAGCTTGCCCGTGCCGCCCGGGAAGCGCGCGTCGCGGGGAAGGCCCCCGCGGAACACGATCGCCTCCGTCCCCTCGGGCAGGCGCAGATCGCGGGCGAGGACCGAGGTGAGCTCGGGCGGCCAGGTGGTCGCCCAGACGATCGTGCCGGCGGCGGCGAGGCGGGCGACCAGCGCGGCGCGGTCGGCGTCGAGCACCAGCCGGTGGCCGCCCGCCGTCCGATCGCTCACGACGGACGGATTCAGGACGCCGTCGACGTCGAGGAGGATGAGCGCGGCCATGCCTGCCACCGTAGCCGCGGCACCCAGGGCGCCGCGAGAAGCCGTAGCGTGGCGGGATGCCCCCCTCCGCTCGACTGCCCGGCGGTCGCACGGTCGCGCTCGAGCCGGACGCGGTCAGGACGGGCTCGCTCGTGCTGACGATCGACGGCGTCGAGCAGTCGCTGATCGACCCGTCCGACCCGGGTGCCCTCGACCTCGAGTACACCGCCCGGCTCGGAGCGGTCGTGGACGCCCTCGCGCCGCCCCGTCTGGCCGTGCGCGTGCTGCACCTGGGCGCGGGCGCCCTCTCCCTCGCGCGCTACACGCAGTGGACGCGGCCGGGATCCGAGCAGACCGTCGTCGACATCGAAGAGGGACTGGTCGACTTCGTCGTCGAGCACGCTCCCCTCCCGCCGGGCACCCGCCTGCGCGTCGTCACGGCCGACGCCTCAGCCTCCCTCCCCCGCGGCACCGTCGACCTGGTCGTCCTGGACGCCTACGACGGCGACGAGATCCCGGAGGCGTTCTTCGGCGCGGCGGCGCTGGCCCGGATCGCCGACCGCGTCGGCGAGGGCCTGCTGGCCGTGAACGTCGCCGACGACGCCGACCATCGCCGCCTCGACCGGATCCGCGCGGCGGTGGAGCCGCTGCTGCCGGTCACCGAGGCGATCGGAGCGGAGTCGTTCGCCCGCGGGCGATCGTCCGGCAATGCGATCCTGCTCGCCTCACGCGGCGCCGTCGCCGCTGAGGTCGCCGTCCAGCTGCTGGCCGCGGGTCCTCATCCGGTCGCCGCCGCTGCGCAGCGCCACGTCGTGCCCGTCGAGGTTGCGGTAGAAGTCGACCCGTGACTCGAGCGCGATGCCCGCGTCGAGGTACTTCACCCTGATCCGCTTGATGTAGGTGCGGACGGTGTGCTCGGCGATCCGCATCTCCACCGCCACCGTCTTGACCGCGGTGCCGGCCCCGTAGGAGCGCATGACGCGGCTCTCCTGCGGGCTGAGGACCGGGCGGCGGTCCTCCTCGGTCATCAGGAAGCGGCCGCGGGCCGCCTCGGAGATCCAGGTGCGGCCGGACGAGACCGACACCACGGCCGCGGCGAGGTCACCGGGGTCGTCGCCCTTCCAGACGAAAGCCGAGCGCTCGAAGCGGAGCACGGCGCGCACGGTCTCGAGCCCGAGCATCGTCGAGAGGGCCACGACTCCGCGGTACCGGCCGACGAGACCCGCCAAGGTGCGGACGAGGTCGCCGGTGGCGACGCCGTCGAGGTCCACCACGGCGACGGTGCCGGTGTCGGCACGGCTCGACGCGTCCTGCACGTCGAACTGCGGAAGGGCCGCGCCCAGGAGGGCGAGCAGGGCGGCGCGGTCGATCGCGAGACCGTCGACGACGGTCAGGGCGAGACGCTCGGTCTCGGGCACAGGGACTCCTCGTGGGCGCGGTCGGGAGCCGCCCCGGGGGCACCGTAGCGCCCTCGGAGCCCCCGGACCAGATCTTGGGACACACTGTCTCCACCGGGACCGGCTCCCTGGCTTCCCGCGACCTCGGCGCCTCTCGGGGTGTCCCCAGTGCGCGGGGTGCCCTGCGCGGGCTAGTGTCTGGCGGATGGACCGCCTCGACACCTCGACCCCCCGCGCCAAGAGGCTCCCGGCCGAGGAGGTGCGGGAGCGGATGCTGCACGCCGCCCGCGGGGTGATCGCGGAGAACGGCCTGACGGTCGGCTTCGCGCACCTCCCGATGGAGGAGTACATCCGGCTCGCGGAGGTCCCGCGCAGCTCCGTCTACCGCATCTGGAGCACCCGCGAGGAGTTCGTCGCCGATCTGATCGGCGAGGTCTTCGTGCGCGACCGCTACGCCGGGGGTACCGACCCCGAGGCCCAGGAGCTCATGCGGGAGGTCTACGAGCGGCACGGCGACCGCCTGTCCACGTCCCGCGGCCGCCGGGCGGTCGCGTGGGAGATGATCCGGATCGGGGCGAACGCCAACATGGCGAACCTGCGCCGCTCCGTCGACTGGTCCTCCTACAACGCCCTGCTCGCCTGCACGTTCTCGATGGAGGAGGGACCGGCTCGCGAGGCGGTCCGCGCCACCGCGAAGCGCATCGAGACGATGCTCACGCACCGGATGCAGACCTTCTACCAGGAGATGCTCGACGTGTTCCACGGGAGCATGCGCCCCGGATTCACGACGCTGCAGCTCGCCCACCTCACCGCGATCGTGATCGACGGGCTGGCGCACCGCAGCCGGCTGATCGACGAGGAGCTCGACGCGACGATCACCGCTCCGGGCCTGGACGGCGAGCCGGTGGAGTGGAATCTGGCCGCGTGGACCATCCGCTCGATCGTCGAGGGGATGCTCGAGCCCCCCACCGAGGACTAGCCCTCCGGGATCGGCTCGCAGAACCCGTCGATCAGCATCATCACTCCGGCGACGACGAGGCTCGGCGACTCGGGCCGCTCGGGGACGAGCGGTCCGGTGACCAGCTCCGGCGCCGCGATCCTCGCGACGCAGAGTCCTTCGATGTACGCCGAGATCGCGGACGCGAGCGACGTGTACTCGTCGCCGAAGCCCGGGCGCAGCCGCAGCCCCGCCTCGGTCAGGGTGTAGCGGTAGTACTTGGCCATGTTCTCGATGAAGTGCTGCTGGCGCTTGCGGAGGGCGTCGTGGACCACTCCCCGGACGGGCTCGTCGTGCGACTCGACGGTGCCGGCCAGCGAGACGAAGTTGCGCCAGTGCTGCGACGCGAAGGTGTTCTCGTAGTTGGCCTCGATGGCGACGGCCACGGAGGCGACGAGGGTCGCGCGCCGCTCGTCGGCCGGGGCCTCGGCGTCCGTGTTCCGCTGCAGGTAGGTCGCGCCCACCTGCAGCGCCGGCTCGTCGAGGCGGGTCGAGAGGAGCCGGTCGGGGATCCTGGCGAGCAGTTCGTCGAAGAAGTCCTGGCGGCTCGGCCAGATCCGGTAGACCGTGCTCCGCGGGACCCCGGCCGTGCGGATGAGGTCCTCCAGCGGGAGGTGGGAGACGCCCACCCTCAGGCCGTCGCTGCGCACGACGTCGAGTCCGGCGTCCACGAGGCGGGAGCGCACCTGCTCACGCGTCAGTCGGGGTGCGCGCGCGGGTGTCGCGGGCGGGACGGGGGTCTGGCTCATGCGGCCTCCGGCGGGAAGGCGGAGGCGCCGTCGTCGGCCCCCGGTGCTGGGAGCGTAGCGCGTGTCCCACCATCGTCGGGACGGGCGCGGCCCGCTGCCGGCCCGTGAGCCGAGCGGGCCGCGCTGCCTGTCCCCCTGGTGGCCGCCCCATCGGCCTCGCCCACGGTAAGCGCAGTCCGGACGCGGAGTCAAAACATCGGGACATCATGTCGCGTCGCGCGACGCGCGGATCCGCCGCGGTGCTCAGCGGATCGGACGGCGACGCGGGTCCTCCGACGGCGGGAGATCGGACCCGACCGGGGGCGTCGGCGCCTCGCCGCGGGAGTGCGCGAGGGAGGCGGCCACCGCGTCGGCCGCCTCCGCTCCGGCACGCTCGGCCAGCGCTGCGTTGCGCATCAGCCACGCGTGGTGGCAGGGGCTCGCGGCGATCCTCGTCACGACGGAGGCGAGACGCATCGCGTCCCCCACTCGCGCGAGCGGGTTGAGCTCCGCGAGGACGGACGGGACGTCCGGCAGCGACATCAGCGTGTAGCGGCACGTCGAGACCGCGTACTCGTCCACGCCCGCCTCGGCCGATCGCGCGCCGACGATGACGTCGCCCAGATCGAGGTCGCGAGTGCGCGCCCCGAGGACGGACACCAGCGTCACGCGGATGTCCCCCGCGAGAGCCACGACGTGCACTCCGGCCGGCCAAGGCGGGAGCCGGCTCAGCTCCGACGAGCCCGTGCGCATCGCGATGCCGGCCTGGGAGGAGAGGGCGTCGATCATCGGCATCCCCGTGCACTCACCCGCCCGCGCCGCGTCCTCGGACGCCGCCTCGCCGCAGGACGCAAGAAGGGCCGAGACCCCGAGCCGGGACTGCGGCTCGAGCCCGGCGACGACCGCGGGGCTGACCGACCCGGTCGACTCGATCATCTCGCCCAGGCGGGCGGCGAGGTCCGAGCCCGTGTTCGGCGTGCCGAAGGTGATGACGTCCGAGACCATCGACTCGACGCTCACCCCGTCGACCTCCTGGCTGAGCGCCTGGCGAGCGGCGAGGCCGCCCATCGAGTGCGCCACCACGATCGCCCTGTTGCCGGTCGCGGAGACCAGGCAGGCGAGGGAGGACGCGAGTGCGTCGCTGATGCCCGGATCCGTCACCCAGCGCGCCGAGAGGTCGCGGTAGTCGAACGTGTAGACGAGGGAGCCCTCGATGTCCTGCAGCGTGCCGATGACGGAGCGCTCGGCGACGACTCCCGGCTGATCCGCCTCGGCGCCCGGAGGGTCCGTGTCGGCGCCGGCGACCAGGTCGACGAGGTGCGAGAAGGCGCCGGTGCGGGCCTCGTCATGCGTCGAGGTGCCGAGCCAGCCGTGCACGACGACGATCGGCACGTTCTCGGCGGAGGGAGTCGCGTCGACCTCGTCGTCCTGCAGCACGGGAGCGAGCTGCGCGACTCCGCACGAGGCCGGGACGGACGGCGCTGCGACGGCGGGCGCTGCGGGCAGCACGACGGCACCGACCGCCACGAGAAGGGCGGCCAGCGCGACGACCACGACTCTCATCCGCGCGTATCCTCACCGCTGCGACCCCGACCGGACGGGCGCGGGGCGGTACCCCGTCGAACGTCCCTCGAGTCAATCACCGACGCAGGCACCGCGCGGTTCCTGGGCGACTCCCATTCACCCCCCTTGCGGTGGGCAACCGGCGTGGCGGGACGCTCCGGGAACGACGAAGGCCCCGCCGGGAACCCGGCGGGGCCTTCGATCACTCGGTCGGAGCTCAGCTGTAGTTGCCGGGCTCGTATCCGTCACTCGAGAACGAGTCGAAGTCGACGAACGACAGGTCGGCGTCGCTGAACGCGGCGTCGTCGGCGAAGATGCGGTTGGGGTACCGCTCGGCCTTCGCCTCCTCGGTCGCCTCGACGGACACGTTGCGGTACTTCGGGAGACCGGTACCGGCCGGGATCAGCTTTCCGATGATCACGTTCTCCTTCAGGCCCAGCAGCGGGTCGCGCTTGCCCTCCATGGCCGCCTGCGTCAGGACGCGGGTGGTCTCCTGGAAGGACGCGGCCGACAGCCACGACTCGGTCGCGAGCGAGGCCTTGGTGATTCCCATGACCTCCTGGCGTGCGGACGCGGTCCGCTTGCCCTCGGTCAGAGCCGCACGGTTGACCTCGCTGTAGCGCGAGCGGTCGACGAGCTCACCCGGCAGCAGATCCGTGTCGCCGTGGTCGACCACGGTGACCTTGCGGAGCATCTGACGGACGATGACCTCGATGTGCTTGTCGTGGATCGGCACACCCTGCGAGCGGTAGACGCCCTGGACGCCGCCGACCAGGTGCTTCTGGACCTCGCGGACGCCCAGCACGCGCAGGACCTCCTTGGGGTCGACCGTTCCGACGTGCAGCTGCTGACCGAGCACGACCGACTGGCCGTCCTCGACGAGGAGCTGCGAGCGCTTGAGCACCGGGTAGATGACCGCCTCGTCGCCGTTGTCCGGCTGGAGGATGAGTCGTCGGGCCCGGTCGGTGTCCTCGATCGTGATGCGACCGGCGGCCTCAGCGATCGGCGACGCACCCTTGGGGGTGCGGGCCTCGAAGAGCTCCTGCACGCGGGGCAGACCCTGCGTGATGTCGTCGGCCGAGGCCGATCCACCGGTGTGGAAGGTGCGCATCGTGAGCTGCGTGCCGGGCTCGCCGATCGACTGGGCCGCGATGATGCCGACGGCCTCTCCGATGTCGACGAGCTTGCCGGTGGCGAGCGAACGGCCGTAGCAGGCCGCGCAGACGCCGACGGCGGACTCGCAGGTCAGGACCGAGCGCACCTTGATGTGGCGCACCTCGGCTCCGACCAGCTTCTCGATGAGGACGTCTCCGACGTCCTCTCCGGCCTCCGCGATGACCTCGCCGGCCTCGTTCGTCGCCGGGGTGGCGAGCGAGCGAGCGTAGACGGAGTTCTCGACGTTGGAGTCCTGCGACCAGGCGCCGGTGGCGTCCTGGAGCATGATCGGCAGCTCGAGGCCCTTGGTGGTGCCGCAGTCGTCCTCGCGGATGATGACGTCCTGCGAGACGTCGACGAGTCGACGCGTCAGGTAGCCCGAGTCCGCGGTGCGGAGCGCGGTGTCCGCCAGACCCTTGCGGGCACCGTGCGTGGCGATGAAGTACTCGGCGACCGACAGGCCCTCGCGGTACGAGGAGATGATCGGTCGGGCGATGATCTCGCCCTTCGGGTTGTTCACCAGGCCTCGCATGCCCGCGATGTTGCGGACCTGCAGCCAGTTACCACGGGCGCCGGACGTGACCATCCGGTTGATGGTGTTGTCGGTCGGGAAGTTCGCGCGCATGGCCTTCGCGACCTCGTCGGTCGCCTCGGTCCAGATCTTCACGAGCTCCTGGCGACGCTCCGCCTGGGTGGTCAGACCCTTGTCGTACTCGGTCTCCACCTTCGCGGCCTTCTTCTCGTAGCCCGCGATGATCTCGGGCTTGGAGGGGGGCGTGAGGATGTCCGACAGGGCGACGGTCACACCGGACCGGGTGGCCCAGTAGAAGCCGGCGTCCTTGATGCGGTCGAGAGAGGCGGCGACCTCCACCTTCGGGTAGCGCTCCGCGAGATCGTTGACGATCCCGGAGATGGTCGTCTTGTCGGCGACCTGCTCGAAGTAGGGGTAGTCGACCGGCAGCGCCTCGTTGAAGAGCGCGCGGCCGAGCGTCGTGTCGAGCAGGATCGGCGCGGTGACCTTGCCGTTCTCGTCGAGCTCGACGCCCTCGGGTGCCGTGCCCTGCGCGAAGAAGACGTCCGACATGCGGATCTTCACCTTCGAGTTCAGGTGCAGCGAGCCCTGGTCCTTCGCGAGGATCGCCTCGGAGACCGAGGAGAACGCGCGTCCCTCACCGGCGGCACCCTCGCGGATGGTCGTCAGGTGGTGGAGGCCGATGATCATGTCCTGCGTGGGCAGGGTGACCGGACGGCCGTCGGAGGGCTTGAGGATGTTGTTCGACGCGAGCATCAGGATGCGCGCCTCGGCCTGGGCCTCGACGGACAGCGGCAGGTGGACGGCCATCTGGTCGCCGTCGAAGTCCGCGTTGAACGCGGCGCAGACGAGCGGGTGCAGCTGGATCGCCTTGCCCTCGACCAGCTGGGGCTCGAAGGCCTGGATGCCGAGTCGGTGCAGCGTGGGCGCGCGGTTGAGCAGGACGGGGCGCTCGCGGATGATCTCCTCGAGAACGTCCCACACCTGGGGGCGCGAACGCTCCACCATGCGCTTGGCGGCCTTGATGTTCTGCGCGTGCGACAGGTCGATCAGGCGCTTGATGACGAACGGCTTGAACAGCTCCAGCGCCATCTGCTTGGGCAGACCGCACTGGTGCAGCTTGAGCTGCGGTCCGACGATGATCACCGAGCGGCCCGAGTAGTCGACGCGCTTGCCCAGCAGGTTCTGGCGGAAGCGACCCTGCTTCCCCTTGAGCATGTCGCTCAGGGACTTCAGGGCGCGGTTGCCGGTTCCGGTGACGGGGCGACCGCGGCGGCCGTTGTCGAACAGGGCGTCGACGGCCTCCTGCAGCATGCGCTTCTCGTTGTTCACGATGATCTCGGGGGCACCGAGGTCGAGCAGGCGGCGGAGTCGGTTGTTGCGGTTGATCACGCGGCGGTAGAGGTCGTTCAGGTCGCTCGTCGCGAACCGGCCTCCGTCGAGCTGCACCATCGGGCGCAGCTCCGGCGGGATCACCGGGACGACGTCGAGCACCATCGCGGCCGGCGAGTTGCCGGTGGCGAGGAACGAGTTGACGACGCGCAGTCGCTTGATGGCGCGGATCTTCTTCTGACCCTTGCCCTCGGCGATCTGCAGGTGCAGCGTCTCGGCCTCGGCCTGGAGGTCGAACTGCTCGAGGCGCTTCTTGATCGCCTCGGCGCCCATGTAGGCCTCGAAGTAGACGCCGTAGCGGTCGACGAGCTCGTTGAAGACCGCGTCCTCGGGCTTGAGGTCGCCGACCTTGAGGGTGCGGAACTGCTCCCACACGCTCTCGAGACGCGCGATGTCCTCGTCGAAGGACTTGCGGATCTGCGACATCTCCTTCTCGGCGCCGTCCTTGGTGCGGCGCTTCTGGTCGCTCTTGGCGCCCTCCGCCTCCAGGGCGGCGAGGTCGGTCTCGAGACGGGCCAGGCGGTCCGCGATGCGGGAGTCGCGCTGGTCGGAGAGGGTCTTGATCTCGAGCCGGAGCTCGTTCTCGAGGCCGGGCATGTCGGCGTGACGGCCGTCGTCGTCCACGTCGATGATCATGTACGCCGCGAAGTAGATGACCTTCTCGAGGTCCTTCGGCGCCATGTCCAGCAGGTATCCGAGGCGCGAGGGGACGCCCTTGAAGTACCAGATGTGGGTGACGGGGGCGGCGAGCTCGATGTGGCCCATCCGCTCGCGGCGGACCGAGGACTTGGTGACCTCGACGCCGCAGCGCTCGCAGACGATGCCCTTGAAGCGGACTCGCTTGTACTTGCCGCAGGAGCACTCCCAGTCGCGGGACGGTCCGAAGATCTGCTCTCCGAACAGGCCGTCCTTCTCGGGCTTGAGGGTGCGGTAGTTGATGGTCTCGGGCTTCTTCACTTCACCGTGCGACCAGCGACGGATGTCATCGGCCGTCGCGAGGCCGATGCGCAGCTCGTCAAAAGTTGTTACGTCGAGCAATGTTTTCTCCTTGTCGGAAAACAGGTGTCTCGTCAGAGACGGGAGGTCGTCAGATGCTGGCGCGGGATCAGATGTCGTCGACGGAGGACGACTCGAACCGGGAGGAGATGTTGATGCCGAGCTCTTCCGCGGCGCGGTAGACCTCGTCATCGGTGTCGCGCAGGCTGACCGCGGTGCCGTCGGCCGAGAGGACCTCGACGTTCAGGCACAGCGACTGCATCTCCTTGATGAGGACCTTGAAGGACTCGGGGATGCCCGGCTCCTGGATGTTCTCACCCTTGACGATGGCCTCGTACACCTTCACGCGGCCGAGGATGTCGTCCGACTTGATGGTGAGGAGCTCCTGCAGCGCGTAGGCGGCACCGTAGGCCTCGAGGGCCCACACCTCCATCTCGCCGAAGCGCTGTCCACCGAACTGCGCCTTACCACCGAGCGGCTGCTGGGTGATCATCGAGTACGGGCCCGTCGAGCGCGCGTGGATCTTGTCGTCGACGAGGTGGTGCAGCTTCAGGATGTACATGTAGCCGACCGAGACCGGGTCCGGGAAGGGCTCCCCGGAGCGGCCGTCGAACAGCTGCGTCTTGCCGGACGAGCCGATCAGGCGCTCACCGTCGCGCGTCGGGGTGGTGGAGTCGAGGAGCCCGGCGAGCTCCTCCTCCGCCGCGCCGTCGAACACGGGGGTCGCGACCTTGGTGCCGGGCGCCGCCTCGCGGGCGTGCTCGGGCAGGCGTGCGGCCCACTCCGGCTCGCCGTCGACCTTCCAGCCCTGCTTCGCGATCCACCCGAGGTGGATCTCGAGGACCTGGCCGAAGTTCATGCGGCCGGGGACGCCGAGCGGGTTGAGGACGATGTCGACCGGGGTGCCGTCGGCGAGGAACGGCATGTCCTCGACCGGCAGGATCTTCGAGATGACGCCCTTGTTGCCGTGGCGGCCGGCGAGCTTGTCGCCCTCGGTGATCTTGCGCTTCTGGGCGATGTAGACGACCACGCGCTGGTTGACGCCCGAGCCGAGCTCGTCGTCGCCGTCCTGCGCGTCGAACACCTTGACGCCGATGATCGTGCCCTGCTCGCCGTGGGGCACCTTCAGCGACGTGTCGCGGACCTCGCGGCTCTTCTCGTTGAAGATCGCGCGGAGCAGGCGCTCCTCGGCCGAGAGCTCGGTCTCGCCCTTGGGCGTGACCTTGCCGACGAGGATGTCGCCGGGGCGGACCTCGGCGCCGATGCGGATGATGCCGCGCTCGTCCAGGTCGGCCAGGAGCTCCGGGCTGACGTTGGGGAGGTCGCGGGTGATCTCCTCCTTGCCGAGCTTGGTGTCGCGGGCGTCGACCTCGTACTCCTCGATGTGGATCGAGGAGAGGACGTCGTCCTTCACCAGGTTCTGGCTGAGGATGATCGCGTCCTCGAAGTTGTGACCCTCCCACGGCATGAACGCGACGAGCAGGTTCTTGCCCAGCGCGAGCTCGCCGTTCTCGGTGGCGGGGCCGTCGGCGACGATCTCGCCGACCTCGATGCGCTCGCCGGCCGAGACGACCACGCGGTTGTTGTACGAGGTGCCCTGGTTGGAGCGGTCGAACTTGCGCAGGAAGTAGGTCTGCGTTCCGCCCTCGTCCAGCTGGACGGTGACGGAGTCGGCGGAGACCTCCTGGACCACGCCCGCCTTGTCGGCGGTGATCACGTCGCCGGCGTCGATGGCCGCGAAGCCCTCCATGCCGGTTCCGACCACGGGCGACTCGCTGCGCAGCAGCGGGACGGCCTGGCGCTGCATGTTCGCACCCATGAGCGCGCGGTTCGCGTCGTCGTGCTCGAGGAACGGGATCAGCGAGGTCGCGACCGACACCATCTGGCGCGGGGAGACGTCCATGTAGTCGACGCGGTCGGCGTCGACGAGCTCGACCTCTCCGCCCTTGGGGCGGACCAGGACCTTGCCCTCGGCGAAGTGGAAGTCCTTGGTGAGGGGGGCGTTCGCCTGGGCGACCAGGTACTCGTCCTCCTCGGACGCGGTGAGGTAGTCGATCTGCTCGGTGACGCGACCCGCGACGACCTTGCGGTACGGGGTCTCGATGAAGCCGAACGAGTTGATGCGCGCGAAGGACGCGAGCGAGCCGATCAGGCCGATGTTCGGGCCTTCCGGGGTCTCGATCGGGCACATGCGGCCGTAGTGCGACGGGTGGACGTCGCGGACCTCGACGCCGGCGCGCTCGCGGGAGAGGCCGCCGGGGCCCAGCGCCGACAGGCGGCGCTTGTGGGTCAGACCCGCGAGCGGGTTGTTCTGGTCCATGAACTGCGACAGCTGCGACGTTCCGAAGAACTCCTTGATCGCGGCCACGACGGGGCGGACGTTGATCAGGGTCTGCGGCGTGATCGCCTCGATGTCCTGCGTGGTCATGCGCTCGCGGACGACGCGCTCCATGCGGGACAGGCCGGTGCGGACCTGGTTCTGGATCAGCTCGCCGACCGCGCGGATGCGGCGGTTGCCGAAGTGGTCGATGTCGTCGACGTCCAGGCGCAGGTCGACCGGAGCGCCCTCGCGGACGCCCGGCAGCGTGGTGCGGCCGTCGTGCAGCGCGACCAGGTACTTGATGGTCGCGATGATGTCCTCGACCGTCAGGACCGAGTCGGACAGCGCCTTGTCGATGCCGAGCTTGCGGTTGATCTTGTAGCGGCCGACCTTCGCGAGGTCGTAGCGCTTGGAGTTGAAGTAGAAGTTGTCCAGCAGCGCGCGGGCGGCCTCGGCGGCGACCTGCTCGCCCGGACGGAGCTTGCGGTAGATGTCGCGGAGAGCATCCTCCTTGGTGAGGATGTTGTCCTTCTCGAGCGTCAGCTCGATCGACTCGTAGCCGGCGAACTGCTCGAGGATCTCCTCGCTGGTGAGGCCGAGGGCCTTCAGGAAGACGGTGACCGACTGCTTGCGCTTGCGGTCGATGCGCACGCCGACCTGGTCGCGCTTGTCGATCTCGAACTCGAGCCACGCACCACGGCTCGGGATGACGCGGGCGGAGTAGATGTCCTTGTCGGACGTCTTCTCCTGCTGGCGCTCGAAGTACACGCCCGGCGAGCGGACGAGCTGGGACACGACGACACGCTCGGTGCCGTTGATGATGAACGTGCCCTTCTCGGTCATGAGCGGGAAGTCGCCCATGAAGACCGTCTGGGTCTTGATCTCACCCGTGAGGTGGTTCATGAACTCGGCCTCGACGTACAGAGGAGCGGCGTAGGTCTTGCCGCGCTCCTTGCACTCCTCGATCGTGTACTTCTCGGGCTCGAGGTACGGGTTCGTGAAGCTCAGCTGCATCGTCTCGCTGAGGTCCTCGATCGGGGAGATCTCCTCGAAGATCTCGTCCAGACCGGAGTTGGCGGGGAGGTCCTCCCGGCCGGCGGCCTTCGCCTCGGCGACGCGGGTCTTCCACGCCTCCGAGCCGACGAGCCAGTCGAAGCTCTCGGTCTGCAGTGCGAGCAGATCCGGAACCGTCAGGGTGTCGCTGATCTTGGCGAACGAGAGACGCGATGCGGCGCGTCCGTTCTTGGGTGAGGTGGTGGTTGCGTTGGGCGCAGCAGCCAAGGAAGGAACCTCCGTAGACCCTCGCGGGTCTCAATCTGTGGGATGTGTGGAGTGGGCTCCCGCCGGGCGGGCCGACACCCGCCCTCCACACGCCGCAGGGACCGTTTCGACGCGGTCTTCGGGGTGGGGGCTAGAGTGTGGCATCGGCATCCACCATCTGATGCCGGGTTCCGGTGACCTGCCGACCGCAATATGAGGGCGTGGGTACTCGGGAGCGCAAAGTACAAATATAGATGCATCGCGCCACGCCGCGCAAGTGCAGATCCTTGCGTCGTGTCGCGGGGTCCGGTATACGCCCCGGGCAGGCCGCCGTCGGGGTGCCGCGTCCCTCAGACTGAGGGGATGCAGGAACGAACCGGACGCCGACGCGGCGACGACGCCGAGCACCCCCGCGCGGTGCTCTCCAGCGGCTACCTCGCGCAGATCGAGCCCGACCGGCACTCCCCCGACGCCGCGACACTCGTGGTCGACGGGACGCCGCAGTCGCACGTCGACCTGGCCGATCCGACGCACCTGTCCTTCGAGTACGTGCGCCGCATCGGCCACGCCATCGATCTGCTCGCCCCCGAGGGCGAGGCCGTCACCGCGCTGCACCTGGGCGCCGGGGCGCTCACCCTCCCCCGCTACGTCGCCGCGACCCGGCCGGGCTCGCGTCAGCAGGTCGTCGAGATCGAGGGCGCGCTGGTCGAGCTGGTGCGGGAGGCGCTGCCGCTGCCCCGGGGAGCCCAGATCCGCATCCGCCAGGGCGACGCCCGCGAGGTGCTCGGCAAGCTCCCGCCCGGACTCCTGGGCAGCATCGACGTCGTCGTCGTCGACGTCTTCTCGGGGGCCAGGACCCCGGCGCACGTGACGAGCACGCAGTTCTACTCCGCGATCGCCCCGCTGCTCGCGCCCGGGGGCGTCGTCGCCGTCAACGTGGCCGACGGAGGGGCGCTCGCGTTCGCCCGCGCGCAGGCGGCGACCCTCTCCTCCGTCTTCGCGCACACCGCGATCATGACCGACACGCAGATGCTCAAGGCGAAGCGGTTCGGGAACGTGGTGATGCTCGCCTCCGCCGCGCCGCTGCCGGTCGATGGACTGCCGCGGCGCCTGGCCTCCGACCCCGCGCCCGCGAAGCTCGTGCAGGGCCGCGAGCTCGACAACTTCGTCGCGGGCGCCTCCGCCGTCACGGACGACACGGCCACGCCCTCGCCGCTGCCGGCCCGCAGCATCTTCCAGGTGCGGCGCGGCTGACCCTCGTCGGATGGGCGCGTCCGGAGGAGAGCCGTGCGCTCCGCCCCGTAAACTGGGCCGGCCCGAGCGGCCGCCCGCTCGTCGCACACGACCCGCGACGCACCGGATCCGCACCCCACGAGGAAGCACTGCTCTGAGCATCATCATCCGCCACGATCCCGCGACGCTCCGCGAGGAGATCGACGTCGACGCCGCCCAGGAGCGCCTCGAGGAGATCGGCGCGCTCCGCTCCCTCGCCGCTCTCACCGAGAAGGCCGAGCTGCTGCGCCTGCTCGGCCGGCTCGACGAGGCCTGGGACCTGGCCAACGAGGCCGTCCGCCGCACCCGCTTCTCGGGCGACCGCGCCGAGCTCCTGACCGCGCGCGTCCGCCGGGCCCGGCTCATGCAGCTGCGCGGGCGCCCCGACGAGGCGCTCTCGGAGCTCGCGCTGTGCGTCGAGGAGGCGCGCACCCACGAGTGGCACCTCGAGCACTCCTTCGCGCTCAAGCACCGGGGCCTCGCGTCCTTCGAGCTCGGCGAGTACGGCCGCGCCGCGCGCGACTTCGACGCCGCGACCGCGCTCGGCGAGCGCGTGGGCGTCCCGGAGGAGGAGCTCGAGATCGCACGGCTGGGCTTCGCCGCCGCGACCGAGTTCCAGGGCGGAGCGACGCGCGAGCGGACCGAGGGCACCGTCCGCGGGCGCCGCCGGGCCGACGGCGCCAAGGACGCCGCGGCGACCGACGACTCCGACGGCGCCGAGAGCGCCGACCAGGCCTGACGGCTCGCCCGACGGACGGCGGACGCGTGGCCGAGCTGGAGCAGGTCCGGGCCTGGGCCGAGGAGCTCCTCGTCGAGCACCTCGACGACTCCTGGAGCTTCGGCTTCGATCACGCGCGCACGCGGGGCGGCGCCTGCCACTGGAGTGACCGGCGGATCACCCTCTCGCGTCACCTCGCCGCCCGCTGGAGCGACGAGGAGGTGCGGCAGACCCTCCTGCACGAGGTCGCGCACGCGCTCGCCGGCCCGACCGCCGGGCACGGAGCCGCGTGGCGCGGCATCGCCGCTCGCCTGGGGTACACCGGCTCGCGCACGCACAGCAACCCGACCGCCGACGAGCTGGCGCCGTGGGTGGGCACCTGCCCGAGCGGACACCTCTTCTACCGGCACCGCCGGCCGTCCCGCCCCCTGGCGTGCGGACGCTGCGCCCGGCGCTTCGAGGCGGCGAACGCGATCCAGTGGCGCCGGCGCCCGGTCCCGGCGGCGTGAGCGCGACCGGCGAGCCGCGCGCGATCCGCGGTCGCGCGCCCAGCACGGGGCAGTGGCTCGAGGAGGCCGACGGCCGGCGCTGGTGGTTCGACTCCGGCAGCCTCGCGCTCGACTTCGCGTTCACCGGCGCGATGCGCGGCGCCCCCGGTGAGCGGCTGCCCTCGGGCGAGGCCCTGGGGGCCTGGCTCGCCGAGCGGTTCGACGCGCTGGACGAGGGCGGACGCGAGGCCGACCTGGCCGACGCTCTGATGCTGCGGGACGCGATCGCGCGGCTGGCGGAGGCCGCCGAGCAGGGCGGCTCCGGGGAGCCGGGGGACGTCGACGTGCTCAACCTCTTCGCGGCGATGCCGGACATCCCGCCGATGCTGTCGGGCGGATCGCGGCGGGCCGGCCGGGCGACCGCCGCGGCCCGCCAGGTGCTCTCGACGATCGCGCGGGAGGGTGTCGAGCTGCTGGGCGGCTCGGGCGCGGGGCGACTCCGCCGCTGCGACGCCGAGGACTGCCGGATGCTCTACCTGGACACGTCGCGGGCGGGCACGCGCCGCTGGTGCTCGATGCAGCGCTGCGGCAACCGGGCGAAGGTCCGCGCGCACCGCAGTCGGAGCGCGGCGCGCGCGGCCGGCCGCTAGTCGATGACCCGGACTTCCTTCCAGAACGCGACGTAGCCCGAGAAGTCCTTGCCGACGCGGTCGAACGCGGTGGGGTACGGAGTCGGGTAGGACCAGGCGCGGTCCTTCAGCAGACCGTCGCCGGACTTCACCGAGAAGTACTGGCACTCGCCCTTCCAGGGGCAGGTGTAGGGGGTGTCGCTCGGCTCGAGCAGGTCGGTCGCGACGCTCGAGGGCGGGAAGTACCAGTTGCCCTCGATCGAGATGAGGTCGGAGTCGGGGGCGTCGGCGAGGACGACGTCGTGGAGGACGGCTTTCATGCGGGCCAGCTTTCGGGTTCGGTCGCGGGGGCGGTGCGAGCGGGAGCGCTCCGTGCGAACGCTACGCCGCTCCGGGCCCGGCGGTCGAGGGGGCCCTCAGCGCAGGACGGTGACGTCGGCGACCGAGTCGAGACGGGCCGCGGCGGCGACCTCGTCGGCCCGTCCCGACTCCTTCAGCGCACGACCCGACGGCGACGCCGACAGCAGGTGGGAGCAGGCGCGGCGGAGCCCGGCGAACGACGCGGACGCGACCGCCGCGTCGGGCGAGGTGTGGTCGATCCCGAGCGTGATGAGGGCGTCGATGAGCGCGCCCGCGGCGAGCTGGTCCTCGAGGGTGAAGCGCGCGGCCCCGTCCTCGTCGACGTCGCCCGCGGCGACCACGTTGACGCTGGTGCGGCCGCCGTTCTCGTGCTGGCGCTCGAGGATCCAGCGGGCGACGGCGGTGCGGTCGGCGAGCCCGGCCCGCACGACGCGGCCCTCGACGCCGTCGAGGGGCAGCTCCGGGCCACCGGGCAGCGCGTCGACGACGACGGTGATGTGCGCGGGAGCGAGGACGCGCAGCGCCCGCGGACCCCAGTCGAAGCGGATCTGGTAGGTCGACTGGTCGTGGGCGGAGGACGCGGCGTTCACCCTGACACGGTACCGGGCGCATACACGGCCGAGAGCTCCCGCGCACCCGGTGACGGCACAGGGCCCTGCGGAGGAGGATGGGCGTCGTGAAGGTGATGCTGAAGCACGTGCTCGACACCGACGTGGACTCCGCCTGGCGCGCTCTGCAGAGCCCGGCCGTGTTCCGCGAGGTGATGTCCCCCCTCCTGACCGCCGCGTCGCTGGACGAGGGCGGCTTCCGGCCGACGTGGGGGCTGGGCCCGCACGACGTCGCGATGGACGCGCTCGGGATCGTGCCGATGGGCGCGCAGGAGATCGACCTCTCGTACCGGCGCGTGCCGTCGATGCCGGACGTGCGGATCCTGCGCGACAGCGGCGCTCCGCTCTCGGGCGCTCTGCGGCTGATCACCGCCTGGGACCACCGGATGGCGGTCGCTCCGCTCCCGGACGGGCGCACGCTGTTCCGCGACAAGCTCGAGTTCAGCGCCGGGCTCGCCTCGCCCGCCCTCTGGCCGTCGATGTGGGCGTTCTGGCAGTGGCGCGGCATCCGCATCCGCTCGCTCGCACCGACCTGGCGCCACGACGTGGGCGCGGATGCGCGCCCCCGCGGAGAGGCGGCGCAGTGAGCCCCGACGGCACCGCGGAGGAGGAGGTCGAGCTCTCGCGCGCCGAGCTGATCCGCTTCCAGTGGCCCTCAGCGGAGGACGAGTCGGACGAGTCGGACGAGGTCTCGCCCCGCCGCAGACTCGCGTCGGCGATCGAGGTCGCCGACTGGCGACGCCACGTGCACGCCCTCTACGCCGAGGTCCGCCGCCTCTCCAACGTGGACCTGCTCGCGGCGCACGCCTCGTGGATCCGCGGGCGCAACGCGCTCTTCGCGCGCCACCCCTCCACTCCGCTCCTGCCGGCGGACCGCGCTCACTTCCGCTCCCTCGCCATCGCTCCCTACGACGCCTCGTGGCGGTTCGAGCTCGAGGTCGCACCGGCCGAGGAGCCGCGGAGGATGGACGTGGAGACCGGGACGGACGGGACCGTGCCGTTCGAGCTGATCGGCACCGTCGCGGTCCCCCGCGCCGGGACGCTCGACGTCTGGCGGCTCGGCTCCTACGGCGGCGGGCTCTTCCTGCCGGTCAAGGACGCGCTGGCCGGGACCCCCGGCGGCACGTACGGCGGCGGGCGCTACCTGCTCGACACCGTGAAGGGCGCCGACCTCGGCCCCGGGAGCGCCCCGTCGACCCTGGTGCTCGACTTCAACTTCGCCTACAACCCCTCCTGCGCGTACGACCCGGCATGGGCGTGCCCGCTCGCGCAGGCCGGCAACACGCTCGCCGTCGAGGTGCCGGTGGGCGAGCGCTACAAGGGCTGAGACGCGCCCGGAAGGCGGGCTCCGATGCGGTGAGCGACCGGAGTCCGCTAGGGTTGTGGGGTGCGAGCGCGAAGTCTGCGCTCCCCCGCGTCGTAGAACGCCCCTTGTCCCCTGAGGACTCTGACCGTCGAGGACCCCGTCCCGACCATCTGGCGCACCGTGCATGAGGCCTCCGGCCGCGCGCACAGCTTCGTACGGCGAACGGATGTGACCACCGTCACCTTCGCCCGAAAGCCGATCACCCGCGCCCGGCCGTACGCCTGCGCTGTCGGATCGGCATGATGCCCCGAAAGGCACCATCCATGTCGTCCATCCCCACCTTCGCCGCTCTCGGCGTCCCCGCTCCCCTCGTCTCGGCCCTGACCGCGAACGGCATCACCGAGCCGTTCCCGATCCAGGTCGACACGCTGCCCGACACCCTCAACGGCCGCGACGTCCTCGGACGCGGCAAGACCGGCTCGGGCAAGACCCTCGCCTTCTCGATCCCGATGATCGCCCGCCTCGGCGGATCGCTCGCCGGCGGCCGCCGCCGCCCGGGCCGCCCGCTCGGACTCGTCCTCGCGCCGACCCGCGAGCTCGCCACCCAGATCACCGCGGCCATGCAGCCCCTCGCCGACGCCTACGGCATCGTCACCACGACGATCTTCGGCGGCGTCTCGCAGCAGCGCCAGGTCGCGGCCCTCAAGCAGGGCGTCGACATCGTCGTGGCCTGCCCCGGCCGCCTCGAGGACCTGATGAAGCAGGGCTTCGTCAACCTCGACGCCGTCGAGATCACCGTGCTCGACGAGGCCGACCACATGGCCGACCTGGGCTTCCTGCCCGTCGTCACGCGCATCCTCGACAAGACGCCGCGCGGCGGTCAGCGCCTGCTGTTCTCGGCGACGCTCGACAACGGCGTGGACAAGCTCGTCAAGAAGTACCTGCAGAACGAGGTGCTCCACTCGGTCGACGAGGCCAACTCGCCCGTCGCGCTGATGACCCACCACGTGTTCGAGGTCGACGGCCTCGACTCCAAGAACGCCCTCGTGAAGACCCTCGCGTCCGGCACCGGCCGCCGCATCCTCTTCATGCGCACCAAGCACCACGCGAAGAAGCTCGCCAAGCAGCTCACCGGCCAGGGCATCCCCGCCGTCGACCTGCACGGCAACCTCTCGCAGGTCGCCCGCGACCGCAACCTCGCGGCGTTCGGCGCCGGCGACGTGAAGGTGCTCGTCGCGACCGACGTCGCCGCCCGCGGCGTCCACGTCGACGACGTCGAGCTCGTCATCCACGTCGACCCGCCCATGGAGCACAAGGCGTACCTGCACCGCTCGGGCCGTACCGCTCGCGCGGGCTCGGAGGGCGACGTCGTCACCGTCGTGCTGCCCACGCAGCGCGGAGACGTGAAGACGCTCCTGCGCAAGGCCGCCATCCAGGTCCAGCCCCAGCAGGTCACGGCCGACTCGGCCGCCGTCGCGAAGCTCGTCGGGGACGTCGCGGCGTACGTGACCCCCTCGGCCGTCGTCGAGCCCGCCCGCGGGCAGTCGCAGGGCGGACGCTCACAGGGTGCGAACGCGCAGCGCAAGCGCGCGGCCCGCACCGACGGCACCGGCTCCGCCCCCCGCGGCGGACGCGGAGAGCGCTCGGCGGCCCCCGCCGGCGGCTCCGACCGTCCCCGTCGCGACCGCACCGCCGGCTCCGACGGAGCCGCCCGCGGCGGACGCACCCGCTCCGCGGCCCCCGCGTCGACCTCCGGCGGCTCGCGCTCGTTCTACAGCACCGCGACCGGCGGCGCCTCCTCGGCCGCACCGGCCCGCGAGGGCTCCGGCGGCGGCGCCCGCCGCGGCGGACGACGCGCGCAGGGCTGAGCTTGTTGGTGCGCCGCGGGGCGGCGCACCGCGGTCGGCTCTCCGAGGTGGTTGCGATTCGCAGAGCGTGTCGCGTCCGGCTACGCCGATCCGCTCGCACGCGGATCGGCGGTTCGCCTCGTGGGTGCTGCTTCGGCGGCACGTTCGGGTGAAGTGGGCGCGCTGAATGTAAAGAAGGCCGGGAGTTCCTCTTGCGGAGTCGTCCGTGGGAGGGGGTCCCGGCCTTCGTCGTTGCTGGGGGGCGTGCGTGGGTACGGTCCGACTGAAAAGTGGGTCCCGGTGACGGGGTGCCTCGAGTCGTCGACAGCGTGTAGTGCTCGGAACGGGGTTCGCCGCGGTCGATGTTCGCAACCGAGGTCACGAGCCGGCTCCGGGCCAGATACTGCCGGCCCAGCGGTCCTCGTCCTCGATGACGAACGGACCCGGTCAGCAAGAGCGAGCCAAGCAGACTGCGATTCCGACGCGGACCGCCGTCCCGCACGCCGAAGGACGAGCAGAGCGTCGGCCAGGACCTCCGCTCAGCCACCATCGCCGCTGACGGGTGCTCTCAGCTGAGGTTCTGCTTCCACAGTGGTTGCGACAGCTCCTCTCCCCCCAGCGAAGCAACACGCCACGCCACGCAGCGGGACGCCCGGTCCGCGGGCCAGGCGATCCCCTCAGGCGGGATGCACCACGCCTCGCGGCACGCGCCCCCGTCGGGCGGAAGTCGCGGCAGCGCTTCCTCTCCGGAGGGAGGCGCCGAAGCGCGCGGCGGAGCCGAACGCGCGATCCGCGTGCCAGCGGATCGCGCTAGGCGGAACGCAGGACGCTCCACGGAACGCGACCACCCCTGGAAGCCGACCGCGGTGCGCCGCCCCGCGGCGCACAAGACGAACACCGCGGAGCCGAACGCGCGATCCGCGTGCCAGCGGATCGCGCTAGGCGGAACGCAGGACGCTCCGCGGAACGCGACCACCCCTGGAAGCCGACCGCGGTGCGCCGCCCCGCGGCGCACAAGACGAACACCGCGGAGCCGAACGCGCGATCCGCGTGGCAGCGGATCGCGCTAGGCGGAACGCGCCACGCTCCACGGAACGCGGCCGCCTCCGACGGAAGTCGCAGCAGCGCTTCCCCTCCGAAGTGAGGCGCCGAAGCGCACGGCGAAGCCGAACGCGCGATCCGCGTGTCAGCGGATCGCGCTAGGCGGAACGCACGACGCTCCGCGGAACGCGACCACCCCTGGAAGCCCACTGCGGTGCGCCGCCAAGCGGCGCACAGTTCAACTCAGCCTTCCGACCGATGCCAGGGCCGCGCGGACCAGGGCGCCGCGTCCGCCCTCCATCTCGGCGGAGACGGCGTCGGAGCAGGCCTCGTCGGGGGTCATCCAGGTGAGCTCGAGGGCGTCCTGGCGGGGGTCGCAGGTGCCGGTCACGGGGACGACGTAGGCGAGGGACACGGCGTGCTGGCGCTCGTCCGTGAAGGGGCCCATGCCGGGCATGGGGAAGTACTCGGCGACGTGGAAGGGCAGCGGGCTCGCCGGCAGCAGCGGGAACGCCATGGGGCCGAGGTCCTTCTCGAGGTGCCGGAAGAGGGCGTCGCGCAGCGTCTCTCCGTACATCACCCGACCCGACACGATCGTGCGCGTGATCTGGCCCGATGCCGTCGCGCGCAGCAGCACGCCCACCTCCGTGACCTGGCCGAGCCCGTCGACGCGCACGGGCACCGCCTCGACGTACAGCAGCGGGAGCCGACGGCGGATCTCGGCGAGTTCGTCGTCGGACAGCCACCCGGAGTTGGGGTCAGGGGTACGCACGCTCATGGAGCCATTCTTACCCGACGTTCATGTCGGTCCGGTTTCGCAGCGGGCGCGGCGGGGCCGGCGGCGATGATGGAGTCATGGGAATCGATCCGAACGCCGTGCTGTGGTCCTCCTCCGAGAAGGACCGGGTGGGACGCCCGCTGCTGGTGCTCCTGCACGGCTACGGCTCGCACGAGGGCGACCTCTTCTCGCTCGGCGCGTACCTGCCGCTGGAGCCGGTGCTCGCGTCGCTGCGCGCCCCGCTCGCCCTGGACGGGCGGGCGAACGCGTGGTGGCCGCTGCGGCTGCCGATGGATCCGGAGCAGTCGCGCACCGATCCGGCCGAGGTCGAGCAGCCGACCCAGGACGTCCTCGACTGGCTGGACGCGCTCGACCACCCGGGCCCGATCGGACTCCTGGGCTTCTCCCAGGGGGCGGCGCTGGCGGTGCAGCTGCTCCGGCGTGCGCCCGGCCGCTTCGCGTTCGCGGTCGCCCTCTCGGGGTTCGTCGTGCCGCTGCCCGAGGGAGACGACGCGGATGAGCGCCTCGCGCGGGAGCGCCCGCTCGTGTTCCGCGGCCGCGGGACGCTGGACACGGTCATCCCGGAGAGGGCGGTGACGGAGGGCGACGCGTGGTTCCCGGCGCACACCGAGCTCGACTCGCGCGTCTACGAGGGCGTGGCGCACGGAGTGAGCCAGGCCGAGATCGCCGACGTGAGCGCCTTCATCCGCCGCGCGTTCGGCTGAGCCGCCGACGGCGGGCGCCGCGTCAAGGGTTTGCCCGTGGCGGACGCCGCGGCCAGTGTCGGTGGTGGCAGGGAGGATGGAATCATGCCCACCGATCTCGGCGGCAGCGCTCTCGAGCGCTTCTCCCCCGCCACCCGCGCCTGGTTCCAGGGCGCCTTCCCGGCGCCCACCGCGGCGCAGGAGGGGGCCTGGTCGGCGATCTCGTCGGGCTCGCACGCGCTCGTGGTCGCTCCGACCGGTTCGGGCAAGACGCTGTCGGCGTTCCTCTGGGCGATCGACCGCCTCGTGCAGGGCCCACCGCCGGAGGATCCGCAGCACCGCACCCGCGTCCTCTACGTCTCGCCGCTGAAGGCGCTCGGCGTCGACGTCGAGCGCAACCTCCGCTCCCCGCTCGTCGGGGTCACGCAGACGGCGCTGCGCCTGAACGCCGAGGGCATCGGAGTCGCTCCGTCGACCGTCACGGTCGGCGTCCGCTCCGGGGACACCCCCGCCGCCGAGCGGCGCGTGCTGCAGAAGACGCCGCCCGACATCCTCATCACCACGCCCGAGTCGCTCTACCTGATGCTCACCTCCGCCGCGCGCGAGTCGCTGCGCGGCGTCGAGACCGTGATCGTCGACGAGGTGCACGCCGTCGCCTCGACCAAGCGCGGGGCGCACCTCGCGGTCTCGCTCGAGCGCCTCGACGCCCTGCTGCCGAAGCCGGTCCAGCGCATCGGCCTCTCGGCGACGGTGCGCCCGCGCGAGGAGGTCGCCCGGTTCCTGGCGGGCCGCTCGCCGGTGTCGATCGTGGCGCCGGTGTCCGAGAAGCAGTGGGACCTCACGGTCGTCGTGCCGGTCGAGGACATGTCCGAGCTCGGGGCGGCCGCTCCGCAGGAGGGCTCGACCATGGGCGCGACCGGCCCGCAGAGCGGATCGATCTGGCCGCACGTCGAGGAGTCGATCGTCGACCGCGTGCTCGCACACACCTCCTCCATCGTCTTCGCCAACTCGCGTCGGCTCGCCGAGCGGCTCACCGCCCGGCTGAACGAGATCTACGCGGAGCGCCGCGAGGCCGACCTCGAGCGGGCCCGCGCGACGGCCGAGCCTGTCGCCGTCGGGGCCCTCGTCGACGAGGCGATCGGGTCGATGGCCACGGGGGCGTCCCGCCGGGCCCCGGCCGAGCTCATGGGCGCGGCCGGCGGCACGAGCGGCTCCGGGCAGTCCGCCCCCGACGACGAGCCGCTGCTCGCTCGCGCGCACCACGGCTCCGTCAGCAAGGAGCAGCGGGCGATCATCGAGGACGACCTGAAGTCCGGCCGCCTCCGCTGCGTCGTCGCCACGTCGAGCCTCGAGCTGGGGATCGACATGGGCGCGGTCGACCTCGTCGTGCAGGTCGAGACGCCGCCGTCGGTCGCGAGTGCCCTCCAGCGCGTCGGACGCGCCGGCCACCAGGTCGGCGAGGTGTCGCGCGGCGCCTTCTACCCCAAGCACCGGGCCGACCTGCTGCACTCCGCGGTCACCACCGAGCGGATGCGCTCCGGGCTGATCGAGGCGATCCAGGTCCCCGCGAACCCGCTCGACATCCTCGCGCAGCAGACCGTCGCCGCCACGGCGCTCGAGGCGCTCGACGTCGACGACTGGTTCGACACGGTCCGCCGCAGCGCGCCGTTCGTGTCGCTGCCCCGCTCCGCCTACGAGGCGACGCTCGATCTGCTGTCCGGCCGGTACCCCTCCGACCAGTTCGCGGAGCTGCGGCCCCGACTCGTCTGGGACCGCGACGCCAACACGCTGACCGGACGGCCCGGTGCGCAGCGCCTGGCCGTCACGAGCGGCGGCACGATCCCCGATCGCGGGCTCTTCGGCGTCTTCATGGTCGGTGAGCCCGGCTCGACCGGCAACCGCGTCGGCGAGCTCGACGAGGAGATGGTCTACGAGTCGCGCGTCGGCGACGTCTTCGCACTCGGAGCGACGAGCTGGCGGATCCAGGAGATCACCTACGACCGCGTGATCGTGACGCCCGCGTTCGGCGAGCCGGGCCGCCTCCCGTTCTGGAAGGGCGACTCCCAGGGCCGGCCCGCCGAGCTCGGCGAGGCGATCGGCGCGTTCACCCGCGAGCTGGGCGGGTCGGCCGCCGATCCGGCGCGGGCGCGCTGCGCGGAGGCGGGCCTGGACGAGTACGCCACGAACAACCTGCTGTCGTTCCTCGACGAGCAGCGGATCGCCACCGGGCAGATCCCGGACGACCGCACGCTGGTGCTCGAGCGCTTCCGCGACGAGCTGGGCGATTGGCGGCTCGTGCTCCACTCTCCGTACGGCATGCAGGTGCACTCCCCGTGGGCCCTCGCCGTCGGCGCGCGCGTGCGCGAGCGGCACGGGGTCGACGGAGCGGCGATGGCCGGCGACGACGGCATCGTCGTCCGCATCCCCGACACCGAGTCGGAACCCCCCGGCGCCGAGCTGTTCCTGTTCGAGCGCGACGAGCTCGAGTCGCTCGTGACGAGCGAGGTCGGCGGGTCGGCCCTCTTCGCTGCCCGCTTCCGCGAGTGCGCGGCGCGGGCGCTGCTCCTGCCCCGCTACAATCCCGGCAAGCGCTCACCGCTCTGGCAGCAGCGCCAGCGCGCCGCGCAGCTCCTCGACGTCGCGCGTACCTACCCGACCTTCCCGATCATCCTCGAGACGGTGCGCGAGTGCCTCCAGGACGTCTACGACCTGCCCGCGCTGCTGCGCCTGGCCGCGCGGCTCGACGGGCGCGAGCTGCGGATCCTCGAGGTCGAGACGCCGACCGCGAGCCCGTTCGCCCGGTCGATGCTCTTCGGCTACGTGGCGGCGTTCATGTACGAGGGCGACAGTCCGCTCGCCGAGCGCCGGGCCGCCGCGCTGTCGGTCGATGCGGCGCTCCTGGGCGAGCTGCTCGGCCGCGCCGAGCTGCGCGAGCTGCTCGACCCGGTCGTCCTCGCGCAGATCGAGCGCGAGCTGCAGCGCGTCGAACCGGAGCGGCGTCTGCGCGGGCTCGAGGGCGCGGCGGACCTGCTCCGCCTGCTCGGTCCGCTGACGATGGACGAGCTGGGCGAGCGCCTCGTCGAGGAATCCGTCGCGTCTGCGGACGTCGCGGCCGCTCCTCCGATCGCGCGCGAGACGCTCGAGTCGGTCGTCGCTCAGCTCGTGAAGGCGAAGCGCGTCCTGCCCGTCGGCCTCGGCGGCGAGCAGCGCTACGCGGCGATGGAGGATGCGGCGAGGCTCCGCGACGCCCTCGGCGTGCCCCTGCCGATCGGCGTTCCGGTCGCGTTCATCGACCCGGTGCGCGATCCGCTCGGCGACCTCGTCGCCCGCTACGCGCGCACCCATGGCCCCTTCACCGCCGCCGCCGTCGCGACGAGGCTCGGCCTCGGCGTCGCGGTCGTCACCGACACACTCCGCCGCCTCTCGGGCGAGCGGCGGGTCACCGAGGGCGAGTTCCGGCCGAACGGCACGGGCAGCGAGTGGTGCGACGCCGAGGTGCTCCGCCGGCTCCGGAGCCGCTCGCTCGCCGCGCTCCGCAAGGAGGTCGAGCCGGTCGACGGCGCGACCTACGGGCGGTTCCTGCCGGCCTGGCAGCACGTCGGCGGGTCGCTCCGCGGCATCGACGGCGTCGCCTCCGTCATCGACCAGCTCGCCGGAGCGCCGATCCCCGCGTCGGCCTGGGAGACGCTGATCCTGCCCTCCCGCGTCCGCGACTACTCTCCCGCCCTGCTCGACGAGCTCACCGCCACCGGCGAGGTGCTCTGGGCCGGCGCCGGCACGCTGCCCGGCAACGACGGCTGGGTGAGCCTGCACCTCGCCGAGACGGCCGGTCTCACCCTGCCCGTGCCCGGCGAGACGCTGCCTCTCGGCGAGCTGCAGCAGGAGATCGTCGGGGTCCTCGGCTCCGGCGGCGGCTACTTCTTCCGTCAGCTGTCCGAGGCGGTCGGCTCGACCGACGACTCCGCCCTGGTCGACGCGCTCTGGGAGCTCGTCTGGGCCGGGCTGCTCACCAACGACACGCTCGCTCCGCTGCGCACCCTCGTCGGCACCAGCGGAGGAGCGCACCGCCAGCCGCGCGCACCGGCCCGGGCCCGCGCGCCCCGCGGCCGCATGATGACCCGTCCGACCATGCAGACCCGGGTCGGCCCGCCGACCGCGGGCGGGCGCTGGTCGATCGTGCCGCTCGCCGAGTCCGATCCCACCATCCGCGGTCACGCGCTCGGCGAGGTGCTGCTCGAGCGGTACGGCATCGTCACGCGCGGCTCCGTGCAGGCCGAGGGGGTGCTCGGCGGCTTCGCGCTCGCCTACAAGGTGCTCAGCGGCTTCGAGCAGCAGGGCCGCGCCCGCCGGGGCTACTTCATCGAGAAGCTCGGAGCCGCCCAGTTCGGCACCGCGGGCAGCGTCGACCGGCTGCGCACCTTCGTGCCGCAGGACGACGCGCGCGACCGGCCCCGGCCGGTGCTGGCCCTCGCGGCGACCGACCCCGCGAACCCGTTCGGCGCGGCCCTGCCGTGGCCGCAGGGCGAGGGGCACCGGCCCGGACGCAAGGCCGGCGCGCTCGTCGCGATCGTCGACGGCGAGCTCGCCGTCTACCTCGAGCGCGGCGGCAAGACGGCGCTCACCTTCACGAGCGACGAGACCGCGCTCGCCGACGCGGCCGGCGCGTTCGCGCAGCTCGTGCGCTCCCGCGGAGTCGAGAAGCTCACCGTCGAGAAGGTGGACGGCGAGTTCTCTCTCGGCACCGCATTGGGCGACGCCCTCGTCGCGGCCGGCTTCGTGGCGAACCCGCGCGGACTCAGGATGCGCGCGTGAGCGCCGGGAGGAGCACCCGTGCCCGAGGGTGACACCGTCTACCGATCGGCGCACAACCTGGCCGAGGCGCTCGACGGCCACGTTCTGACGACCTGCGACGTCCGCGTGCCGAAGTACGCGACCGTCGACCTCTCCGGCGAGACGATCGACTCGGTCGTCCCGCGCGGCAAGCACCTGCTGATGCGCGTGGGCGAGGCGCTGATCCATTCGCACCTCAAGATGGAGGGCAGCTGGCACCTCTACCCGCTCGGCGGCCCGCGGCCGAAGTGGCACCGCCCCGCGTTCCAAGCGCGGATCGTGCTCGAGACCGAGCAGTGGCAGGCCGTCGGCTTCGAGCTGGGGCTCCTCGAGATCGTCCCCCTGTCGGCCGAGGAGGACGTCGTGGGCTACCTCGGTCCCGACCTGCTCGGGCCGGACTGGGATCCGGACGAGGCGCTGCGCCGCCTCTCGGCCGACTCGGATCGGCCGATCGGGCTGGCGCTGCTCGACCAGCGGATCATGGCCGGCCTCGGCAACGTCTACCGTGCCGAGCTCTGCTTCCTCCGCGGTGTGCTGCCGACCCGCCCGGTCGGCGAGTCCGGCGACCTCGTGCGGATGATCGCCCTGGCGAAGAAGCTGATCACGGTCAACCGCGAGCGCATCGAGCGCACCACGACCGGCAACCTCCGCCCGGGTCAGCAGCTCTGGGTGTACGGGCGCGACCGCAGGCCCTGCCGGCGCTGCGGCACGCCAATCAGGCAGGGCGAGCTGGGCGACAGCGAGCTGCGGCTGCGGGTCACCTACTGGTGCCCGCACTGCCAGAACTGACCGACCCCGACAGAGAAGCAGGTGCTTGTCGCGCTTTTTTCACTGCCGAGAAGGAGCATGGGGAAGGTCATCGTCGAGATCCCCCGACCACAGCACTCCCTCTGCGTCAGCTCGAACGAAGTTAATTCCGTCGCCGAGAGGCTCTGAGATGCTCTCCTGAATCTCCGCCGCTCCTGAACGGGCATCGATTCCCAAGTCGGCGTCGAAGAATCGGCGTAGGCCGAGGACGAGATCAGGGTCGAAGCTACTCCGATAGATGACGGCGAGGTGCGCTGCCCCATCCACCCACGCAGCAAGAATTTCGGGGGTTCGGTCATCCGGCCCGATGTCCCGCGCCACGAAGTCGAAGAACAACGTCAAAATCCTCTGAGCCAAGTCTGTTTCGTGCAACATACCTCCTGGCAATGAGCTTTGCTCAATACTAGCATGAGGAGCACAATGAAACAGACGATCTTACGGGGCATCGGCGTCGTACTCACCACCCTCGGCCTGCTCGTCGGTGCAGCAGCACCGGCAGAAGCAGCCCAGCCCCCGAAGGGATACCAGACCGACCAGGTGATGGCGACAGTTGACAATCCTCGGTTGGGCAAGATTCTCTTGCGTCGCGGCTTCTGGGACGCGGACATTCAGCGAGGATTCGGGATGGATAAGGCGTGGCACAAGCACGCATTGACCTCCCGGGCAGCCCAGAAGGTGCTCCTCGGCTCCACGAATAACAAAAAACAATCGAATGGCAACTTCGATCTTCGGACGTACGTCGGCAAATACGATTGCAAGGACCAGTGGAACTGCACCCTGAGAGAACAGATGCTCGTTCACGCGATTTTCGATCCGACGACCTATACCAGCTATCATGGCTGGCCGGTCAATGGCAAATTGGGTATGGTGACCGCCTATTGTGACAACAATGGCATCGAGAAGTGTCCGCGATGGGTGACCTACGCACTCACCAATCCCGGTAAAACGAATCCCTATCGTCTCAGCGGCGAGAGCACCGAGAAGTCCGGGCCGACTCCCCTGCCGGCGCCGGCGGAATCAACCCAACGATCGCAAGCCGACTCGCCTGTCCTCAAGTGGAGCTACAGCGAGCTGGCGCGGACGGTCACCAGGCCGTAGCGGCTCCATCACTCGTCACTGAGGACAGCGGACGTGGACTTCCGTCCACCGATCCTCACAGTTTTCCATCTCCGAGGCTGTCGACGAACACCCGCCCTGCCGAACCCGAGGGCGAGACTCCGCCTTCGCGGTCGGCAGGGACGGGCGAGAGACATGGGAATGGTCGGGATTTCACCTCAAGGTCGCACCGAACGTGCCGCGGGCCAGCACGCCCGCAGCACCTGGCGAAGAGGCTGATCACGGTCAACCGCGAGCGCATCGAGCGCACCACGACCGGCAACCTCCGCCCGGGTCAGCAGCTCTGGGTGTACGGGCGCGACCGCAGGCCCTGCCGGCGCTGCGGCACGCCGATCAGACAGGGCGAGCTGGGCGACAGCGAGCTGCAGCTGCGGGTCACCTACTGGTGCCCGCACTGCCAGAACTGAGGGTCCGCGCCGCCCCGGGTCGGGCGTCTCCGGCCGATCCCGGTGCGGATCGCGCCTCAGGGGACGGGGCTCCCCTCACTCGGGCATCCTGATTTCTGAGCATCACTCATCTCCCTCGCAGATCATCTCATCCGGGGTCCTTCGTCGATGCCTCGCGCCAACTCTCCACCTCGATCACGCCAGTGTCCTCGCCCGACGAGTCGAGTCGCTCCCGGGAACCCATTCTTGTGTGGCCCTACCCGAGAGCACGAGAGCGAGACCACCATGACCCGACCCCCCTCACACGCCATTCCCGCCACGATCCACCGCCGGACGGTCCTCGTCGGCGCGACCTGGACCGTCCCCACGATCGCGGTCGCGATCGCCGCACCCCTGGCCGCCGCATCCGGCGGTACTCCGTCCGTCTCGCCCGCGAACGGCACCGTGATCACCACCTGGAAGGGCGATCACCACTACGGCAGCGGCAACTCGAACTCCAAGCGGCGCTCCTACGATCTGCCCGTAGCCGTCACCGACGCGTCCGGCGCCGCCGTCGCGAACGCGACCGTCACGGTCGTCGCGACCGGTCGCAACCGCGACGGCGACCTCCTCGGCGTCTACGCCTCTCCGGCACCGTCGAACGGCGGACCCGAGAGCAGTCCGCACCCGTCCGCGACGATCACGACCGGCGCGACCGGCGTCGCCCTGTTCGCCGTCAACACGCAGAACCTGTCGTCGAGCGAGCGGCCCGCCGAGGCCGTCCTCACCATCACGGTGACCACGCCCGGCGGATCCGCGACCTCGGTCGTGACGGTGCGCCTCACCGAGACCGACTGACCGGCACCCCCGATCGACCGGCGCACTCGCCGGTCGTCCCGTGCCGTGGGGGCCGCTCTCCCCCTCCCACGGGCACGCCGCAGGGTGCTACTCCGCCTTCGCCGCGCGCGGGGACGGCACGTGCGCGCTGTGGACGGACAGCTGGAGCCGCTCGACCGACTCGACGCGCGGCGCGACCACTCCGCTGTTCGCGACGATCCAGCTGCCGACCAGCAGCAGCTCGTCCTGTCCGGCCGTCAGCGGCCCGCTGACGGTGAAGGTGCCCAGCGTCGGAGTCGAGAACGTCACGCGCACGGGATCGCCGTGCTGCAGCCCGTCGACCGACCGCTCCCCCGTCGGCGCTTCGCGCGCCGCCGCCAGCGCCAGGCTCTGCACCTCGGTGCCGGTGCCGAGGAACACGTCGGCGACGACGAGCTCGCCGCCCACTGCGCGGCCGACGACGCCCTCGATGCCGTAGAGGCCGTAGCGGGGCGAGCGGATGAGCATCCGCACGTCGTCGCCGACGCCGATCTCGGCGAGCGCTCCGCGGATCGACTGCACGTCGCGGCGGGCGGGAGCGGAGGCGAGGGCGTCGAGGATCTGCATCCGATCAGGGTAGCCCGCCGACCGGCGCCGCCTCGGGGAGGGTGCCCCGGAACGACGAAAGCCCCGCCGGAGCAGGGCTTTCGAGAGGTGCGGAGTCGGTGGGATTTGAACCCACGGAACCCAATAAAGGGTTCTCCACCTTAGCAGGGTGGTGCACTCGACCGGACTATGCGACGACTCCCGAGCGCCCGCTGGGCGAACGCACGACGACCATCATAACCGTACGCGGCGCACCGGGACGACACCGCGGGCGCGGGCTACTGCTCGTCGAGGGTGCGGCCGACGGTGCACGTCTCCTGCTGCGCGGTCTGGCCGGTGACGTCGCTCGGCAGCGCCACCGCGGTCCCCTCCGGCGCCGGGGTGTCGGAGGCGGCGTCGGTCGGCTCCACCGCGGGAGGAGCCTCGGACGCCGGGTCGGACGGGGCGGGCGTGGACCCGCCGGCCGCCTCCGAGCCGCCGCCGGTCGTGCCGGTCAGCGCGATCGGCCGATCGGCCTGCAGCGCCGCGGTCAGCGTCGCCGCCGCCTCCTCGCTCGGGTAGACGCCGTTCCCCTCGATGAAGGTGGGGTACTGCACGAAGACCACATCGGCGAGGTCGACGTCCTTCACGGCGAGGCCGATCGAGACCATCGTGTTGACGTTCTCGAGCGACGTGGACAGCTGCATGTTCGAGACGGCGGCCTTCGCGAGGCCGTAGAGGGCGACCGGGTTCGAGAGCGTCGACGCGCTCTTCACCTTGCGCACGAGCGACGAGAGGTACACTTGCTGGCTCGAGATGCGGGTGAGGTCGCTGCCGTCGCCCACGCCGTGGCGGGTCCGGAGGAACGCCAGGGCCTCGGCCCCGACGAGCGTGTGCGTGCCGGCCGCGAGCGTCAGCCCGGTGTACTCGTCCTCGAGCGGGGTGGCGACGCAGACGTCGACTCCGCCCACCGCGTTCGACATCTCGATGACGCCGTCGAACTGGATCAGGGCCGCGTACGGGATCTCGAGCCCGGTCAGCTGCTCGACCGTCTGCACGGTGCAGGCGAGCCCACCGGACTCCAGCGACTGGTTGATCTTCTCGGAGTTCACCGCCTCGGTCACCGCTCCCGTCTCGGGGTCGGTGCACGACGGGATGGGCACGTACAGGTCGCGAGGGAAGCTGACCACCTCGACCGAGGAGTGGTCCTCGGAGATGTGCAGCAGCATCGTCACGTCGTTGAGGTTCTCGGTGCGGTCGCCGAACGCGCCCGCCTCGGACCCCTCGGCGCTGTCGCTGCCGGCCAGGAGGATGTTGACGCCGCCCTCGATCGCGCCGATCTCGGGGACCGGACTGCCGGCCTCCAGGTCGACGGAGGGACGGGCGCTGGCGACGATCATCGACGCGGCGATCGCGATGATGCAGACCGTGCTGAGCACGCCGACGCCGACGCAAGCGGCGAGGATCCGGCCGAGCCGGCGCAGACCGCTCTGCGGGCGCAGCCGACCGTGGCGGGCGGCGGTCCTGCGCGACGGGGCTTCGCTCATCGGATGGGTCTCCCTCTCGGTGTCGCCGCGGGAGTCGCTCCGTGCTCCTCCCCGGCGGTCGGGCGCTCGAGGAGGGGCGTCTCCCGGGGACCGGGCCCGCCTCGGCTCAGCCGAAGAATCCGACCGAGCAGGTCTGCTGGTCGGCGCTCTGGCCGGTCACCGAGTCTGGCAGCGCAACCTTGGATTCGCCCGCGGGAGCCGGCACCGGGGTGCCCGGGGTCGCCTCCGCCGTCGCGAGCGGCTCGGCCGTCGCGGGACCCGCCGGGATCTCGGACTGCGCGGGCGCCGGAGCGGCGGGCGCTCCCTCGACGACGGCGCCGCCGCCGGTGCCCCCGGTGATCGCGATCGGCTGGTCGGTCTGCAGCGCGGTGGCGAGCACGTCGCCCGCGGTGCGCTCGGGAACGACTCCGCCGTAGGTCTCGGCCGTCGGGTACTGCGCGAACACCACGTCGGCGAGGTCCACGTCGCTGAGGGCGAGGCCCATCTGCACCATCGTGTTGACGTTGTTGAACTCGGTCGAGAGCGTCATGTTGCCCAGCGCCGCCTTCGCGAGCCCGTAGAGGGCGACGGGGTTCAGGAGGGTGTCGGCGCTCTTGATCTCGCGCACCAGCGAGGAGAGGAACACCTGCTGGTTGCTGATGCGGGTCAGATCGCTGCCGTCGCCGATCCCGTGGCGGCTGCGGAGGAACTGCAGCGCGGCCATGCCCTCCAGCGAGTGGGTGCCGGGCGTGAGGTAGGTGTTGGTGTACGGATCGGCGATCTCGGTGGCGACGCAGACCTCGACCCCGCCGACCGCGTTCGACATCTCGATGACGCCGTTGAACTGCACGACCGCTCCGTAGTCGACGCGGACGCCCATGAGATCCTCGACCACTCCGGCGACGCAGCCCAGGCTGACGTCCTTGCCCATCGCCTCGTTGATCTTGGTGTCGGACCGCTCGGGGATCGTCTCGCCGGTCGCCGCGTTCACGCAGGAGGGGATGTCGACGTACATGTCGCGCGGGAACGAGACGACCGTGGCGTTGGTGTGATCGGCGGAGACGTGCAGGAGCATGTTCACGTCGTTCAGGACGCTCGTCTCCTGGTCGGGGTCGCCATAGGCGTCGCCCTGCCCCTGCCGGGAGTCGCTGCCGACGACGAGGACGTTGAAGCCGCCCTCGAGGGCGCCGATCTCGGGTGCCGCTCCGGCGGCCCCGACGCTCGACCCGGCGGCGACGGGGTGCAGGTCGACGGAGGGCTGCGCGGACTGCACGAGGAGGGTCGCGGCGATCGCGACGACGGAGATCGAGGCGGCGATGCCGACTCCGGAGACCGCGGCGGCGGCCTTCACGAGGGTGCGGGGGACGCTGTGCCGCTTCTGCCGACCGTGCCGCACGTGCGGACGCGGGGACCGCGCCGACTCGTCCGCGGCGGATCGATCCGTCGAAGGGCGCGTCCTGAGCATCCGTCTCCCGTTCGCGTGCTGGGTGCTGCCTGATTCCTGCGCGCCGCAGCCGGGCGGGGTGCCACCGGCGTGTGCGCGTCGGGACATAGTACCCGGCGGGCCCCGGAACGGTCGGGGAGGCGGGATCCTGCGACCCGACGGGCGACAGCGGACCGCGACACGCCGCTAGCGTGGAACCGATCCCGGCGAACGGACATACCTGGACATGACCACCTCCTCACCGCCGCGGGACACCGCCGGGTCCAGCTGGGCCTCCGTGCTCGCGGGCGACCCGGACGGCTTCGGCCGGCTCTACGACACCTTCCGGCACCGCGTCTTCTGGCACGCGCTGCGGCATACCGGCGCCCTGCACGACGCCGAGGACATCGCCGCCCTCGTCTTCCTGGAGGCCTGGCGCAAGCGCGCAGGCATCCGTCTGGTCGACGGGTCGCCGCTGCCCTGGCTGCTCGCCACGACGAACAACGTCGCCCGCAACGTGGACCGCTCGCGTCGCCGGCACCGGATCGCGCTGAGCCGGCTCCCCCTGCACGAGGAGTACGGCGAGTTCACCGACGACTCGGACCGGCGGATGGACGACGCGCCGCTCCGCGAGGCGATCCGCCACGCCTTCGCCGGGCTCTCCCGGCGAGATCAGGACGTGCTCTCGCTCTGCGTCGTCGCCGAGATGCCCGTCGCCGAGGCCGCCGCGGTGCTCGGCGTCCCCGTCGGGACCGTGAAGTCCCGCCTCTCCCGCTCCAAGGCGAAGCTCGCCGCCCTGATCGCCGACCTCACCGCCGACGCCGCCACCGATGGAGGTGCCCGATGAACGACAAGCCCGTCATCGATCCCGCTCGCGACCGCGCTTTCCGCGCGATGATCGTCGAGAACGCCCGCGCCGGGAGCGCCCGGCCGTCGCTGCGCGGCCGCGCGTCGCTGCTCATCGGCCTCGTCGTCGCCGCACTGCTCGTCTCGGGCGGCGGAGTCGCCCTCGCGGTGACGGGCGTCCTCCCCGGCCCGGTCTCCGCACCCGCTCCGGTCGAGACGGTGACGGTCACCCCGACTCCCACGCCGACTCCCACTCCGACGACCGTTCCGGCACCGCCCCCGGAACCGGAGCCCACGCCGACCCCGACGGCCGCCGATGTCGGCAGCTGGACCATCGGCTTCGACGGTGTCGGCCCGATCGCGTTCGGCGGCACGACGGCATCGGCGACCGCCGCGCTGGACACGACGGACCTCGCGCCGTTCGACTTCGGAGTCGAGGAGTGCCGGGCGGACTACCGGCAGCTGCCGGGCAACGACCGCTCGTTCGTCGGCGTGGACTCCGACGAGGCGGGCGCCGTGGACGGCATCGAGGTCGCCGACTACCCGAGCGACGAGGGCGTCCAGCTCGGAGGAGCACTGCCCCGTACCGCGGAGGGCGTCTCGACCGGTTCGACCCGGGAGGAGCTCCTCGCCGCCTACCCCGGTCTCGTCGAGGAGGCGCCGGTCGCCGGCGACGGCCTCTACTCGCTGGCGGGACCCGAGGGGCGCACCCTCTGGTTCCGGGTCGCGAGCGCCACGGAGACGGTGGCGGCCATCACCCTGACTGCCTTCTCCGACTACACGATCGGAGGCTGCGGCGCGTAGGGCCGGGGCGTCCCGCCGCGGGCTGCGCTCCCGTGGCGGACGTCGCGCTCCCGCGTGATCCGGCGGAGGGCGTGGGATTCGAACCCACGAGACATCTCTGCCCACCAGTTTTCAAGACTGGCTCCATCGGCCGCTCGGACAGCCCTCCCGGCCGCGCTCCCGAGGGGCGCGACAGTCGATGGTAACCGACGGGCGTCCCGCGGGCGGGGACCGCGTTCGGAACCGAGGGCGTGAGCGTCGCGGCGACGCTGAGGGCCGCTGGCGGGCGCTCCCGACCTCGGTTCGGGACGGCGCGGGTCAGCGCAGGGTCGAGAGGGCGGCGGCGACGCCGTCCTCCTCGACGGGGGGCACGACGGCCGAGGCGACCGCGCGGACCTCGTCGGGCGCCTGACCCATGGCCAGGCCGGCTCCGTGCTCGGCGGCCCAGGTGAGCATCTCGATGTCGTTGCGGCCGTCGCCCAGGGCGACGACGTCGGAGCGCTCGATGCCGAGCTCCTCGCGGACGACCTCGAGGGCGGTCGACTTGTTCACTCCGTGGGGGGCGATGTCGAGCCACGCCGTCCAGCCGATGGCGTAGCTGACCTGGTGCAGGCCCATCTTCTCGACGAGGCCGGAGAACTCCTCGATGCCGGTCTCGGGCGAGATGACGACGACGCGGGTGCAGAGGCGGCCCAGGAGCTCCTCGAACGGGACGTGGGTGGTCTCGACGCCCATCACCGCGCCTCCCGGGAACGCCTCGGTGTAGAAGAAGGCGCCGTGCTCGTCCTCGACGGCGTAGTGCGCCTCGGGGAGGAAGCGGAAGATGTTCTGCAGCACCTCGGTGGGGTCGAAGGTCTTGACGATCTCGGGGCGGTAGCCGCCCTCGACGCCCTCGTCGCGGCGCAGGGTGACCGCGCCGTTGCAGCAGATCACGTACTCCGGAGCGATGCCCAGGCGCGCCACGACGGGCAGCGTCGACGCGGGCGAGCGGCCCGTGGCGAGCATGACCTCGTCGCCCTGGCGCTGGACGCGCAGGATCTCGTCGATCACGGCGTCGGTGATGGTGCCGTCCTCGTGCATGACGGTGCCGTCGATGTCGAGCGCGACGAGGCGACGACCGGAGGCGGCGCTCATGCCGTGGCGACCGGCTCGAGGACCTCGAGGCCACCGAGGTGCGGGCGGAGCGCCTCCGGGACCACGACCGAGCCGTCGGCGCGCTGGTGCGTCTCGAGCAGGGCGACGATCCAGCGGGTGGTCGCGAGAGTGCCGTTCAGGGTCGCGACAGGAGCGGTCTTGCCGGACTCGGTGCGGTAGCGGGTGTCGAGACGGCGGGCCTGGAAGGTGGTGCAGTTCGAGGTCGACGTGAGCTCGCGGTAGGCGTCCTGGGTGGGCACCCACGCTTCGACGTCGAACTTGCGCGCGGCGCTCTGGCCGAGGTCGCCGGCGGCGGTGTCGATCACGCGGTAGTGCAGGCCGAGGCTCTGCAGCATGCCCTCCTGGTAGGAGAGGAGGCGCTCGTGCTCGGCCTCCGCGTCCTCGGGCAGCGTGTAGACGAACATCTCGAGCTTGTTGAACTGGTGCACGCGGATGATGCCGCGGGTGTCGCGACCGCCCGAGCCGGCCTCGCGGCGGTAGCAGGTGCTCCAACCGGCGTAGCGCTTGGCTCCGCCGGCGAGGTCGAGGATCTCGTCGCTGTGGTAGCCGGCGAGCGCGACCTCGCTGGTGCCGGTGAGGTAGAGGTCGTCGTCGCGCAGGCGGTAGACCTCGTCGTCGTGCTCGCCGAGGAACCCGGTGCCGTCCATGATCTCGGGTCGCACCAGCGTGGGGGTGATCAGCGGGGTGAACCCGGCCTCGAGCGCACGCTCGAGGCCGAGGTTCATCAGGGCGATCTCGAGGCGGGCGACGAGGCCCTTGAGGAAGTAGAAGCGGGCGCCGCTGACCTTCGCGCCGCGCTGCATGTCGATGCCGTCGAGGAGCTCGCCGATCTCGAGGTGGTCGCGCGGCTCGAAATCGAACACGGGGCGCTCGCCGACCGTCTTGACGAGCTCGAACGCCTCCTCACCACCGGCGGGCACGCCCTCGATGATCGGGTTGGCGATGCGCTTCACGAGCGAGGTGAAGCGCTCATCCGCCTCCGCCGCCTCCTGCTGGGCCTGCTTGGCGCCCGCGGCGAGACGCTGCGCCTCCTGCACGAGGGCGGCCTTCTCGTCCTTCGGGGCCTTCGCGACGGTCTTGCCGAAGGCGTTCTGCTCGGCGCGCAGCCGCTCGGCCTCGGTGATCGCCGCGCGCCGTACGCGGTCGGCCTCGAGAGCCTCGTCGACGAGCTCGACGGAGTCGCCGCGCGCCTCCTGCGAGCGCTTGAGGACGTCCGGGTTCTCGCGGAGAAGTACGGGATCAATCACCCCGGCAGTTTAGCCGGGGCGCGCATCGTGCCCTCCCCACCTGGGGATCGACCGAGCAGTGCCATCCGATCGGGGGCAGTGCTGCGAATCTTGTGAGTCCCCTCCCCCGCCCCGCCCCCGAACGGAACCGCCGCATGACCGACCCGACCGCTCCCGTCCTCGTCGCCCGCGACGGCCCGATCGCCCGCGTCGTGCTGAACCGCCCGGGCGCCCTCAACTCGATCGACCTCGGCTTCGCCTCGCTGCTGCTCGAGACGGTCCTCGAGCTCGACGCCGATCCCGACTGCACGGTGATCGTGATCGAGGCTGCCGGTCGCGCGTTCTGCACCGGCGGCGACGTCTCGGCGATCATGGGGGCCGCCGAGCCCGAGCTCTACCTCCGCGAGCTGGCCACGGTGTCGGCCGAGGTCTTCCGCGTGCTGGAGCAGACGGACGCCGTCGTGGTCTGCGCCGTCGACGGGATGACGGCCGGCGCCGGCATCGCGTTCGCCCTCGCGGCCGACATCGTCGTCGCGACTCCGGGCGCGGTGTTCCTCAGCGCCTACGGCGACGTGGGGCTCGTCCCCGACTGCGGAGTGACGGTCTCGCTCCCCCGGACGATCGGCCGCCGCCGCGCGCTCGACTTCACCCTCTCCGGGCGTCCGGTCCGAGCGATCGAGGCGCTGGAGTGGCAGCTCGTCACCGAGATCGTGCCGCGCGCCGATCTCGCGGGTCGGATCGACGAGCGCGTCAGCGCCCTGGCCGCGCGTCCCGCCCACGTGGCCGCCGCGACGAAGCGGCTGCTGCGCACCGATCCGCTCGTGCACGCCGAGCGCCTCGAGGAGGAGGTCGACGTGCTGATCGAGCTCCTCGGGACGCCGCAGACGCGGGCGCTGCTCGGCGCCGAGCACGACCGCCAGCGCGCCCGTCGCGCCCGCACCACCGCCGGGGTGTAGCCCTCCCAGCCGGAGCGACGCCGCCGCCCGCTACCGTTCCTCCATGACGGAGACCGGATCCAGGCGCGCGGCGGTCGTCGTGAACCCCTCGAAGGGCGACCAGGCGCGGCTGCGGCACCTCGTGGCGACGGCCGAGCAGGAGCACGGCTGGGCGCCCACCGTCTGGTTCGAGACGACCCCGTCGGAGCCCGGAGCGACGCAGGCCCGCGCGGCGACCGCCTCCGGGGTCGACGTCGTGCTCGCCGCGGGAGGCGACGGCACGGTGCGCTCGGTCGCGGAGGGGCTGCGCGGCTCCGGCACCGCCCTCGCCGTGCTGCCGTTCGGGACGGGCAACCTGCTCGTGCGGAACCTCGGCCTGCCCCTCGGCTTCGAGGAGGCGGTGCGGGTCGCGTTCGGCGGCGGCGAGCGCCGGATCGACACCGGCGTGGTCGAGCTCGAGCGCCCGGACGGCGAGCGGGTCGAGAACGTGTTCCTGGTGATGGCGGGCCTCGGCATCGACGCGAAGATGATCGCGAAGACCAACACAGCGCTGAAGAAGGCGGTGGGCTGGCTCGCGTACGTCGACGGCGGCGTCCGCGCGCTGGCCGAGCTCCAGCCGGTGAAGCTGCGCTACTCGATCGACGGCGCGGCGTCGCGCACGGTCTCGGTGCACTCGGTCATGGTCGGGAACTGCGGGGTGCTGCCCGGCGGGATCCTGCTGATCCCGGACGCGGAGCCGGACGACGGAGTGCTCGACATCGTGGCGCTGCGGCCGCGCGGCCCGCTGGGCTGGCTCAAGGTGTGGAACACGATCACGTGGGAGAACGGCGTGCTGCGCCGCTCCGCCGCGGGCCGCAAGCTCATCGACCTGCGCGAGGACGCCCGTGACGTGATCTACCTCAAGGGCGAGGACGTGCGCATCCGGGTCGAGGAGCCGCAGGAGATCCAGCTGGACGGCGACGGCTTCGGGCTGGCCTCGGCCGTGCGGATCCGGGTGGATCCGGGCTCGCTGCTCGTGCGGGTGTCGGAGCGCTGAGCCGGAGTCAGCGCCGCCACTCGGGCGGCGGCACGGCGAGTCCGCCGAGATCCCTGATCGACGCGGCGCCCGACTGCCGCAGCATCGTGCGGAACTCGGCGTCGAGGACCGCGAGGTAGCGGACGACCTCGTCCGCCCCTCCCGCGGCGAGCGCCCACATCACCGGGCGGCCGACGAACACCGCGCGGGCGCCGAGCGCGAGTGCCGCGAGCACGTGCCTCCCGGAGCGCACGCCGCTGTCCGCGAAGACCTCGACGTCTCGGCCGACCGCCTCGACCACCTCGGCGAGAGCGGCGACGGCGGTGATCGAGCCGTCCATCCGCCGGCCCCCGTGCGTCGAGACGACGACCCCGGAGGCGCCCGCGTCGACCGCGCGGCGGGCGTCGTCGCCGCGCAGCACGCCCTTCACGACGACGGGGAGTCCGGAGACCTCGGCGAGCCACCCGATGTCGGCCAGCCCCGGATGCGGGACCGGGCGGTGCAGCACCCGCTCGCGCTCGGCGGCCGTCAGGTTTCCCAGGCGCGCTCGGCCGGGCACGTCGGGCCAGCTGAGCGGCTCGGTCCCCGGTCGCTCCTCCCGGAGCACCGGCGTCTCGACGGTGAGCATCAGCGCGCGGGCGCCCGCGGCGGCGGCCCGCTCGACGAGGGCGCGGGTCACGTCGCGGTCGGCGAGGAGGTAGACCTGGAACCACCAGGGCGCGCCCTCGGCGGTGACGCGCTCGAAGGGCACGGCCGTGTTGGTCGAGACGCCCAGCAGCGTGCCGGCGCCGGCCGCCGCCTCCGCCGTCGCGACCTCGCCGCGCGGGTCGGCCGCCACCTGCTGCGCCATCGGCGCGATCATCACCGGGCCGGCGATCGGGGTGCCGAGGACGGTCGTGGCGATCGAGGCGTCGGGCTCTCCGTGCAGGGCGGCGGGGCGGAAGCGCACCGCGTCCCAGGCCGCGAGGTCGGCGTCGCGCTCGAGCGCCCCTCCCGCGACCGCCCCGTAGTACTCGGCGACGAACCAGGGCAGCAGCTCGCGGGCGCGCTCCTCGAGCTCGGCGGCGAGCCGCACCGCGGTGTCAGAGCCCATCGAGAGCCTCCACCTCGAGCACGAGGGCGGAGGACGGCGCGAGCAGCGGGGTCCGCAGGCCCACCTCGGCGAGCAGCGAGCCCGGGAGCACGACCTCGCCGCGGCGCGTCCACTCCGGGGGCACCGCGTCGAGGAAGCGCTCGGGAGCGAGCTCGTCGACCACCCGCACCCGGTAGCGCAGCGACGGGTCGAGCCCGACGAGCCGGGTGGCCGGAGGCACCGCGTCCTCTCCGGTGCTCGAGCGCGCCAGTCGGTAGACGGCGTACCGGCGGTCGGGCGAGACGGCTCCGGTGAGCTCGGAGCCGTCGTCGGCCGTGTCGCCGTGCACGAGCTCGGCCGTCGCGAGGAGCGGCCGGATGCGCTTGTAGAAGCGGATCCACGCGGCGAGCGCTGTCCGCTCCTGGGCACTGCAGCCGGTGATGTCGGTCTCGATGCCGGGCGAGGAGAACAGCGTGGTCGCCATGCGGAACGCGAGCTCGGCTGTCCGCCCGGTGGTGTGCGCCCGCTCGGGGCCGACGTGGCTGCCGATCAGCTCGGGCGGCAGCAGCAGCTCGGTCCAGCGCTGGATCCGCAGTCGCTCGAGCGGATCGTTGGTGTCGGACGCCCATACCCGGTCGGTCCGCGCGAGGATCCCGAGGTCGACGCGACCGCCTCCGGAGGCGCAGGACTCGATCTCGAGCCCGGGGTGCCGCTCCCGCAGCGCGTCGAGCAGGGCGTAGACCGCGCGGGTCTGCGCATCCGCCCCCGCCCGTCCCGCGTGGACCGCCTCGAGCAGATCGCGGTTGTGGTCCCACTTGAGGTAGTCGATCGCGTACTCCTCGACCAGGGCCGAGAGCCGCTCGAGCAGCAGCGCCGACACCTCCGGACGCGCGACGTCGAGCACGTGCTGGTTGCGCCAGCTCCGCGCTCGGCGCGGCGACTCGAGCAGCCAGTCGGGGTGCTCGCGGGCGAGCCTCGAGCCGGGGCTCACCATCTCGGGCTCCACCCACAGCCCGAACTGCATCCCGGCGCCGCGCACGTGCTCGACGAGCGGGTGCAGACCCTCGGGCCACACCTCCGCGTCGACCGTCCAGTCGCCCAGGCCCGCGGAGTCGTCGCGCCGCCCGTCGAACCAGCCGTCGTCGAGGACGAAGCGCTCGACTCCGATCTCGGCGGCCGCATCGGCCAGGCGGATCAGGGTCGGCAGGTCGTGCCGGAAGTAGACGGCCTCCCAGGTGTTGAGGTGGACGGGCCGCTGGGTGCTCGGGTGCGAGGGGCGGGCGCGGAGGGAGGCGTGCAGCCGCCGCGAGAGGCCGTCGAGTCCGGCGTCGCTCCAGACGAAGTGCGCGGCCGAGGCCTCGAAGCGCTCGCCGGGGCCGAGGGCGATCTCGCCGGCCCGCAGCAGCTCGCCGGCGCCGAGCGCGCCGCGCCCCTCCGGCAGCCGGTCGACGCGGTGCACGGAGTCGCTGCTCCACGCCAGGTGCACGCCCCACACCTCGCCGCTGCGGTCGCCGAAGCCGGCGGTGCCCGCGATCGCGAGTGTCGGGGCGTCGTGCCCCGTGCGGCCGCGCCGCGACTCCCGCACGATGCTGCCGTGCGAGACGGGGCGGCGCTGGGGCGAGCGCTCGCGGGTCCAGCGGCCCGAGAGGTCGAGGAACTCGACGGCCCGCGCGTCCAGCGGCAGGGTCGCCTCGAGGATCGAGGGCTCGAGGACGCGCTCGCCGCGGTTCGCGAGGGCGTGCACGACGACGAGCACCCCGGCGTCGTCGAAGTGGAAGGAGGACGAGAGCGCGAGCTCGTCGGCGACGGCCTCGAGCACGAGGCAGCGCTCGTCGCTCTCGAGCGACACGACCCGCCAGGAGGGCAGCAGCGGCTCGCCGGCGATGTGCCCGGCGAGACCCGGCCGGCCCTGCCAACCGTCCTGCTCCCCCGGCAGGATCGTCTGCGGCCACGGGGCGTCCAGGGCGCTGGAGGGGACCTGCCGAACGGACGCGGCGTCCAGCGCGGCGAGCGCCTCGGCGTCGACCGGCCCGGGGTCGCGGCCCCAGTGCAGGATCTCGGGCAGCCCCTCGTCGCGGAGGGCGACGATCAGCGCTGTCCCGGCCGCTCGGAGCATCCGGACGCTCATGCGAGACTCCCGTCGCGCAGGGCGAGGACGCGCACGCCGCCGGCCGGGATCCCGACGGAGCCGTCGGCCTCGTCGCCCGAGACGAGGTCGCGTCCGCTCGCCTCCACGGTCACCGCCTCGTCGGTGTGGTTGAGGAGGAACAGGAAGCGGCCGGCGGGCCCCTCCCGCCGCACCGCCTCCACGCCCCGCGGCGCATCGAGCACCGGGGCGGTCAGGGCGGGATCGAGCAGGTCGAGCAGACCGCCGATCCCGTCGTCGTCGAGGAGCGCCGACACGTACCAGGCCTCGCCCGCGCCGACCCGGCGACGGGTCACGGCGGGGAGTGCGTCGAGGACCCCGCCGCGGTAGCGGGCCACGACCTCCGCGTCGACGGCGTGGACGCGCTCGGTCCACTCCGCTCCCCGCCAGCCGGTGTCGAGCTCGAAGGACTCGCCCTCCTGCAGCGGGCCGAACTCCTCGGAGCCGGCACCGAGCAGCGCCGAGAAGGCGCCGGGAGCGAGCCCCGTGCGCACGCGGTTCGCGGGGTCGACGATGCCCGAGAGCGGAGTGACGATCACCGTGCCGCCCGCCTCGGCGAACGCCGTCAGCGCCGCGACCGTTTCGTCCGAGACGAGGAACAGCGCCGGCACCACCACGAGGGAGTAGGCCGAGATGTCGCGCCACGGCGGGACGATGTCGACCAGCACGGTGCGGTCGAAGAGCACGCGGTGCCAGGCCCTGGCCTGCTCGGCCCAGCGGAGCCGGTTGTGCGGCTTCAGCCCGGACGAGAACGCCCAGCCCGCCTCGTCGTCGTGCAAGAGCGCCACGCGGGCGGGCTCGACCCGCGTGCCGAGCACCGGCTCGAGGCGCTGCAGCACGCCACCGAGCTCGACGACCTCCCGCCAGATCTTCGTGCCGGTGCCGGCGTGCGGCAGCATCGCGGAGTGGAACTGCTCGGCGCCCGCCGTCGACGCGCGCCACTGGAAGAACATCGCGCCGTCGGAGCCGCGCGCGATGTGCGCGAGGCTGTTGCGCAGGATCTCGCCCGGGTCCTTCGCGCGGTTGCGCGGCTGCCAGCTCGCCGCTCCGGTCGAGTGCTCGAGCAGGAGCCACGGCGCGCGGTCCTCGGTCAACCCGCGCATCCGATCGGCCGAGAAGGCGAGGTCCTGCTCGCGGCGGGGATCGGCTCCGGTCGTGTAGTGGTCGTTCACGACGATGTCGCAGTGCGGCGCCCAGCGCGCGTAGTCGACGACGTCGGGGCCCTGGCCGACCATGAAGTTGGTGGTGATGGGAGTCTCGACACCGGCCGCGCGCAGCACCTTCTTCTCGGCGAGGTAGTGCGCCAGCAGCTCGTCCGAGGAGAAGCGGTCGAAGTCGAGCTGGAGACCGGGATTGTGCATCGCCCGCGATCCCCGCGGCGGGAGGATCTGCTCGAAGTCGGAGTAGCGGTGGCCCCAGAACGCGGTGCCCCAGCTCGCGTTCAGGGCGTCGAGGGTGCCGTAGCGGTCGCGGAGCCAGCGGCGGAAGGCCGTGGCGGACTCGTCGCACCAGCAGTGCCGGTTGCCTCCGCCGAGCTCGTTCGAGACGTGCCAGAGGGCGACCGCGGGGTGGCGGCCGTAGCGCTCGGCCAGCGCGCCGGCGATGCGGAGGGCGTGGGAGCGGAAGACGGCCGAGCTGGGGCACCAGCCCAGGCGGCCGCCGGGGTGGATCGGCACCAGATCCGCGTCGACCGGCAGGATCTCGGGGTGCGCGGCGAGCAGCCAGCTCGGCGGCGCCGCGGTCGGGGTCGCGAGGTCGATTGCGATGCCGCCCTCGTGCAGCAGGCCCACGATCTCGTCGAGCCACTCCCAGTCGAAGACGCCCTCGGCGGTCTCGACGAGACCCCAGGAGAAGACGCCGAGAGTCACCATCGAGACGCCCGCCTCCTGCATCAGCCGGACGTCCTCGCGCCACACCTCCCGGGGCCACTGCTCGGGGTTGTAGTCGCCGCCGAAGGCGAACCGGGGCAGGACGGGGGCGCGGTGGGTCCGGGGATCGACGCTGGTCACCCTGCGAGCATCCCGGTCGCCGGCGGGCTTTGTCAAGCGGTGCAACAAAGGGCGGGGTGGGGGTGGGGGTGGATCTCGATACGCCCGCTGCGCGGGCTACTCGATCAGCGAAGGCACCACGGGCGGAGGGGGATCTCGATACGCCCCCTCCGCGGGCTACTCGATCAGCGAAGGAGGCGCACGCCCCTGCTGGTCGAGTAGCCGCGCAGCGGCGTATCGAGACCCCCGGCACCAGCAGGGTAGGTCTGGGTCTCCCCGATCAGCAGGGCGGCCGCGCGTCAGGCGAGCAGGCTGCGGACCGCCAGGGCGGCGCCCGCGCGGGCCCACTCCGAGAAGTCCCAGGTGCGCACGTCGAGCTCGACCGGCACGGCCTCGCGCTCGAGGCGCTCCGCGATCCCGGCGCGGATCGACGCCTCCGCGAAGGCGACGACGGCGATGCCGTCGCCGCTGACGACCACCTTCTCGGGGTCGACGAGGTTCGCGACCTCGGCGATGATCACGCCGAGCGCCCGGCCGGCGCGCTCGAACGCGCGCAGCGCCTCCGGATCGCCGTCGCGGGCGGCCCCGACCACGTCCTCGTAGGTCGCGTCGGGGCGGCCGGACGCGGCGACCACCGCCTCGTTCACGAGCATCGTCGACGCGCAGCCGCGGTGCCCGTGCGCGCAGAGCTCCCCCTCCGGATCGACGATCGTGTGGCTGACCTGGCCCGGACGGCTGTGGCCGCCCTCGACCAGGCGGCCGTTCACGACCAGCCCGCAGCCGATGCCGGTGCCCACCGTGACCAGCGCCATCGACTCGAGGCCGGCGCCGGCGCCGAACCAGTGCTCGGCCGCCGTCAGCGCCTGCACGTCGTTCTCGACCGAGCACGCGAGCCCGGTGGCCTCGCGCACCAGCCGGGCCAGCTCGACGTGGTGCCAGTCGAGGAACGCCGAGTGCTCGACGACGGCGCCGCCCGGGTTCTGGCGCACGCGGCCCGCGATCGCGATGCCGATCGAGGTGAGCGGAGCGCCGTCCCCTGCGAGCTCGTGCGCCGCCTCCGCGATCTGCCGCACGACCTCGGCCACGTCACTGCTCCGCAGGGCGTGCTCGGTCGACGCCGTCACCTCGGCGCCGAGGTCGGTGACCACCGCGTAGAGGGTGTCGCCGGTGAGCTTGACGCCGAGGAAGCGGCGGGCGGAGCTGCGCACCCGCAGCATCTCGGAGGGGCGCCCGGTCGCCGCGCGCAGCCGGGTCTCGCCCTCGGCGAGCAGCCCCGCCTCGACGAGCGTGCGCGCGATGCGGGTGAGGCTGGCCCGCGAGAGCCCGAGCCGGCGCGCCAGCTCGGCCCGCGGCAGCGATCCGTGGATCAGCACCTCGAGGAGCGTGGCGCGCGTGGCCGCGGGCATGTCCTCGATCCGCAGGGCCGCCGCGGGGACGACCGGCACGGGCGCGGTCAGCGGCGAAGTCGTCATCTCGCCGAATGTAGTCCGTCGGAGGTGCTCACGGCGCTCCCACGGCCGCCGCGCGATCGCCGGCCCGCTCCCACTCGCCGGTGAAGTGGTTGAAGCAGACCGAGTTGTCGATCCGCGACCGGTCCGGCGCCTCCTCCGAGCCGACCACCTTGCCGACCCGCTCGGGGTCGGGGGCGGCGAGCGCGAGCAGCCGCGTGTAGTCGTGCTGCGGGTTCAGGATCACGTCGTCCGCCGGCCCGCGCTCGACGATGCGGCCGCGGTAGAGCACGAGGATCTCGTCCGAGAAGTGCCGCGCGGTCGCCAGGTCGTGCGTGATGTAGAGGACCGCCAGCCGGTCCTCCCGCTGCAGCCGGCCGAGCAGGTTGAGCACGCCGAGGCGGATCGACACGTCGAGCATCGAGACCGGCTCGTCGGCGATGACGACCTGCGCCCCCGGGGCGAGCGCCCGGGCGATGGCGACGCGCTGCCGCTGCCCGCCCGAGAGCTCGTGCGGGCGCCGCGGGGCGAACTCCTCCGCCGGCTCGAGGTTCACCCGCCGGAGCATCTCGAGCACCCGCTCGTGGGTCTCGACCGCCGTGCGGGTGCGGTGGTGGATCCGCAGCGGCCGCGCGATGTGGTGCTCGAGCGAGTGGAACGGGTTCAGCGAGGCGAAGGGGTCCTGGAACACCATCTGCACGTGCCGCCGGTAGACCGAGCCCTGCACGGGCGTGCGGTCGTCGAGGGTCACGTCGACGGAGCCGGACGTGGGCTTCTCGAGCCGCGCGAGGATCCGCGCGATGGTCGACTTCCCCGATCCGGACTCGCCGACCAGGGCGACGGTGCGCCCCGGGACGAGGTCGAACGAGACGTGGTCGACCGCCCGGAACGCCTCGCGGCGCAGCCCCTTGCGGATGCTGAAGTCCTTCACCAGATCGGTGACGCTGACGCTGGTCATGCGATGTCCTCCTCGAGAACGGCGTCGGGGTGCTCCCCCGAGCGGATGAAGGCTCCGCGCGAGCCGGACAGGCTCGGGAACGAGCCGAGCAGCTTGCGGGTGTAGGGGTGCTCGGGGGCGCGGTAGATCTGCTCCGCCGTCGCGAGCTCGACGATCTCGCCGCGCAGCATCACGGCGATGCGGTCGCTGATCTCGAGCAGCAGCGGCAGGTCGTGCGTGATGAAGATCACGGCGAAGCCCAGCTCGTCGCGCAGCCGCACGATCTCGCGGAGGATGTCGCGCTGGACCACCACGTCGAGCGCGGTCGTCGGCTCGTCCATGATCATCACCTGCGGCTCGAGGATCATCGCCATCGCGATCATCACCCGCTGCCGCATGCCGCCCGAGAGCTCGTGCGGGTACGAGGTGAGCCGCACCGGATCCACGCCCACGCGGCGCAGGACGTCGGCCGCGCGCTCCTTCCGCTCCTTCCGCGACAGCCCCGGCCGGTGCGCGACCAGGACGTCGTCGAGCTGCGCCCGCACCGAGGTGACCGGGTTGAGCGCGTTCATCGCCCCCTGGAACACCATCGAGAGCTTCGACCAGCGGAAGGCCCGCATCCCGTCGTCGCCCAGCTCGAGCAGATCGGTGGAGGTGCCGTCGCGGTCGTGGAACACCACCCGGCCCGAGGCGATGCGCGCCGGCGGCTTGTGCAGCCGGTTGACCGCGTAGGCGAGGGTCGTCTTGCCGCAGCCCGATTCTCCGGCGAGCCCCAGGATCTCGCCCTCGCCCAGGCGGAAGGTGGCGCCGCGGACCGCCGTGACGGGCGACTCCACCTCGTAGACGACGCCGAGGTCCTCGACCTCGAGCACGGTGCGGGTCATGCGGCGCTCCTTCGCGCGGTGCGGGCTCCCGAGCGCTCGGCCTTGGCCGCCGCGCGGGCGCGACGGGCGTGCAGACGGACGTTCTTGAGCCGCGGGTTGATGATCTCGTCGATCGAGAAGTTGACCAGCGACAGGCCCATGCCGAACAGCGCGATGATCAGGCCGGGAGGGCCGAACCACCACCAGGCTCCGAGCGGCAGGGCGAAGCCGTTCTGCGCGTAGAAGAGCATCGTGCCCAGCGTCGACGAGTTGGACGCGCCGAGGCCGAGGAAGGACAGGCCCGCCTCGCCGAGGATCGCCGCGATCACCGCGAAGACGAACTGCGAGGCGAGCACCGGCAGCAGGTTCGGCAGGATCTCGACCGCGATCACGCGCCAGGCCCGCTCCCCCGCGACCTTCGACGCCGAGACGTAGTCGCGGCTCCGGATCGACAGGGTCTGCGCGCGCAGGACCCGCGCGGATCCGGCCCAGCTCGTGATGGCCAGCACGACGCCGATGGTCCAGAGACCGCGCTGCTCCTGGGGCACGAAGCCCGAGATGACGATCACCAGCGGCAGGCCGGGGATCACCAGGAACACGTTCGAGAAGAGCGAGAAGGCCTCGTCGACGATGCCGCCGAGGTACGCGCCGAGGATCCCGAAGAAGGCCGAGAGGGCCGTCGCGAGGATCCCCACGATCAGGCCGATCTCGAGCGAGCCGCGGGTGGCGAAGGCGAGCTGGGCGAGCACGTCCTGGCCGGTCTGCGTCGTGCCGAGCCAGTGCTCGGCCGATGGCCCGGTCAGGCCGATGTCGCGGATGGTCGTCGGGTCGCTCACGAGGAGCGGTCCGACGAGGCCGAACAGGGCCACGCCGAGCACGAGGGCGAGCCCGATGATCAGCCACGGAGTGGGCGTCGGCAGCATCATCCGCCAGGCCGGCCGCGGGGGCCGACCCTTGGAGGCCTCGACGGTCGCGAGCTGCTCGGTCGCGTCGACGACGACGGTGTCGGAGGAGGGGGCGAGGTTCGTCATCGGCGTCAGCTCCGCGCTCGGGTCCGGGGATCGATGATCCCGTAGAAGAGGTCGACGACGAGGTTCGCGCCGAGCACGGCCAGCGTGATGAAGAGGAAGATCCCCTGCATCAGCGCGTAGTCGTTGTTGGTGACCGCCGAGAGCAGCTTCGATCCGATGCCCGGGTACGAGAACACCTGCTCGGTGACGATCGAGCCCGAGACCACGAAGCCCAGCGAGATCGCGAAGCCGGCCACCGAGGGCAGCACCGCGTTGCGGGCCGCGTAGGAGCGGAGGATCTTCCCCTGCGAGAGGCCCTTCGCCTGCGCGGTGAGGATGTAGTCCTCGGACAGCGTCGACACCATCATGTTGCGCATCCCGAGCAGCCAGCCGCCGAGGGACGCGATCACGATCGTCGCGGCGGGCAGCAGTCCGTACTGGATCGCCGAGAGCAGGAACTCCCCGTTCCAGCCCGGGTCCAGCACCACGTCGTAGCCGCCCTGCGAGGGGAACATCCGGAGTGTGGTCGCGAACACGTAGACGAGGATCAGCGCGAGCCAGAAGTAGGGCACGGCGGCGAGGAGCGTCGTGGCCGGCACGAGCGAGTCGAGCCAGGTCCCGGGCTTCCAGCCGACGATCGCGCCGAGGGCGACTCCGATCACCGTCGCGATGACCGTAGCCACCCCCACCAGCACGATCGTCCAGGGCAGCGAGGTCCCGATGACCTCGCTCACCGGAGCGGGGAAGTACGAGACCGAGACGCCCAGGTCGCCGCGGAACACGTTGACCAGGTAGCTCCAGTACTGCGAGATCAGCGGCTCGGAGGTGTTCCCTCCGAGCAGCAGCTCGTAGGCCTGGCGGGTCTCGGCGCTGACGATGCCGCCGCGCTGCTGCAGCTTGGCGAGCAGGATGTCGACCGGGTTCCCGGGCAGCAGGCGAGGGATGACGAAGTTGATCGTCAGCGCCGCCCACAGCGCGATCAGGTAGAACCCGAGTTTGCGCAGGTAGTAGTTCACGCGCGGCTCACTCGCCGGTGGGGGTCAGGTTCTTGAAGATCTGCGCGTTGTCCGGCGACGCCCAGATCGCCGGGAAGGCGTACAGGTCGTCCTCGGTGGGCCAGCCGTCGAACTTGGCGGCGTTGTACTCCGAGGTGGTGCCTCCGGTCATGACCGGGATGTAGGGCATGTCGGCGACGATCTTCGCCTGGATGATGTCGAACTGCGCCTGGCGGGCGGCGGTGTCGTCCGGGCTGGTGGCGGTCAGGGCCTCGACGGCCGCGTCGACCTCGGGGTCGCTGTAGCGGGCCACGTTGATCGGAGCAGCCTCGCCGACGGGAGCGGTGTTCGCCGTGGTGAAGAAGTTGTTGTAGAGGTAGTACGGGTCGGAGGCGGGGCCCTGGCCGAGCGAGTCGATCGCGAGCTGGTAGTTGCCCTTGCTCTTCTTATCGGTCCACTCGTTCCACGAGGACTGCGACGCGGTGACCGCGATGCCGGCGTCGCCGAGCTGCTGGGCCATCGTGTCGATCGCGGTGATGTAGTCGGTCCAGCCGGTGACGACCTCGATGGTCAGCTTCAGCGGCACGCCGTCCTTGGCGTAGATCCCGTCGCCGCCCTTCGCGTAGCCGGCCTCCTCGAGGAGCGCCGTCGCGCGGTCGAGGTCCGGCGAGCTGGGCGCGACCGGCTCGGTGACCGCGGTCGAGATCGACTCGGCCTGCGACTCCGTCAGCACGAAGGTCGGCGAGACCTCGCTGGCGGTGTTCTGGAAGGCGAGGGAGTTGATCTGGTCGCGGTTGAGCGCGTAGTAGATCGCCTGGCGGACGGCCGGGTCGGTCTGCGGGCCGACGCAGCCGAGGTCGACGTTCGCGCAGCTGAGCAGGGCGACCTGGTTCTGCGGGACCGTGATGGCCTCGTAGCCGGGGTAGTTCTTCGCGACGTTCTCGATGTCCGGCACCGGACCGGTCTGCCAGTCGATGGTGCCGGCGGCGAGGGCGTCGACTCCGGCGGTGTTGCCCGAGAGCGACAGGAAGCGGATCGCCTTCACGGCGGGGGCGCCGTCCCAGTAGTCCTCGTTGACGCCGAGGGTGAAGGCCTGCGCCTTGAAGTCGGCGAGGAGGTAGGGGCCGGTGCCGACCGGCTCCGCGACGACGTCGGTCACCGGGTCGACGTCGGCCCAGAGGTGCTCGGGGACGATCGGCGTGCGGCCGAGGACCGTGGGGCCGGTGACGAAGGCCGGGTGGTCCCAGGTGATGCTCACGTGGGTGTCGTCGGTCGCCGTGACGACGCCGTCGAAGCCGCCGGTGTTCAGCGACGGGTTCTCGACCAGCATCTCGAAGGTGAAGACGACGTCCTCGGCGGTGAACGCCTCTCCGTCGCTCCAGGTCACGTCGTCGCGCAGCGTCACGTCGAGCTGCGTGCCCTCGGCGTTCCAGGTGTACTCGGTGCCCAGCAGCGGCACGTAGGGGTCGGAGTTGATGTTCGTGACGAAGAACAGCGATTCGTAGATGGTGCCGAGCCCGCCGATCTTGGAGGGCGAGTACGGGTTGAAGTTGATCTGGTAGTCGCCTGCCTGACCGGTGTAGGCGACGAGGGTGTCGGCCGACGAGGTGCCGGAGGAGCTCGCTCCCCCGGTGCAGCCGGAGAGCAGGAGGGCGGACGCCGCGGTGGCGGCGGCAGCGGCGAGGACGCGCAGGCGTCGGCCTTCTCGAACGCGAAGGAACATCGTTGATCCTTTCCTGGCGTCGGCAACGCAGGGCTGTCGACGGTGACGGAGCTGTGTGCGGCGAGCGCCGCCCGAGCATTGTTACATGACTGAACTAAGTGGTCAACAGATTCGGGAGCAACTCGTGAGAGCGCTCTTCCCCGCACACGACGACCGCCGCGGGACGACGGGGATCAGCCCCGGCGGGGCGCGGTGGTGCCGCGCATCACGAGTCGCGGGCGCTCCGGCGAGCGCTCGGGCGGCAGAGCCCCGTCGATCACGGCGAGCAGCGCCTCGGCCGTGAGCACGCCCAGGCCGTGCACGTCGCGGCTCATCACCGAGAGCGGAGGGTCGGCCAGGCGGCACAGCTCAGAGTCGTCCCAGGCGAGCAGCGAGAGCTCGCGCGGCACGGCGACTCCGAGGGCCCGTGCGGCGGCCAGCCCGCCGAGAGCCGCCAGATCGTTGTCGAACACGATCGCGGTCGGGCGCTCGTCGTCGGCGAGGAGCGCCCGGGTCGCGGCCTCCCCCGAGCGGGCGGAGTAGTCGCTCTCGACCGAGCGGCCCGACAGACCGGCCACCCGCAGCCCCCGCTCGAACGCCTCGCCGCGCTCCCGGGTGTGGCCGAGCCGGAACGGGCCCGACACCCGCCCGATCCGCCGGTGCCCGAGCGCGACGAGCGCCGCCATCGCCTCGAGCATCGGCGTCGCGTTGTCGACGGGGATCGACGGGACCGTGCCGCCCGCCGCCCGCCCGCCGAGCACGACGACGGGCAGCCCGAGCTCCCGCGCCCGCTCCGGCCGCGGATCGTCCTCGACGGGGTCGCCGAGCACCGCTCCGGCGACGCGCGGATGCGCGGCCCAGCGCGCGAGGACCGCGATTTCCGCGGCCTGGTCGTGCGCGACCTGCAGCAGCACGCCCCCGCCTTCCGGCACCAGGACGTCCTCCATCCCGGCGACCAGCTCGGCGAAGAACGGATCGCCGCCGTGCTCGCGCGGAGGGCGGCGCACGACGATCCCGACGATCGGGAGGCGCGCCGCCCCGCCGGCGCTCAGGCCGGCACCGCCGCGTGCAGCCCGCCGGCGTGGCGCACGACCAGCGGATCGAGGAACGCGTCCGGATCCGCGTCGGCCGCGGCACCCGAGATCGTGAAGCGCGCGGACTCCCCCGCCAGCAGGGTGACGAGGCCCTCGTCCACCCGGGCGCCGGCGTCGACGCGGTCGACGAGCAGGGTGACGTCTCGCGCCAGGGAGCGGGCCGTGACCGTGACGACGACGTCGGCGCCGGACCGCTCGGCCGAGGCCTCGAGCGGCGACGGGTCGAGAGCCTGGTCGACGACCTCGGCCGGGTGCAGCAGCGCGCGCGTCCATCCCTCCGGCTGCACGCTGACGATCTCTCCGGCCACGTCGCCGAACGCCGTGATCGCGGCGGGCAGCGGAGTCGTCGCCTCGCCGCGCGCCGGAACCGCCGCGTCCCAGCGCTCCTCCGCGAGCACCGTGCCGTCCAGCTGCAGGCGCCGGGCGACGACGGAGCCGCTCCACGCCTCGTCCGTGTCGTTCAGCAGCACCGCGGCCGGCCCGCCGTCGCGGGGCTGGATGGTCGCGAGCCGGGGCGCGTACGCCGCCCGGAGCGCGAACCAGAGGGGCTTCCGGTGCTCGTGGAAGTCGACGGCCGCCCACGAGACGACCGGCCAGTCGTCGTTCAGCTGCCACACCACGACTCCGGTGTTCAGCGGCGACAGCGAGCGGAAGTGCTCGATGCCGAAGCGCAGCGCGGCCGCCTGGTTCAGCTGGGTCGCCCAGTGCCAGTCCTCGATCGAGACCGGTGTGGGCAGGTGACCGGCGAGTCCGCGCTCGAGCTTGAGGTTGCCCTCGTGCGCCTTCTGGTGCACCAGCATCTGCTCGCCGTAGGGCTCGAGCGGCTCGTCGTGCACGACGCTCGTGAGCGTCGACCAGGCGGGCGGGCCCTGGAAGCCGAACTCCGAGACGAACCGCGGGCGCCAGTCGGCGTAGCCGGTGTAGTCGCGCGTGTTCCAGACGTCCCAGATGTGCACGGTGCCGTTGGCCGGATCGTTGGGGTGCAGGTAGTCGTCGAACGAGTACGGGCTGCCCGGCGAGTAGAACCGCGTCGGGTCGAGCTCGGCGAGGATCCCCGGGAGCAGGCGCCGGTAGTAGGCGTTGCCCCAGGTCGCGCCCGCGAGCCGGGTGCGCCAGCCCCAGTCGGTGTAGCCGACGATGTTCTCGTTGTTGCCGTTCCAGATGATCAGCGACGGGTGCGCGCTGAGCCGGGTGACCGCCTCGCGCGCCTCCGGCTCGACCTCGACGGCGAGCCACTCCTCCTCGGCGTAGGCCGCGCAGGCGAAGAGGAAGTCCTGCCAGACCAGCACGCCCTGCTCGTCGCAGAGGTCGTAGAAGTCGTGCGACTCGTAGATCCCGCCGCCCCAGACGCGCAGCAGGTTCATGTTCGCCTCGGTCGCGTCGGCGATCCGCCGCGCGTACCTGTCGCGGTCGACCTCGGTGACGAACGCGTGGTCCGGGATCCAGTTGGCCCCGCGGATCTGCACCGTCCGGCCGTTCACCTCGACGCGGTAGGGCGAGCCGTCCTCGTCCGGAGTGGTGTCGACTCGCACGGTGCGGAAGCCCACCCGTCCCGTCCAGACCGACTCGTCGCCCGCCGCGACGCCCACGTCGTAGAGGGGCTGCTCGCCGTAGCCGCGCGGCCACCAGACGTCGACATCCGGCACCCGCAGCGCGAGCACCGCCTCGGCCGTGCCCGCGTCCACGGTGGTCGCCGTCTCCGCTCCGCCCGCCGCGACCGACACCTCGGCCGAGGAGGCGCCGGCCCACTCGAGGTCGACGTGCGCGCTCAGCACGCCGTCGGTCCCGTCGACGTCGACGAGCGGACGCACGGCGGCGATCCGCACGCCCGACCAGCTCTCGAGGCCGATCGGCCGCCAGATGCCACTGGTGGCGACGTCGATGCCCCAGTCCCAGCCGAAGTTGCTCGCGGTCTTGCGCAGCGCGTTGTAGGGGTGGTGGTTCACGTGCGGGCGCGGGCCGTGCTCGATCGAGCGGCGCTCGGCCTCGTCGACCGGGGCCGCGAACTCGATCGAGAGCAGGTTCTCCCCCTCGACCAGGGACTCCCGCACGTCGAAGCGGTACGACCGGTGCTGGTTCTCCGTGCGCCCGATCTCGTCGCCGTTCAGGCGCAGGGTCGCCACCGTGTCCAGCCCCTCGGCGACGAGGTCGTACCGCTCGGAGCCGTCGTCGGACCAGGCGAAGCGGGTCTCGTAGACCCAGGCCGTCCGCCCGATCCAGGACAGCCGTGACTCGTTGCCGCCGTCGAAGGGATCGGGGATCAGCCCCGCGGCGAGGAGGTCGGTGTGCACGCAGCCGGGCACGGTCGCCGCCACCTCCCCCGTCGGCCGCTCGGGCGCCTCCGGGCCCTCCAGGGCTCGCAGTGTCCAGTTCTCGTGCAGGGGGATGACGGTCATGGCTTCCTCGCCTCGGTTGTCGTATCCGGTGTCGGATACTTTCTTAGACGACTTAACGAAGTACCGTCAAGGGACGCACGAGCAGAACGGAGGCGCCGATGGCGACCACGCGAGCGCCCCGCTCCCCCGCGACGAGCCGCGGGGTCCTGCTGGATCTCGTGCGCGCCCGCGGTCCGATCAGCCGGGTCGAGCTCGCCCAGGTCACCGGGCTGACGCAGGCGACCGTGTCGATCCTCGTCCGGCAGCTGCTCGCCGACGGGCTCGTCGCGGACGCGGGCCGCTCGGAGTCGACGGGCGGCAAGCCGCGAGAGCTCCTCGCCCTCGTGCCGTCCGCGCGCGTCGCCCTCGGCCTGCAGCTCGAGGCCGACTCGACCACCGCGATCGTGGCGGATCTCGCCGGATCCGTCGTCGGGAGGCTCCGCACCCGCGGCGTCCTCGACGAGGGCCCGGAGTCGTTCGTGCGCGGCTTCGCCGAGCGGATCGACCTCCTGATCGAGGCGCTCGGCGTCGAGCGCGAGCGGGTCGTCGGCGTCGGCGTCGTCACTCCGGGCGGCGTCGACCGCTCGGGCGAGCGCGTCGTCGGCCTGCCCGGCCCGCAGGGCGCGGAGTGGGCGGCCGCCGGGCTGCGCTCGCTGCTCGAGGAGGCCTGCGCGCTGCCCGTGCTGCTCGACGACGACGCCTCGGCCGCCGCCGTCGGCGAGTTCTGGGCCGGGACGTTCCCGGCGGCGGGCGCGCACTGCACGCTGTACCTCGCCGGCGGGATCCGCGCCGGCCTCGTCCTCGACGGCGCCCTGCACCGCGGCTCCGGAGCGGGAGCGGGCCGACTCGACCGCTTCGGGCCCCGCGGCTCCGCCCCCGTCGCCGAGCGCGTCGGACTGCCCGGCATCGCCGCGGGAGCGCGCGCGGCGAGACTCCCCGGCCTCTCGGGCGACGCGTTCGCCGACGCCGCCGTGATCGCGACCGCCGCCGTCCGCGGGGACCCCGCGTCCGCTGCCGTGGTCGACGCCGCCGCCCACGAGCTCGCCGACGTCGCCGTGGCGCTCGCGGATCTGCTCGACCTCGACTCCGTCGTGCTCGCCGGACCCGCCTTCGCGGTGGCCGGCTCCCGGCACCTGGCCGTCCTGCGCGCCCGCTTCGCCGACGAGCATCCGGGGTCGCGCGTACTGCTGTCGGCCCACGTCGCCGACGCGGCCGCGGTCGGCGCCGCCGCCCTGGTGCTGCAGCGCGCCCTCTCGCCGCGCGGTCCCGCACGACGCCCTCTCGAGCGATCCGGCCCGATCGGCGCCGATCTCGGCTACGGTGGTCCACGCGAAGGGGAGTAGTTCCCACCGCCTGCTCGGCAGGCGACGAGGCGCGTCGACATGCTGGTCCGGAACGATCCGGACCCGGCGCTCCACCCGGATCCGCACGGACCCGGGCGAACGAGACCTTCGGTCAGTCGACGCACGTCCTGACCGGTCCCTCTCGCGCGGGTCGGCGGGCCCGAACCCAGGAGATCCCATGGTGGACACCGTCCAGGACCCCGCTCCCCCCAGCCCCGCGCAGATCCGCCGCTGGCGCCGCTACCTCGCCGACGAGCTCGCCGAGGCCGCCACCTACCGCGATCTCGCGGGCCGCCGCTCGGGCGAGGAGCGCGAGATCCTGCTCGCCCTCGCCGCCGCCGAGGGCCGGCACGAGGAGCACTGGCGCGGACTGCTCGGCTCCGCCGCGGAGCCGTCGCCGCGACCGGATCTGCGCACGCGCGTGCTGGGCTTCCTCACCCGCCGCTTCGGCTCGGTCTTCGTGCTCGCGCTCGTCCAGCGCGCCGAGGCCCGCTCCCCCTACGCCGACGACGACGACGCGACCGAGGCCATGGCGGCCGACGAGCGGATCCACGGCGAGGTCGTGCGGGGACTCGCCGAGCGCGGCCGCACCCGCCTCTCCGGGACCTTCCGCGCCGCGGTCTTCGGCGCCAACGACGGCCTCGTCTCGAACCTCGCCCTCGTGCTGGGCGTCGGGGCGAGCGGAGTGGCCACCAGCGTCGTGCTGTTCACCGGCCTCGCGGGGCTGCTCGCCGGCGCGCTCTCGATGGGCGCGGGCGAGTTCGTCTCGGTGCGCTCGCAGCGCGAGCTGCTGAGCGCCTCCTCCCCCGACCTCGACACCAACCGCCTCGTCCCCGACCTCGACGTCGACGCGAACGAGCTCGCCCTCGTCTACCGCGCGCGCGGCATGACCGAGGCCGAGGCGAACGCCCGCGCCGAGCACGTCTTCACGGGGCTGCGCGGCGGAGTCGCGGCTACGTCGCCGATCACCATCGGCGGCCCGAAGGCCGATCCGTCGATCGACGAGCACGAGTCGATCGGCACGGGCATGGGCGCCGCGCTCTCGAGCTTCTGCTTCTTCGCGTCGGGCGCGATCATCCCCGTGCTGCCCTACCTCCTGGGCCTGTCCGGGATCGCCGCCGTGATCCTCGCCGCGGTCCTCGTCGGCCTCGCCCTGCTGGCGACCGGCGCGATCGTGGGGCTGCTGTCGGGCGCGCCCCCGCTCGCCCGGGCGCTGCGCCAGCTCGGCATCGGCTACGGAGCGGCGCTCGTCACCTACCTGCTCGGACTGCTGTTCGGAGCCTCGGGGGTCTGAGCGCGGGAGCGGGCCTCAGTCCTCCGCCTGCTCCTCCTCGCGCGGGGCCGGACGCCCGCGCCAGCGCAGCGCTGCGACCCCGATCGCGATCAGCAGCGAGAACGGCAGCGACCCCAGCAGCGGGATCGACGCGTAATAGAGGATCTGCCGCTGGATCCACTCCGGCGACGGGGTGTCGGAGTCGCCGTAGTAGGGGGCGGGCGGCGAGGAGTAGCCGATCGAGAGGATCGCGAACCCCAGCGCGGTCCCGGCGAGTCCCGCGAGCAGCAGCACCAGGAGCCAGGGGTTCCGCAGCAGCGGGGCGTCGGGCTCGGACGCGATCACCGGGGCGGACGGAGCCTCCGGCTCGACGTCCTGCGCGGGCTGCCGGGCCTCGGAGGGCAGGCGCACCGCCTCCTCGGGCCGCGCGGACCCGGCGGCCTCCCGGCGCGCGCGCCGGCTGTCGGCGACCTCGGCGATGCGCGGCAGCGGCGCCGAGCGCGCACCGGTCGGACGCGGCCCTGCCCCCGGTCGGGCGAACGCGCGGTCGTCGCCGCGCACCCGGTCCACTCCCCCGGCGAAGCCCCGCTGGAAGGCGGGGTCGTAGCGCGGGTCCATGCGCTCGCGCCCGCCGCGCTCGCGCACCCGCCCGCCCGTCGTGCTCGTGTCCGGGTCCTGCCCGTCCCTGTCAGTCATCGTCGACCTCCGGCTCCGCGGTGAGGAGTCCGCGCAGCCAGTCCCGCGCCTCGATGAACACCTCGTCGTCGTAGCGTCGCACGTACGAGACCGGACGGCGATCCGCCCGGGGGTAGGAACCCAGGAAGATCACCCCCGGGCTGAACCGCCGGAGCCCGAGCAGGGCGTCCGCGACGCGCTCGTCGGCCACGTGCCCGTCGAGATCCAGCACGAACCGGTAGCGGCCGAGGGCGTCTCCGATCGGCCGCGACTGGATCATGCTCAGGTTCACTCCGCGGGTCGCGAACTGCTCGAGCATCTCGAGCAGCGCGCCCGGCTCGTCCGCCGGCAGCTCCGCGATGATGCTCGTCTTGTCCGCGCCCGTCGGCTCGGGCAGGAGCGTCGTGCGCGAGACGTGCACGAACCGCGTGACGGCGTTCGGGTTGTCGCCGATCCGCTCGGCCAGCACGTCGACCGCGTGGTGCGCGACGATCCCCGGAGGAGCGATGGCGGCGTCCGCGGGAGACCCGGCGAGCAGGTCCACCGTCGCCTGCACGTTGCTGGACGCGGGCAGGTACTCGTGGCTGGGCAGCTCGGCGTCGAGCCACTGCCGGCACTGGCCGTAGGCGACCGGATGCGCGGCCACGGTCCGCACGTCGCCCAGCCGCGTCCCCGGCCGCGCCACCAGGATGAACGAGACGGGCACCAGGTACTCGCCCACGATGCGCAGCCCCGGGATCCGCGCCAGCGCGTCCTGCGTGGCCGTCACTCCGCCCTCGACCGAGTTCTCGATCGCGATGACCGCGCCGTGACTCCGGCCCGAGACCAGATCGCCCAGCGCCTCGCCCACGTTCGCGACGCTGCGCCAGTGCTGGCCGCGTGCCTCCGGGACCTGCGCGAGCGCCGCCTCGGTGAACGTGCCGGAGGGCCCGAGATAGCTGTAGACACGGGACTCGGAGGCGCTGTCGGGCATGGCGGACAGCCTAGCCACCGGCTGTCCAGGCGGTATCGCGGGCCCGGGCGGGCTGCCACTATGGACCCCATGACCGATCGCGCAGGGAAGCCGGCACAGGCCTCCGATCTCATCGACGTCGAAGCCCTCGTGAGGGCCTACTACGACAACAAGCCGGACGTGTCCGACCCGCTCCAGAAGGTGGTCTTCGGCACCTCGGGGCACCGCGGATCCTCGTTCGACACCGCCTTCAACGAGGACCACATCGCTGCGGTGACGCAGGCGATCGTCGAGTACCGGACGGAGCAGGGCATCACCGGTCCGCTCTTCATCGGCGCCGATACCCACGGCCTCTCGCGCCCTGCGCTGACGACCGCCCTCGAGGTGCTCGTCGCGAACCAGGTGCGCGTGCTCGTCGACGAGTTCGACGACTTCGTGCCCACCCCGGCGCTGAGCCACGCGATCCTCCGCTGGAACAACGACCCGGCGCACACCGACGAGGCCGACGGCATCGTCGTCACCCCGTCGCACAACCCGCCCCGCGACGGCGGCTTCAAGTACAACCCGCCGCACGGCGGACCGGCCGACTCCGACGCCACCACCTGGATCGCGGACCGCGCCAACGAGCTGATCGCCGACGGCAACCGCGGCGTGAAGTCGGCCGAGCCCTCGGCCGTCGAGACGTACGACTTCCGCACCCACTACGTGGCGGACCTGAAGAACATCATCGACATCGACGCGATCAAGAAGGCGGGAGTGCGCATCGGCGCCGATCCGCTGGGCGGCGCCTCCGTGCACTACTGGCAGCTGATCGCCGAGATGTACGAGCTCGACCTGACCGTCGTCAACGGCGAGGTCGACCCGGCCTGGGGCTTCATGACCCTCGACTGGGACGGCAAGATCCGGATGGACCCGTCCTCCCCGAGCGCGATGGCCTCCGTCGTCGCCCGCTCCGGCGACTACGACGTGCTCACCGGCAACGACGCCGACGCCGACCGCCACGGCATCGTCACCCCCGACGGCGGGCTGATGAACCCCAACCACTACCTGGCCGTCGCCATCCAGTACCTGTACACGCACCGCTCCGGCTGGCGCGAGGACGCGGCGATCGGCAAGACGCTGGTCTCCTCCTCGATCATCGACCGCGTCGCCGAGTCGCTCGGCCGCCGCCTCTGGGAGGTGCCGGTCGGCTTCAAGTGGTTCGTCCCGGGCCTCGTCGACGGCTCGGTCGGCTTCGGCGGCGAGGAGTCGGCGGGCGCGTCGTTCCTCCGCTTCGACGGCACCGTGTGGACCACCGACAAGGACGGGATCCTGCTCGCGCTGCTCGCCTCCGAGATCATCGCCGTGACCGGCAAGAGCCCGTCGGCGCTCTACCGCGAGCTGACCGAGCGCTTCGGCGACCCGGTCTACGAGCGCGTCGACGCCGTCGCCACCAAGGCGCAGAAGGCGGCGCTCGGCAAGCTCGACGGAGACGCCATCTCGGCCACCACGCTGGCTGGCGAGGAGATCGTCGCGAAGCTCTCGAAGGCCCCGGGCAACGGCGCGGGCGTCGGAGGCGTGAAGGTCGTCACCGAGAACGCGTGGTTCGCCGCGCGCCCGTCCGGCACCGAGGACGTCTACAAAATCTACGCCGAGTCCTTCCGCGGCCTCGACCACCTCCACGAGGTGCAGGCCGAGGCCCGCACCATCGTCGACGCCGCCCTCGACTCCTAGCCTGCTCCCCGAGGTGCCCGAGAACGCACTGGATCCGACGGATCCGATGCATTCTCGGGCACCTCGTCTGCCCCCTGTGGACAGAACGGCGCACGCTAGCCGATGGAGCGCCAGAGTGTCGGGGTGCAGGAGCAGCAATGGCCGCGAGGAGCGTTCAGCGTCGCGGAGGCGAGAGCCGCGGGGGTGACGCCCGGGGTGCTGCGCGGGCCCAGGCTCGCGCGTCCGACCTACGGGATCCGAACGGCCGTGCCGTCGTCCACTCTCGGCGACCGGTGCGCCGCACTCCTCCACCGCCTCGGACCGGGCACCGTGGTCTGCGGGCCGACCGCCGCGCTGTTGTGGGGAGCGCCGTTGCCTCCCGAGTGGGAGCACCGGTCCGATCTCGACATCGCGGTGGAGGCTCCCCGCCGCGCTCCGCACGCAGCCGGCACAGCCGGGCGCAAGCTGACCTTCCGGCCGGGCGACGTCGTCCAGGGCAGGCGCGGCGCCCTCACGAGCCCGGCACGCACCTGGTGCGATCTCGGCGCGCTGCTCGACCTGGGGGATCTCGTCGCGGTCGGCGACTTCCTCCTCCGCGAGAGGCTCGTGACTCGTGAGGGACTGACCGCCGCGGTCGCCTCCTCCCCGGGGCGCCGCGGAGTCGGGCTGCTCCGTCTCGCCCTCGACCTCCTCGACGCGCGGGCGGAATCGCGGCCGGAGTCGATCGTCCGCGTCGCGCTGGTGCGAGCGGGGGTCCGCGGAGTGGAGGCGAACGTCGAGATCAGGTCAGCGGACGGTGCGTTCCTCGGCCGCGTCGATCTCTGCATCGCCTGGGCGAGGGTGGTCATCGAGTACCACGGCGACTATCACCGGGTCGAGCGCGGCCGGTGGCGCAGGGACCGCGCCCGGATGGGGCGACTCCGCGCTGCCGGCTGGCACGTGATCGAGCTCACCGGCGACGACCTCGCCGATCTCTCCTCCGTCGTCGCGCAGGTCAAGCAGGCCCTTCAGCCCTGAGGTGCCCGAGAATGCTCGCTTCCCTCAGGAACAGCGACGTTCTCGGGCACCTCGGCGATCGGGCTACCAGCGGGGGTGGACGGCGGGGCGGAAGTGGGTGTCGTAGAGGGCGTTGACGGCCTCCATGAACGCGGGGCCGAGCGGAGCCGCGTCGGCGGCGGTCGCGTTCGCGCGGGCCTGCTCGGGCGAGCGGGCGCCGGGGATCACCGAGGTGACGCCGTCCTGCTGGATGATCCAGGCGAGCGCGGCGGCCGCGGGGGCGAGGCCGTGGTCAGCGGCGAGGCGCGAGAACTCCTGCGCGGCCTCGACTCCGGTGGCGAAGTCGACGCCCGAGAACGTCTCGCCGACATCGAACGCGGAGCCGTCGCGGTTGTAGTTGCGGTGGTCGTCGGCCGCGAAGGTCGTCTCGGTCGTGTACCGGCCGCTCAGCAGTCCCGAGGCGAGCGGCACGCGGGCGAGGATCCCCACTCCGGCTTCGCGGGCGGCGGGCAGCACCGCGTCGAGCGGCTTCAGGCGGAACGCGTTCAGGATGATCTGCACGCTCGCGACGTTCGGCCGCGCGATCGCGGTGAGCGCCTCCTCCGTGCGCTCGACCGAGACGCCGTAGTTCGCGATCGCGCCCTCGGAGACGAGGGTGTCGAGCGCGTCGAAGACGACGTCGTCGGAGTAGACGGAGGTGGGCGGGCAGTGCAGCTGCACGAGGTCGAGGGTGTCGACGCCGAGGTTCTTGCGCGAGCGGTCGGTCCAGGCGCGGAAGTTGTCGAGCACGTAGTTCTCGGGCACCTGGTCGACGCGGCGGCCCATCTTGGTCGCGACGAACACCCCGGAGTCGGGATGCGCGGCGAGGTAGGAGCCGATCGTGCGCTCGCTGCGGCCGTCGCCGTACACGTCGGCGGTGTCGAAAAGGGTCACCCCCGACTCCACGGCGGCGTCGAGGATCGCGAGGGCGTCGTTCTCGGCGACGTCACCCCAGTCGGCACCGAGCTGCCAGGTTCCGAGGCCGACGACGGAGACGGGCGCACCTGTGCGTCCGAGAGTTCGAGTGTCCATGCCTCCACCGTAGGCGCGGGCCGCGTCGCGCGGAGCCCCTTGCGCGTGCCCTAACGTCGAGGGCATGCCCCTCGTCGTCCTCGGAAGCGCCAACCTCGACCACGTCCACCGCGTCGCCCGCATCCCGGCTCCCGGTGAGACGGTGCTGGCTTCGGACTACCGCACGTTCCCGGGCGGCAAGGGCCTGAACCAGGCGGTGGCCGCGGCCCGGACCGCCGCGGGGACCGCGTTCGTCACGAGCCTCGGGCGCGATGCGGCGGGCGACGAGCTCGCCGGAGTCCTCTCCCGCGAGCCGCTCGAGCTGCACGCCCGCCGCGTCGAGCAGCGGACGGGCACCGCGCAGATCACGGTCGACGACGCGGGCGAGAACGCGATCGTCGTCGACTCCGGAGCGAACGCCGCGTTCACGGGGCTGACCGGCGCGGAGGAGGAGGTCGTCGCGGGCGCCTCCGCTCTGCTGCTCCAGCTCGAGGTGCCGCAGGAGACGGTGCTCGCCGCCGCCCGCGCGGCGCGCGCCGCCGGGGTCGTCACGATCCTGAACGCCGCACCGATCGGGCCGCTGCCGGACGAGCTGCTCGCGGCACTCGACGTGCTGATCGTCAACGAGCACGAGGCACGGGAGCTCGGGAGCGCGCGCGGCCTCGAGGCGGCGGACGACACCGCCCTGGCCGCGGCGCTGACGGCGCTCGTGCCGCTCGTCCTCGTCACGCTCGGCTCCGACGGAGTGGTCGTCGCCGTGCGCGGTCGCGAACCGCTGCACGCCCCTGCGTTCCGCGTCCGCGCCGTCGACACGACGGGAGCCGGCGACACCTTCTGCGGCGCCTTCTCGGCCCGGTTGGCGGCGAGCGCCGTCGACCTCGCCGGTCCGGAGGCGCTGCTGCCCCTGGTCCGATGGGCCGGCGCGGCGGCGGCCGTCTCGGTCACGCGCGCGGGTGCGGCCGTCTCGGCCCCGACCGCCGCCGAGACGGAGTCGTTCCTCGCCGATCAGGGCTGAGCGCGCGCCGGTCCTGGCCGAGCGATCGCCGACCCGAGCCGACGACGGCGATCCCCGGGTCTAGTCGACCGCCGCGATCCGCACCGCGATCCGCGCGCGGCGCTCCGGGTGCTCCTGCTCGCACCACTCCCGCGCCACGGCGCCCACGGCCCGGGCCACGCCCGGTGCGGACGCGTCGGCAGCCACTCCGATGTCGATCGAGACGACGATCCCGTCGGGCGCTATCCGCACCAGCACCGGCTCCGCGAGCGTGCCGCCCGAGGCGGTGCCCAGGGAGCCGGGGAGCAGCGGGATCGGCGAGGGAGCGAGCGCCGTCGCCGCGTGGGCGAGCACGTCGCGTGCCTCGGCCCGCGCCGGCACGACCATCGCCACTCCGGGAACGGCGCGCACGAGCGCGGTGAGCACGGACGAGGGGCTCTCCGACTGCGGGGCGACCACGCCGCCCGCCGTGCTCACGACCCCTCCGTTCCGGGGATGTAGACGTCCTCGACGCGGACGTCGATCGTCGAGATGCTCAGCTCGGTCTGGGTGAGCAGTCGCGAGTGGATCCGCTCGCGCACCTGCTGGGCCGCGTCGGCGATCGGCACGCCCCAGAACACCGAGATCGTGACCTCGATCGCGATCTCGGCCTCGGGGTCGCCGACGTCGCCGACCAGCCGGCAGCGGCCGACCAGCACGCCGGGGACGCTGTCGCCCGCCTCCCGGACGAGGCCGCGCACCGCGCCCTCGGTGATCGTCAGCTCGACGTCCGGTTCGGGGCTCGCCAGCGGGATGTCGCGACCGGCGCGCGCCTCCCGCCGCACCTGGGTGAGGATCGAGCCGAACCAGCTCTCCTCCGGAGCGGGCAGGCGCTCGGCGTCGTCGTCGATCAACGCGCCCGACAGAGCGCGCACCCGCTCGAGCGCCTGGAGCGTCCTGCGGTGCTCGGGCGACTCCTCGATCGCGGGGTCGTAGGGGAGGCGTCCACGGTCGAGGTAGTCGCTGAGGTCGTCGATCGTGCGCTCCTCGGCTGCGCCGTCGAGCGGCGCCGCCTCGACGGGCACGACCTCGAGCGCGTCGCTGCGCTCGGGTCCGGCCGGCCGGTCCCCCGGCACCTCCGGCCTGTCGTCGGCGTTCATGGGGCCTGCTCCTTCATCGGGGACGTCCTTCATCGCCAGTCCTCCATCGCCACGACGAGCGACTCGCGGGCTCGCGCGAGCTTGCCGCGCACGGCGGTCGGAGTGAGTCCGAGGTGCTCGGCGATCTCACCGTAGGACTCGCCGCCCACCTCGCGGAGCAGCCAGCACTGGCGCTGGGACTCCGGCAGTTCGGCCAGTGCTGCGGCGAGCGCCTTCATCGCGTCGGAGCGCTCGGCGGCCTCGAAGGGCCCCGGCTCCTTCGCGGCGGGGTGCTCGACGGCGTCGACGTCGTCGGCGGGGCGGCGCTGGCGCATCAGGTCGACGCTGGATCGGCTGACGATCCGCATCATCCAGCTGCGCACGCTCGCCGGCTCCTTCAGCTGGGGCAGCTGGGCCCACACGGTGATGAGCGCGTTCTGCACGGCGTCGGAGGCATCGGCCTGCGAGCCCGTCAGCCGCCACGCGTACGCGCGGAGGATCGACTGGTGCCGCTTGACCAGGACCTCGAAGGCCCGGACGTCACCCTCGGCCGAGCGCTCGGCGAGGAGCGCATCGCTCGCCGACTCCAGACCCGGCATGGCGCCCTCTCTCCTCCGACCGTCGGCACCGTGCCGGACGACTATCAGGCAACGGTCAGGAAATTTCCCGATCCGGACCGTGACGATCGCCCTCCGGGCTCCGTCTGACTCATGTAAGCACAGCCCGGACGAGCAAGACTGCGAAGTCGATCCGACCGGGCCCCCGATCCCCGACCGCGCTCCCGCGGCCGACGACACGTACAGGAGACATCATGAGCGACAGCACTCGCACCCCCTCCACCCCCCGCGTCGACACCTCCGTCGACACCGTGACGAGCCTCGGAGGCGCCGTCTCCGGCACCGCCCAGGGCCGCACGGTCATCGACGACGCCGTGATCGCAAAGGTCGCCGGCATCGCGGCCCGCGAGGTCCCCGGCGTCTTCGCCCTGGGCAACAACGCGGCCCGCGCGTTCGGAGCGATCCGCTCCGCCGTCGGCGCCAACGACCACGGCCAGGGCGTGCGCGTCGAGGTCGGCGAGACCCAGGTCGCGGTCGACGTCACCCTCGTCGTCGCCTACCCGGTGCCGATGCAGACCGTCGCCGACCGCGTGCGCGACGCCGTCGCCGAGGCCATCACCGAGCTCGTGGGCATGGCTGTCGCCGAGATCAACGTCGCGATCGTCGACGTGCACATCCCCGGGGACGACGACTCCGCCGAGACCGAGAGCCGCGTCCGATGAGCGTCCCCACTCCCCCCGCCGCCTCGAACCGCAGCACCGTCCTCGGCGTGGTCGTCGGCGCGATCCTCGCGTTCGCCGCCCTGCTCTTCGGCTTCTGGGGCTTCGTCCTCACCGCCGTCTTCATGGCGCTGGGCGTCCTGATCGCACGGATGCTCGACGGATCGCTCGACGTGCGCAGCCTCGTGGACGTGTTCCGCGGCCGCACGACCTCCCGCTAGGAGCACCGCATGACCACCGACCTGCAGTCGCGGCCCGCCACCGGTGCGCCGGTGGCGGGGACCGTCACCGTCAGCGTCCGCTCGATCGAGCGCGCCGCGCTCGCCGTCGTGCACGAGGAGCTCGGCGTGGAGGTCTCGGCGATCCGCGTCCGCCTGTCGGACGACCGCGGCGGCCTCGCGCTCGCCGTCACCACTCCGGTCGTCGTCGATCCCGATCCCGTCTCGGCTCCCGGAGCCGACGGCGGGAACCTGCTCGACCGCCTCCACCGCGACCGCGCCCGCATCGCCGCACGGATGCAGGCGCTCACCGGCCGCACCGTCACCCGCGTCGACGTGCGCGTCACCGGCACCCGGACCCGTAGCACGAGGAGAGTCGCATGAGCCCCGCATCGTCCCCCCGCGACGCCGCCCCCGACGCCCGGTACGGCCGCTTCCTGCGGCGCGAGACCCACCGGTCGCGCTCGGCCGCCGAGATCGTGGTCCTCACCGTGATCGCGCTGATCGCGGCGTACGTCGGCACCGAGGCGGTGCTCGCCGTCCTCGGCGCGACTCCGCTGCTGATCGCGCCGTCCGATCTGCTCGCCGCGCTCGTCGGAGTCGGGGAGCTCGCCACCGGCGCGCTCATCGGCATCGCCGTCGGCACGGGTCTGCTCGCGCTGATCCTGCTCGTCCTGGCCCTCGCCCCCGGTGCTCGCGCTCGGCACACGATCGCCGACGACCGCCTCGCGGTCGTGGTCGACGACGGAGTGATCGCCTCGGCGCTCGCCCGCTCGGCCCGGACGATCGCGCGGTCGCGCCGCGAGGACACCAGCGCCTCGATCGGCCGCCGCACCGCGGTCGTCTCGATCACGCCCGCCTCCGGCATCGGCGTCGATCGCGACGCGGTGCAGAAGGCCCTCGACGAGGAGCTGGAGCGCATCGCTCCGCAGCCCGCCACCCGCGCCTCCGTCCGCATCGCCGACTCCGGGAGGATCTGATGACCACGAGCAACCGCTTCCTCAACCGCCTCGTCCTGCTCGTGGTGGGCCTCGTGCTCGCGGCCGTCACCGCAGGGCTCGTCCTGGTCGCCGTGTCGCAGCCCGTGCGCGACGCCGTCTCGGCGTTCGGATCCGACCAGGGGGCGTCGCTCGTCTCGCGGATCTCGCCCGAGGACGGCACCGCCTGGAGCGATGCCGCCGTCCTCTGGCCGCTCTACGCGATCGTCGGCGTGTGCCTGGTGGGCATCGTGCTCGCCCTGGTGCTCGCCCTCGCCCACGGCCGTGGCCGCACCGGCACGGTCCTGCGCGACGAGTCGTCGGCCGACGGCGGCCCCGCCGGTGCCGTGGAGTTCGGCACGGGCTTCGCCGAGGACGTCCTCGAGAACGCGCTCGCCGGCCGCGGCGACCTGCTGGACGTGACGGTGTCGGCGTACGAGCACGGCTCGACGACCGCGCTGAAGGTGCGCGTCCTCCCCCGGTCGGGCGTCTCGCCCCGCACCGTGGTCGACGCGGTCCACGAGGAGGTCGAGAGCCTCGACCGGCTCCTCGGCGCCCGCCTGCCGGTCGTGCTCGAGGTCGCCTCGAGCGCCCGCGCCGGCTTCTCGAAAGAGGACCGCGTCTCCTGACCCGCGCAGCGCCTCCGGCGCTCGCTGCACCACCCCTCCAGCGGCCTTCGCCGGAGGATCCGAGAACAGAACGAAGGGAGCCCCTGATGGGTGCTGACGACAAGATCCGCAACGCCGCTGAGAACCTGGTCGGAAAGGCGAAGGAGGCGGTCGGCAAGCTGACCGACAACGAGCGCCTCGAGGCCGAGGGCCAGGCCGATCAGACGAAGGCCCACACCAAGAAGGTCGGCGAGGACGTCAAGGACGTCTTCAAGAACTGACTCTCTCGAGCCCCGGAGGGCCGTCACCGCTCAGGCGGTGGCGGCCCTCCGTCGTTCAGATGCTCCAGAACATGATCCGACCGGCCGAGGCCGAGTCGATGTCCTGGTCGAAGTTGTCCACGGTGTGCGAGGCGTAGAGGACCGTGTCGCCGTCCACGCTCGTGACGATGCCGGTGTGGTCCCAGTCGCCCGACCCGTCCCAGTCGAACTGGACGACGTCGCCGACCTCGACCTGGTCGCGCTGGTCGTTCGCCAGGGGCGTCGCGCGCTCGGGGTGCGCGGCGAGGTAGGAGTTGAACGCCGTCGAGGACGCCCAGGCCGAGCTGTACCCGCCGCCGGCCGAGAAGCTCCACTCGGAGTCCATGCTCCAGCCACGGGCGATGAGGGACTGCGAGGCGAAGTTGACGCAGTCGTTGCCGCCGATGACTCCGTACTGCGCCGAGTTGTACTCGTTCCAGTAGGTCTCGACGTAGTCGAGCTGCGAGGCCAGACGACTGGCGTCGAGCGCTGCGGCGGCCTTCGCGGCCTCGATCGTGGGGTCCGGCGTGTAGGCGAAGGTGATGGCCGACGCGACGACCTTGGTCGTCGCGAGCACACCGGTCGCTGTCGCGGTGGCGGTCGGCTCGGGCGTCGGCGAACCGAGGTCCGCGGCGGGGTCGGCGAGGAGCGGCTCGGGCGCCGTCGTCGCGATGGCCGGCTGCGCGACGGGCGTGCCGTCGGTCGTGACCGCCGCGGCGGCGTCGGTCACGGCGTCGAAGGTGATCGGCGCGCCGCTCGCGTCGAAGAACGCGACCGGCACGACGCCCTCGACCTCACCGGAGGCGGGCGGGGCGATGACCGTGATCCGATCGGGGTTCTCGACGGCGACGCTGCCCTCGGCCTCGCCGAAGCGCACCGAGGCGACCGAGTCGAGGTTCGAGCCCTGGAGCGTGACGGCGGTCCCCCCGGCGACGGTGCCGGTGGTGGTCGACACGCCGCTCAGCACGACGCGGGCGGAGGCGGTCGTGGCCGGGAGCACGGCGACGGTGGTGGGGACGGCGGTCCGAGCCGCGGTCCCCGAGGCGCTGGCCGAGGCGGACTCGGACGAGCCCGATCCGCCGATGGTCAGGCTCGCCCCCGCGGCGACGGCCACGACGACGAGGCCGCCGGACATCGCGAGCACGAGGTGGCGGCGCGTGGGCCGGAGGAACGCGGAGCCGCGACGGGTGGGCTCGACGCGCGGTCGGTGCTGGCGGTGGCCCTCGGAGGCGCGACGGTCGCGACGCGAGACGAAGACGGTCTCGGCGACGGGGTGCGGCGGCACGGCGGCGGAGGGGCGGACCGAGCGCGGGTCCTGCGCGGGGGCCGCCGGGACGGCGGGGCGGATGCGGCCCTCCCGCTCCCTGGCCTCGCGGCGGGTCAGGGGCGCGACGGTCGCGGCGGGAGCGACGACCTCGGGGGTGGCGGGGGACGGAGTCGGGGTGGAACGGGTGGAGCTGGGGGGCACAGAGGTATCTCACGGTTCGGGATGCGACGGCACGGTGACGCACTGATCTACAGGGGGGGGTGGCCCTGTCAAGGGGCTGTCGCGCTCGGACGAGGGGGTCGTCCGGAAACGCTCCGGGTAACAGTACGGTAACGAGCGGCGCGTGTCACGTCGCCGGACGCCCGGATGTGATCGCTAGAGCGCCTAGGAAACCGAACCGGGCGCGTAATCGGGCGCATCCGGAAGTCCGAACAGGCGCTCCAGCGTCTCGACCCCCGTGTCACGCAGGTGCTGCGCGAGCTCCGTCCCGACGTACCGCAGGTGGTACGGCTCGGACTCGTACCCGGTGATCGGAGTGTTCTGCGCCTTGTACCGGACGAGGAACCCGAAGCGGTGCGCGTTCTCCCCCACCCAGACCCCCTCCGGGGTGTCCCCCCAGCAGATCTCCAGCGCGCAGGCCCCGGACGCGCCGACCACGTCGACGGCCCAGCCCGTCTGGTGCTCGCTGTGCCCGGGCCGCGCGCTCGTCGCATCGGCTCCGGCCTGACCGCGGGTCGACACCCAGCCCGCGTAGACGCTGACCTGGGTCTCGTAGGAGCGGTACGCGCTCTGCACGGCGAGCGCGAGTCCCGCCTCCGTCGACGCGGCCGCGACCATCGCGACGAGCGCGTCGGCCGTCGCCTGCCGCATCGGCTGGCGGTTGACGTAGCGGACGTCCGGGTAGACGAGATCGGCGGGAACGTAGTCGACCGGGTTCAGCGTCCGCAGCTTGTTGACGACCACCCACGGGCTCGCCGCGTCGTCGACGGAGTTCGCCGACAGGTCGATGCCGGGCGTCGGGGTGGGCGCGGGCTCCTCCGTGGCGGTCGGGACCGGCTCGGGGGTCGCCGTGGCCGAGGGAGGAGGAGTCGGAGTGGGCGTCGGGGTCGTGGGAGTGGTCGCCCCCGCTGTCGGTGCCGACGCTCCTCGACCGGCTCCGATCGCCGCGCCGACGCCGAACGCTGTCGCCCCCGCGGCGACCGCGACTCCTCCGATGACCAGTGCGCGCCGGCGCACAGGACGTCCGCCGGGGGTCTCGTTCTCGCTCGACGTCATCCTCCGAGCCTAGACGCGGGTCCGTCGAGGTCTCCCGACGACCGCCCGGCGACCGGATCTTCGGGCCCGCCTCGAATATCCTTCAAGGATTCACCTGCTCGACTCCCCTAGCGTGGGTGACAGCACCGGCGATCGCGCGAGTCCGCCCCCTCGGCTCCGCACCGACGATCCCGGCGACGAAAGGACCCCATGCTCCGACCCCGCCTCGCCCCCGCGGTCCCTCTCGCGGCCCTCGCGCGCACTCTCGAGATCCCGGCCGACGATCCGGCCGACGCCGAGGTCACCGGAGTCGTGCTGACCGCGTCCGACGTCGAGCCCGGCGACCTCTTCGTCGCACTCGCCGGAGTGAACCGGCACGGCGCCGAGTTCGTCGGCGAGGCCCGCGAGCGCGGCGCCTCCGCGGTGATGACCGATGAGGCCGGGGCGGAGCTCGCCCGCGCCACGGGCCTGCCGGTGCTGGTCGTCGACGACCCGCGCTCGCGCCTGGGCGCCGTCGCCGCCGCCGTGTACGGCACGGCCGAGCGCGCGCCGGTGCTCTTCGGCGTCACCGGCACCAACGGCAAGACCTCGACCGTGCACATGATCGAGGGGATCCTCCGCCAGCTCGGCGTGGTCCCGGGCCTCAGCTCGACCGCGGAGCGCCACATCGGCGACACCTCGATCACGAGCGGCCTCACCACCCCCGAGGCGACCGAGCTGCACGCGCTGCTCGCCCGCATGCACGAGGACGGCGTGGGAGCCGCGGCGATCGAGGTCAGCGCTCAGGCGCTCACCCGCCACCGCGTCGACGGGGTCGTCTTCGACGTCGCGGGATTCACGAACCTCAGCCACGACCACCTCGACGACTACGGCGACATGGAGACGTACTTCTCCCAGAAGGCGCAGCTCTTCCAGCCGGACCGGGCCCGACGCGCCGTCGTCTCGCTCGACTCCCCCGCCGGCGCCCGCATCCGCGACACGGCCGGCATTCCCGTGACGACCATCACCTCGCTCCCGGACGTCGACGCCGACTGGACGGTGACGATCCTCGAGCAGGAGTTCGGCCGCACCGGCTTCCGCATCCAGAACCGCGAGTCGCGGGCGATCACCACCTCGGTGCCGATCATCGGCGCCCACATGGCGGCCAATGCGGCCCTCGCCATCGTCATGCTGGTCGAGTCGGGCCGGCCGCTCGGCGAGATCCGCGCCGCTCTGCACCGCGACGGCGGAGTCGACGTCTCGCTCCCCGGTCGCACCGAGCGCGTCTCGGGCGAGCGCGGCCCGACCGTCTACGTCGACTTCGGACACAGCGCCGACGCCTTCCAGCACACGCTCGAGGCGGTCCGCGGAGTGACCCGCGGCCGCGTGATCATGGTGTTCGGCGCCGACGGCGACCGCGACACGCTGAAGCGGCCCGCGATGGCCGAGGCCGCCGTCTCCGGCAGCGACGTGCTCGTCGTCACCGATCACCACCCGCGCTTCGAGGACCCGGCCTCCATCCGCCGCACTCTCGTCGAGGCCGCCCGCGCCGCGCGTCCCAACGGGGAGATCCACGAGGTCGACGACCCCAAGCGCGCGATCCGCGTCGCCGTCTCGCTCGCCGAGGAGGGCGACTCGATCCTCTGGGCGGGCCCGGGGCACCAGAACTACCGCGACATCCAGGGCGTCCGCACGCCCTACTCCGCCCGAGCCGAAGCCCGAGCCGCGCTCCGCGAGGCTGGCTGGACCGAGGAGCCCGCCGCCGCATCGGAGTGACGCCCGCGCGCGCCTCCTGAGATCCCGTTCAGGCTCGCCGCGGGCTCTGGAGGCGCGTCGGCTCCCGGTGTAACTTTGCGCAGCACGCAACGTTCGCGGCGGTCCGCCGTGCCCTGAAGGCGCCCGCCTGACGAGGGGACACCCATGGCCGACTCCGCTTCACGACCGACCGCACCGACGCCCTCCGGCGCGGTCATGTCGCACCGCCAGATCCTCTTCGTGATCTTCGGACTGATGGCGGGGATGTTCCTGTCCTCGCTCGACCAGACGATCGTGGGCACCTCGATGCGCACGATCGCCGACGACCTCGACGGACTGTCGCAGCAGGCCTGGGTCACCACCGCCTACCTGATCGTCTCGACCATCGCGACCCCGATCTACGGCAAGCTCTCCGACATCTTCGGCCGGCGCCCGCTCTACCTGATCGCGATCGTCCTGTTCCTGATCGGCTCCCTCCTGGCCGGGTTCGCGACCTCGATGCTCGGCCTCGCCGGCTTCCGCGCCGTGCAGGGACTGGGCGCCGGCGGCCTCATGTCGCTCGCCCTGACCGTCATGGGCGACATCCTCCCGCCGCGCGAGCGCGCCAAGTACCAGGGCTACTTCCTCGCCGTCTTCGGCATCTCGAGCGTCGTCGGCCCGCTGATCGGCGGCCTGCTCGCCGGCACACCCGAGATCCTGTTCATCACCGGCTGGCGCTGGGTGTTCCTGATCAACCTGCCGATCGGCGCCGTGGCGCTCGTCATCGTGCTCCGCTTCCTGCACCTGCCCAAGCCCGCGGGCACCCGCTCGATCCGCATCGACTGGTGGGGCGCGGCCCTCGTCATCGTCGCGGCCGGCCCCCTCCTGCTGATCGCGGAGCAGGGGCGCGAGTGGGGCTGGAGCTCCCCGATCGCGTGGGTCTGCTACATCGTCGGCGTCCTGGGGATCGTCGGCTTCATCGCGGCCGAGCGGATGATGGGCGACGACGCGCTGATCCCGCTGAAGCTCTTCCGCTCGCCGACCTTCTCGATGGCCACCGTGCTGGGCGTCCTCGTCGGCTTCGGCATGTTCGGCGGCATGATGACGATCCCGCTCTACCTGCAGCTGGTGAACGGAGCGACTCCCACGGAGTCGGGCTTCCTGATGCTCCCGATGATCCTCGGCCTCATGATCGCCTCGATCGTGTCGGGCCAGATCATCTCGCGCACCGGGCGCTACCGGGCGTTCCCCATCGTCGGCACGTTCCTGATGTCGGCCGCGTTCTTCTATTTCACCTTCGTCTCGATCGACAAGCCGGTCCTGTTCATGATGGGCGGCATGCTGCTGCTGGGACTCGGACTCGGCCAGATGATGCAGACGCTCACCCTCGCCTCGCAGAACTCGGTCGACGTGGCGAACATGGGAGTCGCGACGAGCGCCTCGACGTTCTTCCGGCAGATCGGCGGCACCCTGGGCACCGCGGTGATCTTCTCGGTGCTGTTCACCCGCATCCCCGACACGATCGCGGGCGCCTTCCAGAAGCCGGCGATCGCCTCCGATCTGCAGGCCGCTCTCGCCGACCCGGCGGTCCTGGCCGATCCCGCGAACGAGAAGATCCTCGGCCTCCTGCAGTCGCAGGACACTTCGGCGATCGGCTCGGCTCTCGACGGCGACACCTCGTTCCTGAACACCGCCGACCGCGCGCTGTCGGCGCCGTTCCTGACCGGCTTCAACGACGCCACCGTGACCGTCTTCTCGGTCGCCCTCGGAGTGGTCCTGCTCGCCTTCGTGCTGTCGTGGTTCCTCAAGACGCCGCCGCTGCGCGCGAAGTCGGCGATGCAGGAGGCGCACGACCTCGCCGCCGACGAGGAGCGCGCCGAGGAGCTCCGCCGGACCGACCCGCAGCTCGCCGCCCGGGCGGGCGCGGATCTCGCCGCCGGCAGCATCGAGCCCGACGTGCGGACCGACTCCGTCCGCACGACTCCGACCGCGCCCGACAACCGGCGGAGCTGAACCGCTCCGGCGCCGCCCCGAGATCTCGGCGCGGCGCCGGTACGGCGGCGAGAGAGCGCTCCATCGAAGGTCGTAGGATGGCCGTACCAGCCGAAGGAGTCGCCCATGAGCGTTGCCCGCACCCCCGCCACCGAGACGCCGAGCCTCGCTGAGCAGAACCTCCGGGCCGAGCGCCTCGCCGTGCGCGACTGGCCGGTCGGATTCCTGTGGGGCTCCGCGACGGCCGCCGCCCAGATCGAGGGCGCCGGCCACGAGGGCGGCAAGGAGGACAGCATCTGGGATGCGTTCTCGCGCGTCCCCGGCGCCGTCGCGAAGGGCGACACCCCCGAGGTCGCCGTCGACCACTACCACCGCATGCCCGCCGACGTGCAGCTGATGAAGGAGCTGGGCCTGGGCTCGTACCGCTTCTCGGTCAGCTGGTCGCGGGTGAAGCCGGGCGACCGCTCCGTCAACGCCGAGGGACTCGACTTCTACTCGCGCCTGGTCGACGAGCTGCTGGGCGCCGGGATCCTGCCCTGGCTGACGCTCTACCACTGGGACCTCCCGCAGGCCGTGGAGGAGACCGGCGGCTGGACGAACCGCGACACCGCCGAGCGCTTCCGCGACTACGCCGAGGCCGTCTACGAGAGCCTCGGCGACCGCGTCCAGCACTGGACGACGTTCAACGAGCCGTTCTGCTCGACGCTGCTCTCCTACGGTGCGGGCGTGCACGCCCCCGGAGTGATCTCGCCGCAGGCCGCGCTCGCGGCGGTCCACCACACCCACCTCGCGCACGGCCTCGCCGTCTCGACGCTGCGTCAGCTCGGCGCGCAGAACCTCGGCATCACGCTCAACCTCTCCAACGCCGTCCCCGACGACCCCGAGGACGAGGTCGACCTCGACGCCGCCCGCCGCTTCGACGCGCTGCAGAACCGCATCTTCCTCGACCCGCTGCTGCGCGGCGAGTACCCCGAGGACCTGCTCGAGGACGTCGCCGGACTCGGACTCGACGAGCTGATCGTCGACGGCGACCTCGACCTCATCTCGCTGCCGCTCGACTTCCTCGGCGTGAACCACTACCACGACGACAACGTCTCGGGTCACGCGCTCCCCGCCGGCACCGAGGACTTCGCCGTCGCGACCGACCGCGAGACGGCCTCCCCGTTCGTGGGGTCGGAGTTCATCACCTTCCCCAGCCGCGGCCTGCCGCGCACGGCGATGGACTGGGAGGTGCACCCCGACGGACTGCGCTACCTGCTCACCCGCCTGGGCCTGGAGTACGAGAACCTCCCTCCGCTCTACGTCACCGAGAACGGAGCCGCGTACGACGACGTCGTCGAGGACGGCCGCGTGCACGACGTCGACCGCACCCAGTACGTCCTCGACCACGTCGAGAAGGTCGCCGACGCGATCGACCAGGGCGCCGACGTCCGCGGCTACTTCGTCTGGTCGCTGCTCGACAACTACGAGTGGGCGTGGGGCTACGAGAAGCGCTTCGGCATCGTCCGCGTCGACTACGAGTCCCAGGAGCGCACGATCAAGGACTCCGGCCTCGTCTACTCGCGCCTGCTCGGCGGCTCTGCCGCGTCGCTCCTGGACTGACCGGTGGCCGACGGATCGATCGGCCGCGAGGCGGGGCGCTCCCCCACCCTCGAGATGGTCGCGGCGCGCGCCGGAGTGTCGCGCGCGACCGTCTCGCGGGTCGTCAACGGCGCCCCGCAGGTGGCCGCCGACATCGTCGCCGCGGTCGAGAAGGCGATCGGCGAGCTCGACTACGTGCCCAACCGCGCCGCCCGGATGCTGGCGTCGCGGCGCACGCAGTCGATCGCGCTGATCGTCCCGGAGTCGACGGCGCGCGTCTTCGCCGACCCGTTCTTCGCCTCGATCGTGCAGGGCGCGGCGATGCGCCTGGCCGACACCGACTACACCCTGTCGATGCTGATCGCGTCCGAGACCAACGGCGAGAAGACCCGCCGCTACCTCCTGGGCGGCAACGTCGACGGCGCACTCGTCGTCTCGCACCACTCGGGCGACCACTCCTACGCGGCTCTCGCCAACTCGCTCCCGATCGTCTTCGGCGGCCGCCCGCTGTCGCCGGAGGAGCGCGGCTCGTACTTCGTCGACGTCGACAACGCGGAGGGGGCGGCCGCCGCGACCGCGCACCTCGTCGAGCGCGGACGCCGCCGCCTCGCCACCATCGCCGGCCCCGCCGACATGCCCCCGGGCGTCGACCGGCTCGTCGGCTGGCGCCGCACCCTCGCCGACGCGGGTCTGGACGACTCGCTCGTCGAGTGGGGCGACTTCTCGCCCGACAGCGGCCGCGAGGCGATGCGCCGACTGCTCGAGCGCGACCCCTCGATCGACGGCCTCTTCGCCGCCAACGACCAGATGGCCGTCGGCGCGTACGAGGCGCTGCGGGCGGCCGGCCGGCGCATCCCGGACGACGTCGCCGTCGTCGGCTTCGACGACGACATGTTCGCCCGCACCGCCGCGCCCGCCCTGAGCACCGTCCGCCAGATGCCTGTCGAGCTGGGCGCCCGCATGGCCGAGCTGCTGGTCGCCCGCATCGAGGGCCTCCCGGTGGAGCACCGCACCCTGATGCCCACCGAGCTGGTCGTCCGCGCCAGCTCCTGACGCCGGCCGCCCCCGCCCCCCCCCACCCTCCCGCGCTTCTCCAAAAGTTGCGGTGAACGCTCGCGCTTACCGCAACTACTGCGGAAGCGCTGCATCTCCAGCCCACTGACCTTCCCTCCCCCCAGACCCCTCGCACTTCTCCCAACGCGCTTCTCCAGAAGTTGCGGTGAACGCTCGCGCTTCCCACAACTACTGCGGAAGCGCTGCATCTCAGGCCCACTCGCCGTCGCACTACCGAGCCCCGCCCTTCTCCAGAGTTTGCGGTGAACCCTCGCGCTTCCCGCAACTTCTGCGGAATCGAAGTGGATCCGGCGGCCACCTCCTTGTCCCGGAGCAGAAATCGATTACCGCACGTGAGGAGCGGCGGTAGCTCCTCACGCATGCCACAACGTCTGCGCATCCACCGCCCCAGCCCCTCCTCCTCCTCCTCCTCCTCCTCCTTCGGACCGACCCCCATCGTCGTTATCCAGAAGTTGCGGTGATTGCTCGCACTTCCCGCAACTTGTGCGGAAGCGACGCGGCCGCGGGCGTCGCCTGCCTGCCGGTAGTCGTGACCCGTCACTCCTCCCCGGACGTCGCGGTGAGGCAGTGCGAGCAGCGCCGTGCCGACCGCATCCGGGGCTCAGCCGCGCCAGCCGTGCGCGTGGAGCGCCGCGCGGATCTCGGCGATCGTCCGGGCGCTCCCCTGGCGCAGGCCCTCGGCACGGATGGGGACGATGATCCACCCGGCCAGCTGGAGGGCGAGCAGCCGCTCCCGGTCCCGGGCGAACTGCGCGTCGCTGGTGCGATGCTGCTCCCCGTCGTACTCGACGAGCACCTTCCATCGGGCGAACACCAGATCTCCGACGGTGAGCAGCTTCGAGCCCACGCGGATGGGGACGTTCAGCTCGGGCTCCGGAAGGCCCGCTTCGACGATCATCAACCGCAGGCCGGTCTCGGGACGGGATGCCGCCGCGTCCGACGCTCGCGAGAGAGCAGTGCGCAGCGCGCGCGCCGGCACCGTGGAAGTCCGCGAGAGCGGCCTCGAGGTCGGCGCGACGCGCGAACGGACGGTCGGGGTCGTCACTGCGGTAGCGGGGGACGAACAGGAGGTGGTCCGTCGCGACGACGAGCTCCCGGTACGCCAGGACCGTGCCGAGCAGGAGCCACGTCGACACCGCATCCGTGACGGGGAGACCTCGCCGAGTCGTCACGGAGAAGCGCCCGCCGTTCAGCGCGTGGCCGACGACACCGCGGCACCGCGGGGGCCTGGCAGGAGAGAAGACGGCGACGTGCACCGGGTCGTCCTCGGCGGCGAGGGTGGGCAGCGGGACGTCGTACAGCACCGCCGCTGTCAGGTGCGAGAAGAACCGGCCGTCCCGCAGGCGAGGGACGTACGCCTGAGCGCGCTGCAGGTGGGTGCGCGGCGCGACCACGGTGCGGACGCCGTGGAACGGACGAGAGAGTGCACGGTGCCGGATGCGATCCTCGGTCCACCCCCTCTCGATCGCGGACGCACGGGAGAAGGCTCCGAGAGGGTTGTCGCTCTGATGCATGGCGACAGGATCGCCCCGCTCGCCGCCCGCTGACGGCTCTCCACAGGTGGACGAGGGATCCGGCGCCTGTGGAGGACCCTCCCGCCCCGCGCTTCTCCAGAAGTTGCGGTAAGCGCGCGCGATCACCGCAACTTCTGGAGAAGCGGGCAGAGCCCCCGCGGGCGTCAGAGGAAGAGCGGCGCCGGATCCAGCGACGCGAAGCGCCGGCGCATCACGGCCACCGCGTCGGCGTGCGAGTCGATGAGCACGAAGCGGCGCCCGAGCGCGTGCGCCACCGCGCCCGTCGTCCCGGAGCCCGCGAAGAAGTCGAGCACCGCGTCGCCCTCGCGGCTCGACGCCTGCACGATGCGCCGCAGCACCCCCTCCGGCTTCTGCGTCGGGTACCCCGTCTTCTCGCGCCCCGTCGGCGACACGATCGTGTGCCACCACACGTCGGTCGGCCGCTTGCCGCGCTCGGCCTTCTCAGGCGTCACGAGGCCGGGCGCCATGTACGGCTCGCGGTCCACCGCGACGGAGTCGAAGTGGTAGCCGCGCGGATCCTTCACGTACACGAGGATCGTGTCGTGCTTCGTCGGCCAGCGGCGGGTGGCCTTCGCCCCGTAGTCGTAGGCCCAGATGATCTCGTTGAGGAAGCACTCGCGGCCGAAGAGCGCGTCGAGCAGCACCTTCGCGTAGTGCGCCTCTCGGTAGTCGAGGTGGAGGTAGAGGGTGCCGTCGTCGGCCAAGAGTCGCCAGGCCTCGGCCAGTCGCGGCTCCAGGAACGACCAGTAGTCGTCGAACCGGTCGTCGTACTGCAGCAGGTCGCCGCGGATCCGCTCGTAGCTGCGGCCCTTGAACCCGGCGATCGTGCCGGTCGCCGAGCGCACCGACGTGGTCGAGGTGCGCACCTGCGCACGCCCCGTGTTGAACGGCGGATCGAGGTAGACGACCGTGAACGACCCGTCGGCCAGCTGCGGCAGGACGTCGAGGTTGTCGGCGTGGATCACCGCGCTCCGCAGCTCGGGGACGCCGTCCGCGATCGGGAGGGGCATCCTGTGATTCTGCCAGTGCGGGGCGCCTCCGCCGACACGCCCAGGGCTCCGATCCGGGGCTGAAGGGCTCCCGACGGCCTCCGGCGTAGAGTGACGCGATGATCTCAGAAGTGCGTCACGACGCGACCGAGTCCCGGTACACGCTGTGGGTCGACGGCGAGAACGTCGGGCTCGCCGACTACGCGCTGCGCGGGTCCGACGTGGTGTTCCTCCACACCGAGATCGCCCCCGAGCACCGGCACGAGGGGCTCGGTGACCGCCTGGTCGAGGCGGCCCTGGACGACGCGCACGAGCGCTTCGGCTCGCGCATCGTGCCGGCATGCCCGTTCGTCGCGGAGTTCATCGCCGAGCACCCCGACTACCAGGAGCTGCTCGCGAGCTGAGCGCGCCGCGCATCGTCCCGGCGACCTCAGCGCCCCGGCGGCATCACGGCACCCGGCGCAGCCACTCCTGCGTCGAGTACTTCGTCCGCACCAGCTCCTCGGCCTCCGCGTACTCCGCGTCGGTGAGGTCGCCCGGCGTCCCGCCGTGCAGGCGCACGAAGGTGTCCTTCATCCGCTCGATGATCTCGGCGCGGCTGAGCCCGGTCTGGCTGCGCAGCGGGTCGACGCGCTTCACGGCGGAGGCGATGCCCTTGTCGGACAGCTTCTCGCGGCCGATCCGCAGCACCTGCACCATCTTCTCGGCGTCGATGTCGTAGCTCATGGTCACGTGGTGCAGCACTGCTCCGGAGCCCAGCCGCTTCTGCGCGGCTCCGCCGATCTTGCCCGAGGGCGAGGTGATGTCGTTGAGCGGCTGGTAGACCGCGTCGATGCCGAGCGACTGCAGCGCGCTGATCGTCCACTCGTCCAGGAACGCGTAGGAGTCGGCGAAGGTCAGCCCCTGCACCAGGTCGCCGGGCACGTAGATCGAGTAGGTGACGACGCTGCCCGCCTCCATGAACATCGCGCCGCCGCCCGAGATGCGCCGGACCACTTCGACGCCGTACTTCTCGGCGTTCTCGAGGTCGACCTCGTTGCGCAGCGACTGGAAGCTGCCGATGACGACGGCGGGCTGGTCCCACTCCCAGATCCGCAGCGTCGGTTCGCGCCGGCCCTCGCCGACGGCGGCCGTCAGGACCTCGTCGAGCGCGAGGTGCAGCGCCGGCGAGACGGCCTTCGCATGCACGATCCGCCAGTCGTAGTCGCGCCAGCTCGTCGCCTTCTGCAGCGAGCGGCGGATCGCGACCGCGACCGCCTCGGGCGTGAAGCCCAGCAGCACGGCATCGCTCGGCAGCGCCGCCCGGATCGCCGCGGCGATCGTCTTGGCGTCGCTCTCCTCCGGCAGCCCCACGACCGCGCGGTCGATGTCGTCGAGCGCCGTGTCGGGCTCGAGGAAGAAGTCGCCCGCGAGGCGGAAGTCTGCGAACCTGCCGTCGACCACCTCCAGGTCGACGACCACGAGTTTTCCGCCGGGGACCTTGTACTCGCCATGCATGGGGCCAGCCTAGGCCGGAGCGGGCCGCGCGGGCCGGGAGTCGAATCTCTCGTCCAGCCACGCGACCAGATCGGCCGTGACCTCGACGCGGTTCAGCTCCTGGAACAGCTCGTGCCGCGCCTCCGGGTACACCCGCACCGAGACGTCGGTGAAGCCCGACCGGCGCCGGTAGGCCCGGGCCAGCGCCCGCACCGACCGCTCGCCGCCGAGCGTGTCCTCGGCGCCGATGACGATGAGCAACGGCAGCGGAGGAGCGATGCGGCGCGCGGGGCGGCCGACCAGTCGCAGGGTCTCCGCGATCCCGATCCGCTTCGCGAGCGGGTCCGTGAAAGTCAGCTGGTCGTCGTGGAACAGCTGCCAGACCGCCGGATCGCGCGACAGCCACTCGAGCCCCAGCCCCCCGGGCTGCCGGTGGCGCTTGGTGAGGTCGCCGCCGTTCATGAAGAACGGCAGCCGGTAGGCGGTGCCGCTGAGCACCAGGGCGGCGTAGTCGGAGGAGTGGTGGTCGACGATCCGCTGCGCCATCAGCGAGCCCCAGGAGTGGCCCAGCAGCACGATCGGGAGGCCGGCGTTCTCGGCGGCGAGCTCGCGCGTGAGCCGGTTCACCGCCTCCTCCGTCGCGCGGAGCCCGCCGGGGCCCAGACGGCCGAGCTGCGACGCGTCGCCGCCGTGCTGCTGGAGGCCGGTGCGCCCGTGCCCGCGGTGGTCGTCGGCCGCCACCGCGTAGCCCGCGGCGACGAGCGCCTCGGCGAGCTCGACGTAGCGGCCCGAGTGCTCGCCCACGCCGTGCGCGATCTGCACCAGCGCGCGCGGAGCGGGGTGCGACCACCAGCGGTAGTGGATGGTCACCCCGTAGGCGTCGTCGAAGGTCTTGTCGACCGCGGTGTCCGGCATGGCACCAGTGTGGCCCACCGGCCGCTGGACGCGACGGCGGGCCCGGGAACTGAGAGGATGCTCATGATCGGGTCGCACCAGCCGGCCCGGCGTCGACGGATCGCTAGCGTTCTCACCTGCCCGACCCCGTCGCCGGCGCTCGGACCCCCCGACGACCGTCCCCCACCCCTTCACGAGCGAGGCCTCCCCCACTGATGACCGTATCGCCCCTGATCTGGACCCTGACGATCGTCTTCATCGTCCTGCTCCTGCTCTTCGACTTCTTCTTCCATGTGCGCAAGGCACATGAGCCCACGCTGAAGGAGTCGGCGGTGTGGTCGGCCCTGTACGTCGGCATCGCGGTGCTCTTCGGCCTCGGCGTGCTCGTCTTCGGCGGGCCGACTCCCGGATCCGAGTACTTCGCGGGCTACATCACCGAGAAGGCGCTCTCGGTCGACAACCTGTTCGTCTTCCTGATCATCATGGCGAGCTTCAAGGTGCCCCGGGCCGACCAGCAGAAGGTGCTGCTCTTCGGCATCGTCTTCGCCCTGATCGCCAGGACCGGATTCATCTTCCTCGGCGCCGCGCTGATCAACTCGTTCGCGTGGGTCTTCTACGCGTTCGGCCTCATCCTGCTGCTGACCGCGTTCAACCTGGTGAAGCCGGGCGACGAGCACTCGGGCGACAACATCATGGTCCGCCTCGCCAAGCGCGTCTTCAAGACGAGCGACACCTACGACGGCGACAAGTTCTACACGACCGTCGACGGCAAGCGCGTCCTCACGCCGATGCTCCTGGTCATGGCCGCGATCGGCGGCACGGACATCCTGTTCGCCCTCGACAGCGTCCCCGCCATCTTCGGCCTGACCAACGACGTCTTCCTGGTCTTCACGGCGACGGCGTTCTCGCTGCTGGGTCTGCGCCAGCTGTACTTCCTGATCGACGGCCTGCTCGACCGCCTGGTCTACCTCAGCTACGGCCTCGCCGCGATCCTCGCCTTCATCGGCGTGAAGCTGATCCTGCACGCGCTCCACGAGAACACGCTGCCGTTCATCAACAACGGCGAGCACGTGGAGGTCTTCGAGATCGGCACCGGCCTCTCGCTGAGCGTGATCATCGGAGTGCTGACCGTCACGGTCATCGCGTCGCTGGTGAGCCCGAAGGGCCGCCGCATGGCGAAGGAGGCCGCCGAGCGCCGCCGCGTCGAGACCGAAGCGAACGCAGGGCACTGAACGGTCCGCACAGCTCAGGCTGGGATGCCGTTGCGAGACGATGTCGCTCCGGAACCGCGTCCCAGCCTTCTCTCTGAACTCATTTCGCGCGGTACCGGTGCTCGGGACGGCCGGTGCTGCCGTAGCTCAGGGTCATCTCGACCAGCCCGCGGCCGGCGAGCCCCGAGAGGTAGCGCTGGGCCGTCGCCCGCGAGATGCCCGCGCGCTCGGCGACCTCCAGCGCCGAGAGCTCGGAGGCCGACTCCGTGAGCCGCGCCAGCACGAGCTGCTCCGTGGCCGACCTCGAGGGC